>NZ_CP117430.1:2824702-3138558 GCF_030687395.1 Pseudomonas wuhanensis | reverse complement strand
TTTGCCCTTTGCTCACCCGACGGCGCCAGACGTGATCGAGCTGCCGTTGCACTACGAACTGGAAGACGAACCCTACTTCGCCTTCAACCTCAGCCCGGCGGTGCCACCGGCGCAATCGCGCATCGCCTCCTACAGCCATACCTTAGGCAACCTGCAAATGGACTTCGCCGGGTTTCATCGATTCGGGCTGTGTTACGTGCTGCGGCTGCACCCGGAGATCATCGCCACGCCCGGGCGGATCGGTGTGTTGCGCGAATTGCTGCAAAGCATTCAACAGCACGACGATGTATGGATCGCAACTGGTGCCGAAGTCGCTCAATGGTGGGCCGAGTCGGCAGCGCCCGTGACCGAGGATCACCCGGCGGCGGTGTACGAACGTCATTATCGGGATTACGGGGTATGAAAGATCAAGAGATCGCAGCCTTCGGTAGCGCCTACGATGGGGTCATGCGGATGGAGCGGTTGGCGCAGTTTTGTGTGGAGACTCGCTTCGAAGATTTACCACCCGCATTGGTAGCGCAAGCCAGGCGACACATCCTCGACACTTTCGGCGTAACCCTGGCCGGGGCTGGCAGCGATGTGGCGAAGCAGGCGCGTCAGGTTTTCGAGGGTGAAGCCGGCAGCACGTTGGTCTGGGGCACCGATCAGCGAGTCGGCGCAGCGCAGGCCGCCATGCTCAACGGCATCGCCGCGCATGCCCTGGAGCTGGACGACACCGGCGGCTGCGACCACTCCGGCGCGGTGGTGCTGCCGGCGGTGATGGCCGCTGTGTCGATGTCTGAAAGACCGATAAATGGCCGCGAGTTGATCACCGCTGTAGTGATCGGCTACGAAATCGGCCGTCGGGTACTCGAAGCCTGCGGCAGTTACTCGGCCCACAACGGCGCCGGTTGGCACTCCACCGCGACGTGCGGGGTGTTTGGCGCAGCAGCGGCCAGTGCGCGGATTCTGGGGCTGGATGCGCAGCAAACCCTGGCGGCGCTGGGCATCGCCGGCAGCTTCAGCGGTGGTCTTTGGGCCTTCATCCATGACGGCTCGCAAAGCAAAAAACTCCATAGCGGCCGGGCCGCCGAAGGTGGACTGCTGGCGGCGCGGTTTGCTCAACAAGGCATCACCGGGCCGACAAAGCTGTTCGATGATGTCTGGGGCGGTTTTCTCAAGACCCTCGCGGCGGATACCGCCGTGCCCGAGGCGCTGGATGCCGAACTGGGCCATGTGTGGAAGCTCGCCCGCTGCTCGATCAAGCCCTACGCGGCATGCCGGGGGACGCATTCGGCGATCGATGCATTGGGTCTGTTGCTCGATCAATTGCAGGTCAGCGTGGATCAGGTCGAAAGCGTTCAGGTTTCGCTGTGCGGATTCCTTCAGGACATGTGTGGCGGTCAGGACATCAATAGCCTGCCAGCGGCACAAATGAGCCTGCGCTATGCCCTCGCGGCCCGGCTGGTCCATGGGCATTGCCGGTTGGTAGCCTACGACGATGAACAGCGCCACCATCCGCGGATCGCTCACTGGATGTCGCGCATTCGCCTTGAAGTCGACCCGCTACTGTCGGAGGATGGCGAGCCTGTGGTCAGCCTGCAGACCGTGGACGGTCGGCACGCGAGTTTGTGTGTTGAGGTGCCGTTGGGTGCGCCGGGGAATCCGCTGAGTGATGAAGCGCTGGAGGAGAAGTTTTTCAGCCTGGCTGGGCGGGTGATGCCACGACAGCAGGCCAGTCAATTGCTGGAACAGTTGTGGCGTCTGGAAAGTTTGAGTTCTGTCGAATCACTGGAGCAATGGCTGAACACACCGTGATCGTTCCCACGCTCTGCGTGGGAATGTCTCACCGGACGCTCTGCGTCCGCTCTTGGGACGCGGAGCGTCCCTGGCTGCATTCCCACGCAGAGCGTGGGGAACGATCAACAAACTGAATAAGGACATTTGCCCCACCGTGGCTACTTACTCCCTCGTTATTCGCCGCTTGATGATCGTTTCGCTGACCATCGTCGTCAGCCGCGCCATTACCAGCCCATTGCTCACCCTGTTTCTGAGCAACAAACTCGGCCTCAACCAACAGGACGTCGGCCTGTTGCTGGGCATCGCGGTGTTCATCGCCACCCTGCTCGCCCTTTACGGCGGTTACATCATCGACCGCCTCGAAAAGCGTCGGCTGCTGATTCTCGCCATGCTCTCCAGTGCCATCGGTTTCTTGCTGCTGACCTTCGCCGAAAACCTCTACCTGACCACCGCCACCCTGGTGATCACCGAAACCGCCTCGGCGCTGTTCCTGATCGGGTCCAAGGCGATCCTCAGCGAAAACCTGCCTGTGGGCCAACGCGCCAAGGCTTTTTCGCTGCGCTACACGCTGACCAATATCGGCTACGCCACCGGCCCCATGCTCGGCGTGGTGATCGCCGGCGTGTATCCGATTGCGCCGTTCCTGATCGCCGGCGGCATCGCATTCTTCAGTATTTTCCTGATGAGCGGGATTCCCAAAGACCCGGTCCAGACACCCGCCATCGGCCAGCCCCAGAGTTTCCTCAGAACCCTGATCACCCTGAAGAACGACCGCACGCTGATCATGTTCACCTGCGGCTGCCTGCTCAGCGCCGTGGTGCACGGTCGTTTCACCCTGTACCTGTCGCAATACCTGCTGGTCACCCAAGACACCAAACGTGCCCTGGAAACCATGGCCGCCCTGCTCGCCTGCAACGCCATCAGCGTGATCCTGCTGCAATACCAGATCGGCCGGTTTCTCCAGCGCGAACACCTGCGCTACTGGATTGCCGGTGGCACCAGCCTGTTCATCCTCGGGTTGATCGGTTTCAGTCTGGCCGATAGCCTGGTGAGCTGGTGCGTAGCGATGTTCATTTTCACTCTCGGCGAAATGATCATTTACCCGGCCGAATTCCTGTTCGTCGACACCCTGGCCCCGGAAGAACTGCGCGGGAGCTACTACGGCGCGCAAAACCTCGCGGCCCTCGGCGGTGCGCTGAGCCCGGTGATCTGTGGCTATCTGCTGTTGCACACGCCCGCGCCCACCATGTTCTATGCCCTGAGTGCGTTGACGGCAATGGGCGGTTTTCTCTGTTTCATGAGCGGTCGGCGGGTGGCGATACCGCAAAAATAATGCACTGAAGCTGCATTAATATGAATTTGTCAGCATCAGGATTGATCGGCACACTGTGCGGCGTTCCTCCCCCAATAGTTGGAACTCTTTCAAGGGCTTTCTGGGTATCCCAGCTAAGCCTTTTTTTTGTCTCGATTTTTATACGGACCGTTTGCCTCATGTTTGCTCGCTGGTTACCTGCCGCCATTAATACCCGTCCTTCAGAATGGAGCCGCGCCGCTATCGGCATGGCCTTGGGGACGATGTTCAGCGTCTGGCTCTGCGGCAAGGTGTTCGGCATCGACGTGGCGCTGCATCTGATCGGTCCGTTGGGGGCCTCGGCGGTGCTGTTGTTCGCCGTGTCCTCGGGTGCGCTTGCCCAGCCGTGGTCGATTCTTGGCGGTTACCTCTGCGCGGGGGTGGTCTCGCTGCTGGTCGCTCACGTGCTCGGACGCACCCTCGGCAGCGCGTGCCTCGCGGCGGGCATGGCACTGATTCTGATGTGCTGGTTGCGTTGCCTGCACCCACCGGCCGGTGCCTTGGCGTTGCTTATGGTGGTGGCAGACCCGGCGACCATCGCCATGGGGTGGAAAGCCCTCGGCCCGGTGATGCTCAGCGCCTCGACGATGCTGCTCAGCGCACTGGCATACAACAATCTGACGCGCATCCGTTACCCCAAACGCGCCAGCGAACCGGCGCCGCTAATGATGCACGCCACCGACAGCCAGGCAATCACCGCCGCGGATCTGAAACTGGCCCTCGCCGACATGGAGGCCTTCTACGACGTCACCCCCGAAGACCTCGAACAACTGATCCATGCCAGTGAGTTGCATGCCAAGCGCCGTAGCATTGGTGAAGTGCTGAGCAGTAGAGCCTAATGGAAGCGGCAGGCTTTTGTGGCGAGGGGGCTTGCCCCCGTTGGGTCGCGAAGCGGCCCCAGAACCTGCTATCGAGTTTTTCCAGGCATACCTCATGACCTTATCTGCGACTGCTGCGCAGTCGAACGGGGGCAAGCCCCCTCGCCACAGGATTCACTAGGCAGCAGATTGCTGCTGCACCGGCACCGCCAGGCTCACCGCGCGCACCGACGCCCCGGCACTCAACCCCAATGTTTTCGCCGTTTGCGCATCGACGATCAAAGTACCGGCGGCGACTCGCGCCGGTGCCGCCGTAATCCGGCACTCGGCAAACTGGCGGTTGTGAATCAGGTACGTCGCCGCCTGCTCTCCTGGCGTACCAATGCTCAGTTGCAGCACCTGACTGTCGCGCACCGCACGAATGTCGCCGGTGGCGCATTCGATCAGCGGCCCGCCATCAAAGATATCGATGTAGTCCCGATGCTCGAAGCCTTCCGCCTTGAGCATGCCCAGTGCCGGTTCGGTGTTGGGGTGCACGCGACCGATAACCGCTCGCGCTGCCTCAGGCAACAGGCAGGTCGGCAACGGAAACTTGGGCATCAGTTCGGCGATAAAGGTTTTGTTGCCAAGGCCCGTCAGGTAGTCGGCGTCGGCGAAATTCATCTTGAAAAAGTGCCGCCCCAGACCTTCCCAGAACGGTGAAACACCCTCTTCGTCCGAATAGCCGCGCATCTCTGCAATCACCTTGTCACCGAAGTGCTGACGAAATTCCGCCAGAAACAGGAACCGCGCCTTCGACAACAAGCGGCCATTCAGACCGCTGCGGTGATCGGCATGCAAAAACAGCGAACACAGTTCCGAGTGGCCGGTCATGTCATTGCCGAGGAACAACGTCGGCAGTTGCTGATTGATCCCAAGGTTTTTCGACGCGGCAACAAATAGGCCCAGTCGATAGTTGTACCAGGGCTCGCGCAAACCGACAGCGCCCGCCAAGGCACAGATGCCGACCGCTTCTTGATGGTCGTTCTCCAGCACAAACAGGTAGTCGGCATCGCCGCGCTCGGCCTCGCCTGCAAAGGTTTTCGCCGCCCATTCCAGACGCTGGCTCAAACGCGCCGCATCGGCCGGCAAGGTGGTCAAACCGGTCCCGGCGCTATGGGCCAGGGCCAACAGTGCCGGCAAATCTGCCGGTGTTGCAGGACGGACGATCATCGCACTTGCTCCTGGGCAGACTGATGTTCAGGCAGCCGTTTAGATAAATAGACTTCGGCCAACATGCAGCGAGCGCTGCCGCCACCGATGCGTTCGATGGTGTCGATGTTCACCGGCAGCGGCGTAGTGTGGGTTTCGATCAAACGACGCTGATCGGCATCCAGCGATTGCCAGGCCGTGCGAGACATCACCAGCAAGGGTTCCCCCGCTGTGGTGTGGACTTCCAGCATGTTGCCGGCGAACGACTCCAGTTGTGCCCAGTCCAGGGCAATGACCTTTTTACCGCTGTCTTCCAGCCGTGAACGCAGGGCTTGGCGTTCAGCTGGGTGAGCGACAGACGCCAGGCAGGCAATGGCCAGCCGCGTGCCGACACTCATCATCACGTTGGTGTGATAAATCGCCACGCCTTGGCGGTCCACCGCATTGAAGGCGCACAGCTCGTAACCCAAATGGTCGACCAGTTGATCCAGCGCCCGAACGTGGGTACGCGTGGAATAGCCGGCGTAACAAATCCGCTGCTGTCGATCCAGCACCATGCTGCCAGTGCCTTCGAGGAACACTTCCTGCTGTTCCAGGCTGGAAAGATCCAGCAACTGCTCGACCCGGTATTCGTCCCGCAGCCAGTCGAGCACACCCTTATCGCGCTCCAGACGCCGGTTGTGGCCCTGCATCGGGTACAGCACCAACGTGCCGTCGGGGTGGCTGCTCCACCAGTTGTTGGGAAAGATCGAATCGGGGGTGTGCGGGGCTTCGAGGTCGTTATGCACCAGCACTTCGACACCGTGGCTGCGCAGCGCGGCGACGTAGCCGTCGAACTCTTGCAGGGCCTTGAGCTGCACGTCCTCGGACACACTGGCCGGGCGCTGGAAACGGTTGTTCGCCGCCGTGTCCTGATTGAACGAGAAACGTGTCGGGCGAATCATCAAAACGGTATTGGTGGTTTGCATGGGCACAGATTCAATGAGGGTTGAGAGGCACTCATTGTCTGTTTCGGCGATGGAAAAACCCGGTTGTTAAGGGCTTTGGGGATGATGGAAATGGCTGAAGATTTTGTTCCATTCAGCCGATTCGGCGAGGCTCGGGAATCGTCAATCCCGGCATCTGAACACACTACAAAACCACTGTGGGAGCGGGCTTGCTCGCTCCCACAGGGGATTGCGGTGCTCATTACTCCATCGTGGTCTTGACCATCGCCAGTTCCGGATGGCTGACCAGCTTATCAATGTGCAATTCCGGGTCATCAAACCAGACTTCGGTCAGCACCCGGTAATGCTCCATGTCCCGGCAACGCATGCGCAGGCTGTAGTCGAACGCGCCGCTGATCAAGCGACATTCCAGCACCTGCGGACAACCACGGACCTTGGCCTCAAAAGCCTTTTGCGCCGACCGCCCACTCTGGTTCGACAACGCCACCAACACCAGCAGCGACAGCCCCGGTGTCAGTTTTTTTTCATCGAGAATCGCGCCGTAGCCACGGATAACCCCGAGCTGTTCGAGTTTGCGCACCCGTTCCAGGCACGGCCTGGGCGTCAGGTGCACGCGCTCGGACAGCTTTTGATAAGTGATGCGCCCTTCGTGGCGCAGCACTTCGATGATGGCCTGATCGATACGATCAAGCACAATCGACATATCGCGGATATCCGCCATGTACGTCTTGCCTCACTTCAAACGACCCGATAGGAATTGCTGTAAACGTTCACTCTTTGGCTGGTCGAGGATGGTTGCGTCACCTTGCTCCTCGACCCGCCCCTGATGCAAGAACAACACCTGGCTGGACACCTGCCGGGCAAAGCCCATTTCGTGGGTCACCATCAACATGGTCCGGCCTTCTTCGGCCAGCGCCTGAATCACCTTCAGCACCTCGCCCACCAGTTCCGGGTCGAGCGCCGAGGTCGGCTCGTCGAACAACAGAATCTCCGGTTCCACGGCCAACGCCCGGGCAATCGCCACGCGCTGTTGTTGCCCGCCGGACAGAAACGCCGGGTATTGATCGGCCACCCGTTGCGGCAAACCGACCTTGTCCAGATACGCCCGCGCGCTGTCTTCAGCGGCCTTGCGGCTGACACCCAGTACCCGACACGGTGCCAGTATGATGTTTTCCAGTACGGTCAGATGGCTCCACAGATTGAAATGCTGGAACACCATCGCCAGGCGTGTGCGCAAACGCTGCAACTGCGCCGGGTTGGCGACTCGCATGCCGCCAGCGCCCGGGCGAGTGATGACGCGCTCACCGTCCAGTTCGATGGCGCCCTCGTCCGCCCGCTCCAGAAAATTGATGCAGCGCAGCATGGTGCTTTTACCCGAACCGCTGGCACCGATCATGCTCACTACATCGCCGGCCCGTGCGTTCAACGAGACCCCTTTGAGCACTTCATTGTCACCAAAACGTTTGTACAGATTTTCAACCGTGAGTTTGTACATGCATAAGTCTCCTGCAACAGCGCCTGCTGCGACGCTGCTCTGGATGAAAAGAGGAATTAGTGCGCCGGCCCGAGGAAGCTCAACCAACGCTTTTCTGCCAGGCGGAACGCGCCGACCAGCCCGAACGACAGTGCGAGGTACAGCAGGCCGGCAATGCCGAAGGCCTGAAAGGTCATGAAGGTCGCGGCATTGGCGTCCCGGGCGACTTTGAGAATGTCGGGGATGGTCGCGGTGAACGCCACCGACGTGGCATGCAACATCAGGATCACTTCGTTGCTGTAATACGGCAGCGCCCGGCGCAACGCCGAAGGCAGGATCAGCCGCAGGTACAGGCGCCAGCCGCTCAAGCCGTAAGCATGGGCCGCCTCGATTTCACCGTAAGGAATGCTGCGAATCGCCCCGGCGAAGATTTCCACGGTGTAGGCGCAGGTGTTGAGCGTGAAGGCGAGCAAGGTGCAATTCATCGCATCGCGAAAGAACGCTTCAAGCAGTGGTTGCGAGCGGACCACGGCGATGCCGTAGATTCCGCTGTAGCAAATCAGCAACTGGATATACAGCGGCGTGCCACGAAACACATAAGTAAACAGCTGAACCGGCCAGCGCAGCAGGCCCCAGCGTGAGGTTCGAAGGATTGCCAGCGGCAGCGAGAGGAAGAAACCCATCACGATGCTTGCCACCAACAGCCACAAGGTCATCGCCAATCCAGTGAGGCTATAGCCGTCGCTGAACAGAAAGGGTTGCCAGTATTCGGCAATCAACTCGATCATCGCGCCATCCCCCGCACGCCCTGGTTATAACGTCGTTCAAGCACACGCAATACGTAGGTCGACGCGCTGGTGATCAACAGATACAGCGCCCCTGCCAGCAGCAGGAAATCAAGCATGTTGAAAGTGCTTTTTCCGGCTTCCTGAGCGACTTTGACCAAATCTGACAACCCGATGATCGACACCAGCGCCGTGGCCTTGAGCAGCACCAGCCAGTTGTTGCCCAGGCTCGGCAAGGCGAACCGCATCATCTGCGGGAACACCACGAAGCGAAAACGCTGCCAGCGGCTCAAACCAAAGCACGCGGCGGCTTCCTGCTGGCCGCTTGGCACGCTGAGGATCGCCCCGCGAAAGGTCTCGGTGAAATACGCGCCGTAGATAAAGCCGAGGGTGACAATACCGGCTACAAACGGATCGATTTCCATGTAAGGCCAACCCATGGCCTCGGTCAGGCTGCTCAGCCAGCCTTGCAGGCTGTAGAAAATCAGCAGCATCAGCACCAGGTCCGGCACGCCGCGAATCAGCGTCGTGTAGAAAGTGGCAGGCAAGTTCAACAGCTTCAACGGCGACAGTTTGGCCGCCGCGCCGAGCAGCCCCAGCGCCATGCTCACCAGCAGTGACAGCGCCGACAATTTGAGGGTGACCCAGGTGCCATGCAGCAACAAGGGGCCATAGCCTTGCAGGGCCGAAAGATCGACCCCGATCAGATTCAGGAAGGAATTCACGCCAGTCACCTGTCTTGAGGCGCCCGTTTGCAAGCGCTGCGCCTGTTACCAGGACGCAGCGTTCGGGCGCGAGGATCAGTTGTTGTAGAGGTCCAGATCGCCGAAATGCTTCTGCTGGATCTGTGCGTAGATGCCCTTTTCATGCAGGGCCTTGATGGCGGCGTTGAGCATGCCTTTGAGTTCTTCGTTGTCCTTGCGCACGCCAATGGCGATTTCCGACGGCACCAGCGGGTCGCTGATGCCTTCGCTGTTCTGGAAGTCCGCTCCTTGCGGCGACGGCAGGAAGCTCATCTGCGCTTGCAGCTTGTCCTGGATCGATGCATCGAGACGTCCGTAAACCAGGTCGGCGTAGACCTGATCCTGATTCTGATAAGCGCGCAATTTCACCCCGCCCGGTGCCAGTTTGGCCTTGGCGTAGGTTTCCTGAATCGTGCCCTGCATGTAACCGATGGTCTTGCCCCGCAGCGATTCGGCGGTGGGCAACAACCCGGAATCCTTGCGGGTGACGATAGCGGTCGGTCCGGCGTACAGACGATCGGTAAAGTCGATCTGTTTTTTACGTGCGTCGGTGACGGTCATCGACGACTCGATGGCGTCGAACTTGCCCGCCTTGAGGGCCGGGATCAGCCCGTCGAAGTCATTGCTGACCCATACGCACTTCACTTTCAGCTCGGCGCAGATTGCGTTGCCCAGGTCCACGCCGAACCCTTGCACGCCGCCATCGGCGGTGGTGGATTCAAAAGGTGGGTAACTGGGGTTCACACCAAAGCGCAGCTCTTTCCACTCTTTGGCGCTGGCGCCGGTGGAGCAGCACAGCAGAGCCAATGCCGGTAAGGTCAGCCATTTGATATTCATCTTCTAGAGTCCCGGATTATTTGGATTTATCGCGGCTTGGCGCCTGCGCCGCACCACACTTTTTGACAGGGGCAGAGAGTCGATGCGGCATTCACCGCAGCCGTATTTGTTGTTGTTTTCGACTGGGTCTAATCAGTCGTTGGGGTGCAGTCCATTCCAGGCGCTTGATCGCAAGTGCTTGAAATGGACCGCCAGAATGCCAATTGCCTGGGGGCCACGGGTGTCGTAAGCCCCTGTCCAGACAGCTCAACTGCGCTGAACGAAGAGCTTTCACAGCCGATTCTGTCGTTGATTGCCGGATGGGGTTAAAGATCAAAGGAAAGAGCTAAAGATCGCAGCCTTCCCTTAAGGCAAATATGCAAACAGCACCTGCACGTATCCCGGTTGTACATCACAAATTTGCACTGATACGATCCAGCATCGCTCGCGCGCGAGCTTCTCTATAAAGAACAATAAAAGCAGGGAGTTAGTGATGACTGCTCAGGTTTCATCCCCGACAACACAGCCCATGGACGCCACGCAAAACGAAGTGTTGGCCGAGGTTCGCAATCACATCGGTCACCTGACCCTCAACCGCCCCGCCGGCCTCAACGCCATTACCCTGGACATGGTCCGCAGTCTGCAACAGCAGCTCGATGCCTGGGCACAGGATCCGCAGGTGCATGCGGTGGTGTTGCGCGGTGCTGGCGAGAAAGCTTTCTGTGCCGGCGGCGATATCCGCTCGCTGTACGACAGTTTCAAAAGCGGCGACACCCTGCACGAAGACTTCTTCGTCGAGGAGTACGCCCTCGACCTCACCCTCCATCACTATCGCAAACCGGTCCTGGCCTTGATGGACGGCTTTGTGCTGGGCGGCGGCATGGGGCTGGTGCAAGGCGCCGATTTGCGGGTGGTCACCGAGCGCAGTCGTCTGGCGATGCCGGAAGTGGCCATCGGTTATTTCCCGGACGTTGGTGGCAGCCACTTCCTGCCGCGTATTCCCGGTGAGCTGGGCATTTATCTCGGCGTCACTGGCGTGCAGATTCGTGCCGCCGACGCGCTCTATTGCGGCCTGGCCGACTGGTACCTGGAAAGCAACAAGCTGGGTACTCTGGACGAGCAACTCGATCAGCTCCAATGGCACGAAACGCCGTTGAAGGACCTTCAAGGTCTGCTGGCGAAACTCGCCGTGCAACAACTGCCGGCTGCGCCATTAGCGGCATTGCGGCCGGTCATCGATCACTTCTTCGCCCTGCCCGATGTGCCGAGTATGGTGGAACAACTGCGTGAAGTGACCGTCGCCGACAGCCATGAGTGGGCCATGGCCACCGCCGACTTGCTGGAAAGCCGTTCACCCCTGGCCATGGGCGTGACCCTGGAAATGCTGCGGCGCGGTCGACACCTGAGCCTGGAACAGTGCTTCGCCCTCGAACTGCACCTGGATCGCCAGTGGTTCGAACGCGGCGACCTGATCGAAGGCGTGCGCGCCTTGCTGATCGACAAAGACAAGAACCCGCGCTGGAATCCGCCAACTCTGCAGGCGCTGGACGCCGAGCACGTGGCGAGTTTTTTCACCGGGTTTGACCAGAGCGGGAGCTGAGCCATGCACGATATCGAATTGAGCGAAGAACAAGTGATGATCCGCGACATGGCCCGGGATTTTGCCCGCGGCGAAATCGCGCCCCATGCACAGGCCTGGGAAAAGGCCGGCTGGATCGATGACGGTCTGGTGGCGAAGATGGGCGAGCTGGGCCTGCTGGGCATGGTGGTGCCCGAGGAATGGGGCGGCACTTATGTCGACTACGTTGCCTACGCCTTGGCGGTGGAAGAGATTTCTGCCGGTGATGGCGCCACCGGTGCGCTGATGAGCATCCACAATTCCGTGGGCTGCGGGCCGGTGCTCAACTACGGCACCGAAGAACAAAAGCAGGAATGGTTGCCGGACCTCGCCAGCGGCCAGGCCATCGGCTGCTTCTGCCTCACTGAACCGCAAGCCGGTTCCGAAGCCCACAACTTGCGCACCCGCGCCGAACTGCGTGACGGCCAGTGGGTGATCAACGGCGCCAAGCAATTCGTCAGCAACGGCAAAAGGGCGAAACTGGCCATTGTCTTCGCCGTGACCGATCCGGAGCTGGGTAAACGCGGCATCTCAGCGTTCCTGGTGCCAACCGAAACAGCGGGTTTCATCGTCGACCGCAGCGAACACAAGATGGGTATTCGCGCTTCCGATACCTGCGCCGTCACCCTGAACAATTGCACCGTTCCCGAGGCCAATCTGCTGGGCGAACGCGGCAAAGGCCTGGCCATCGCCCTCTCCAACCTCGAAGGCGGCCGTATCGGCATCGCCGCGCAAGCCCTGGGCATCGCCCGTGCGGCGTTCGAAGCAGCGCTGGCTTACGCGCGGGATCGGGTGCAGTTCGACAAGCCGATTATCGAACACCAAAGCATCGCCAATATGCTGGCCGACATGCACACCCGCTTGAACGCCGCGCGCTTGCTGATCCTGCATGCCGCGCGCTTGCGCAGTGCTGGCAAACCGTGTCTGTCCGAGGCCTCACAGGCCAAGCTGTTTGCCTCGGAAATGGCCGAGAAGGTCTGCTCGTCGGCGATACAGGTTCATGGCGGGTATGGGTATCTGGAGGACTACCCGGTGGAGCGTTACTACCGGGATGCGCGGATCACGCAGATTTATGAAGGGTCGAGCGAGATACAGCGGATGGTGATTGCCAGGGAACTTAAGCACTACCTGGTCTAAATGATCGTTCCCACGCTCTGCGTGGGAATGCATCCTGTGACGCTCTGCGTCACGTTTGCGAAGGGACGCGGAGCGTCCCGGGCGGCATTCCCACGCAGAGCGTGGGAACGATCGGTGCAGTTACTTATCCTGGAACTCGGCCTCACGCTTGGCAATAAACGCCGCCATCCCTTCCTTCTGATCCTGCGTGGCAAACGCCGCATGGAACACCCGGCGCTCAAAGCGCACGCCTTCCGACAGGCTGACTTCAAAGGCGCGATTGACGCTTTCCTTGACCATCATCGCAATCGGCAGCGATTTCTTGGCAATCAGCGCCGCGACGTTCAGCGCTTCCTCCAGTAGCTCATCCGCCGGCACGATCCGCGCGACAATCCCGCAACGCTCGGCTTCCACCGCATCGATTAAACGCCCGCTCAGGCACATTTCCATGGCCTTGGCCTTGCCTACGGCGCGGGTCAGGCGCTGGGTGCCGCCCATGCCTGGCAGCACACCGAGGTTGATTTCCGGCTGACCAAATTTTGCGTTGTCGCCGGCCAGAATGAAGTCGCACATCAGCGCCAGCTCACAGCCACCGCCCAAGGCGAAACCGTTGACTGCGGCAATGATCGGCTTGCGGCGGTTGGCCACGCGATCGCTGTCGCTGAACAGGTCATCGAGGTAGATCTGCGGATACGTCAGCTCGGCCATTTCCTTGATGTCGGCACCGGCGGCGAAGGCTTTTTTCGAGCCGGTCAGCACGATGCAACCGATGTTCGAATCGGCTTCCAGGCCATCGAGGGCGTGGTTCAGTTCGCTGACAATCTGTGCATTCAACGCGTTCAGCGCTTGCGGGCGGTTCAGGGTAATCAGGCCGACGCGGCCGTGGGTTTCCAGCAAAATCGTTTCGTAGTTCAGCTCTTTATTGCTCACAGACGGGACTCCTTCTCAAAGATTGCGCGAAATGACCATGCGCTGAATATCGCTGGTGCCTTCATAGATCTGACACACCCGCACGTCGCGGTAGATCCGCTCCAGCGGGAAGTCGTTCAGGTAACCGTAACCGCCCAGGGTTTGCAACGCCGAGGAACAGACCTTCTCGGCCATTTCCGAAGCAAACAACTTGGCCATGGACGCTTCCACCAGCGCCGGTTTGCCGCTGTCGCGCAACGCCGCCGCGTAATGCACCATCTGCCGGGCGACGGCGATCTGGGTTGCCATGTCCGCCAGCCGGAAAGCTACCGCCTGGTGTTCGATGATCGGCTTGCCGAAGCTCTCGCGTTCACGGGCGTAGTCACGGGCCGCTTCGAACGCGGCGCGGGCCATGCCCACCGATTGCGAGGCGATGCCGACACGGCCGCCTTCGAGGTTGGCCAGGGCGATCTTGTAGCCTTCGCCCTCCTCGCCCAGTCGATTGGCCACCGGGACTTTCACATCCTCGAAGAGGATCTGGCAGGTGTCGGAGGCGTGCTGACCGAGTTTGTCTTCGACTCGCGCGACTTTATAGCCCGGCGAATCGGTGGGCACGATCAGCGCGGTGATCCCGCGTTTGCCGGCACTCGGGTCAGTCACCGCAAACACAATCACCACCCCGGCATTTTGCCCGGAAGTGATGAACTGCTTGCAGCCGTTGAGCACGTAGTGATCGCCTTCCAGCCGGGCACGGGTTTTCAGGCTGCTGGCGTCGGAGCCGGCTTGCGGTTCGGTCAGGGCAAACGCACCGAGCATCGCGCCACTGGCGAGTGGCTTGAGGAAGCGTTCTTTCTGATCGTCGTTGCCGAACTTGAGGATTGGCACGCAACCCACCGAGTTGTGCACGCTCATGATGGTCGAGCAGGCGCCATCGCCGGCAGCGATTTCTTCCAGCGCCATGGCGTAGGCCAGGTAACCGGTGTCGCAACCGCCCCACTGCTCCGGCACCAGCATGCCAAAGAAGCCCAGATCGGCCATTTCGCCGATGGCTTCCTTGGGGAAGCGATGTTCACGGTCCCATTCGGCGGCGAACGGTTTCAGCCGTTCCTGGGCAAACTGCCGGGCCGCGTCGCTGATCTGAAGTTGTTCGTCATTGGGAATCATGCCAAGTCCTTAAAATTTTGCCTTCGTACAAAATGCCTGTCAGTTGAAACACTGGACCTGTGGGAGCGGGCTTGCCCGCGATGGCGGTTTTCCAGACACCAACGATGTCGTCTGACAGATCGCTATCGCGGGCAAGCCCGCTCCCACAGGGATTGGCGTCAGCCCTTAATACAGGCATTCCACAGCCATGGCCGTGGCTTCGCCGCCACCGATGCAGATCGCCGCAACGCCGCGTTTCAGGCCTTTCTGGCGCAGGGCCGAGAGCAGGGTCACGAGGATCCGCGCGCCAGACGCACCAATCGGGTGGCCCAGGGCGCAGGCACCGCCGTGGACGTTGATCTTCTCGTGGGGGATTTCCAGTTTGGTCATGGTCACCAGACTCACCACCGCGAAGGCTTCGTTGACTTCGAACAACTCGACTTCGTCCAGGGACCAGCCGGTTTTCTTCATCAGCTTCTTGATCGCGCCCACCGGTGCCACCGGGAACAGCCCCGGCGTGTCGGCAAATGCAGCGTGACCATGAATCACTGCCAGCGGTTTCAGGCCTTGTTTCTCGGCTTCGGAACGGCGCATCAACACCAGTGCCGCCGCGCCGTCGGAGATCGAACTGGAGTTGGCCGCCGTCACGGTGCCGCCCTCGCGGAACGCCGGTTTCAGCGAGGCGATCTTGTCCAGTTTGGCTTTCGGCGGCTGTTCGTCGTGGCTGATCAGCACCTGCTCTTTGCCGACCATCACCTGCACGGGCACGATCTCGGCGTTGAAGCTGCCGTCCTTGATCGCCTGTTGAGCGCGGGTGGTCGAAGCAATGGCAAAGGCGTCCTGAGCTTCGCGGGTGAAGCCGTTGGTTTCGGCGCAATCCTCGGCAAAGGTGCCCATCAGGCGGCCCTTGTCGTAGGCGTCTTCCAGGCCATCGAGGAACATGTGATCGAGCACCCGGCCATGACCCATGCGGTAACCGCTGCGGGCGCGGTCCAGCAGGTACGGCGCGTTGGACATGCTTTCCATGCCGCCGGCGACCACCACCTCGGCACTGCCGGCGATCAGCATGTCGTGGGCCAGGATCGTGGCCTCCATGCCCGAGCCGCACATCTTGTTCAGCGTTGTGCAACGGGTCGATTTATCCAGCCCGGCGCCCAGTGCCGCTTGCCGCGCCGGGGCCTGGCCGAGGCCGGCGGGGAGTACGCAGCCGAACAGCACTTCTTCTACGGATTCAGGAGCAATGCCGGCGCGTTCGACGGCAGCCCGAATCGCCGCGGCGCCCAGCTGCGGCGCGGTCAGGCTTTTCAATTCGCCCTGGAAACCGCCCATCGGGGTGCGGACAGCGCTGACAATAACAATCGGATCGTTGGAAAGTGTCATGTCTAATCCTCCTTATTTCGCGGCCATGCGCAGGGCACCGTCGAGACGGATCACCTCGCCGTTGAGCATGCTGTTTTCCATGATATGCCTGACCAGCGCGGCGTACTCGCTCGGCTTGCCCAGGCGCGGCGGAAACGGCACGCCAGCGGCCAAGGACTCGCGCACTTCCGGGGTCATGCCGGCCATCATCGGTGTTTCGAATATGCCCGGTGCGATGGTCATCACGCGGATGCCGAAGCGCGCCAGTTCACGGGCGGCGGGCAAGGTCAGGCTGGCGATCGCGCCTTTCGACGCCGAATATGCGGCCTGGCCGATCTGGCCGTCGAAGGCCGCGACCGAGGCGGTGTTGATGATCACGCCACGCTCGCCATCTTCGTTGGCTTCGGTTTCGGCAATCGCCGCCGCCGCCAGGCGCAACATGTTGAAGCTGCCGATCAGGTTGACGTTGATCACCTGGCTGAAACTGTCCAGTGCATGAGGGCCGTTCTTGCCGAGGATCTTTTCGCCACGGACGATGCCGGCGCAATTGACCAGACCATTGAGGCCGCCAAACGCTTTGACCGTCGCCTGCACCGCCGCTTCCGCAGCTGTTTCATTACTGATATCCGCTACCACGCTTTGCGCGCCGAGACGTGCAGCCTGGGCCGCGACGGCTTCGGCGTTCATGTCCACCAGCATCACCTTGGCGCCGGCAGCCACCAGCATTTCAGCGGTGGCGGCACCGAGGCCGGATGCACCGCCGGTGACGAGAAAAACCTTGTTTTCGATCTGCATCATTGTTTCCTTGGATTCAAGCTGAAACGTTCTTCGCGGCGGCCTCTTGAGCCTTGGCGATTTCCTGGTTGCGCAAGATAAAGCGCTGCAATTTGCCGCTTGGGGTTTTCGGCAACTCGCTGACAAATTCGATTTCACGGGGGTACGAATGCGCCGCCAGACGCTTGCGCACGTGTTGGCGCAGTTCTTCGGCGAGTGCAGGTTCGGCGCGGTATTGCGGGCTGAGCACAACGAAGGCTTTCACCAGTTCGGTGCGCTCCGGATCGGGTTTGCCGATGACGGCGGCTTCGACCACTGCCGGGTGTTCGATCAGCGCGCTTTCCACGTCGAACGGGCCGACGCGGTAGCCAGAGGTGGTGATCACGTCGTCGCTACGGCCGACGAAGCTGATGCTGCCGTCCGGGTTCCACTCGACGGTGTCGCCGCTCAGGTAATAGTTGCCAACGAAGGCCTTGGTCGGTGCACCTTCGTAGCCGCCGAACCAGCACATCGGCGACTGGGTACGGTCGATAGCCAGAATGCCTGGCTGGCCGACGCCCAGTTCTTTGTATTCGTCGTCGAGCACCACGATGCGGTGGCCCGGCGAGGCAAAACCGGCAGCGCCGACGTGCACCGGATGATCGAGGCCGTGGTGATTGCACAAAACCATGCCCAGTTCGGTCTGGCCGTAGTGGTCGTGGATCACCACGCCAAGGTTATCGGCGAACCAGCGGATCACTTCCGGGTTCAGCGGCTCGCCGGCGCTGCTGACAATGCGCAGCTTGCCCTTGATCGAACGGGCGAATTCATCGCCACCGGCAATCAGCAAACGGTAGGCGGTCGGTGAGCCGGTGAGGTTGGTAATCCCGTATTTGTTGATCACCCGGCAGGTGCTTTCGAGGGTGAACGGACCATCGTAAAAGGTGATCGGATGCCCCATCGCCATCGGCCCGGTGACACCGAAATAGATGCCGTAGGCCCAGCCCGGATCGGCGACGTTCCAGAACGCGTCTTCAGGGCGTAAATCCACCGCGTCACGGGTGTAACTCTGGAATGCAACGATCGCCTTGAGCGGCACCGACAGCGCTTTCGACGGGCCGGTGGTGCCCGAGGTGAACATCAGCAGGAACGGGTCTTCGCCGCTCAGCAATACCGGTTCGCAGACGCTGGAGTAGTTGGCCAGTTCGGCCCAGAAACTGAAATCACCCCGAACAATGCCTTGGCCTTTCGGGCCGCCGACGGTGACGATGGTCGGGCAGTCGGCCACTTCAGCGAGTTTCGGGCGATTGACCGCGTCGGTGACCACCACTTTGGCGCCGGAGCTGTTGAGGCGATGTTCGATGGCTTTCGGGCCGAAGGCGGTAAACAGCGGCTGATAGACCGCGCCGATGCGCCAGGTGGCAAACACGGTGATCAGTAATTCGATGTTGCGTGGCAAGAGGCCGGCGACTTTATCGCCCTTCTTCACGCCCTGGGCCAGCAGAAAATTGGCAAATCGCGCGGCTTTGTCCTGCAAGTCGCTGAAGGTGTAGGTCGCGCTGGCGCCGTCGCGGCCTTCCCAGAACAGCGCGATGCGCCCCGGCAAGGCATGCCGGTCGCAACACTCGACACAGGCGTTGAGGGCGCTCAACGACCCTGTGAGCGCGGCATCGACGGTGTGCTGATAATTGAACTGTGACGTGGCAGACAAGTAATCGCGCATTGCCAGAATCCCTGTGTATTTTTATTAGGTTGGGGAACCGTAAATAACAGGGAAATACTCGCTCTGCGCGGGAAGCGGGACAATGGTCAAAGCTATCAAGTTGTGTGACTGGTTTGGCCAAGGTTCAAGGGATGCGTCGCCTGGGCGGACGCCATCGCGGGCAAGCCCGCTCCCACAGGTTTTGCGGTGTGTACGACATTTATGGTCACCGCATATCACTGTGGGAGCGGGCTTGCCCGCGATGGCGCCAGATCAGGCACCACACAATCCAGATCAGTCGGCCTCGTTAAGAATCAAACTCCGATAATGCCCCGGATTTGACCCCGACCACTTGCGAAACGCCTTGTAGAACGAACTCGCATCGGCAAACCCCAACCGGGCGGCGATTTCGGCGAAGCTGATGGCCGGCTCAGCCAGCCAGACGATGGCCAGTTCCTTGCGCACGCTGTCCTTGAGCCCCTGATACGTCTGGCCTTCTTCGGCCAGGCGTCGACGCAGGGTCGAGGCCGACATGCACAGTCGCTGCGCCAGCGCCTCGGTTTCTGGCCAGTGCTCGGCGGGCAGTTGCCGCAGATCGTGTTTGATCCGACTGGCCAGGCTTTCAGGATCGCGATACTTGACCAGAATGTTCGCCGGCGCATGAGCCAGGAATCGTTTGAGCTCTTCAGGGCTGCGCTTGATCGGCAAATCCAGGCAATCGGCCGAGAAAATCATCCGCGTGCGTGGCCGGTCGAACCGCAGGTTCTCGGAGAACATCACCCGGTAGTCATCACAAAAATCCGGCGCCGGGCAGCGCAGCTCGATGGCCAGGATCGGAATTCGCCGCCCCGCCAGCCAACAGGCCACGCCGTGCACGATCATCCAGTAAGTGAAGTAGGTAAAGGCGCGGCGCGGGTCTTCGTCGTCTTCGAGCAGGACGATTTCCGCCAGGCTTTGCTGACGAACCAGTTGCGCGGGCATGCGCTCAAGCATCAACGACAAAAAACTCAGGCCCGAAGTCAGCCCGGCGGCCAGACTCGGCTGAACCATCGAGCAACGACAGAGAAACTCGAGACTGCCGGACTTGAGCTTGCGCGGGTCCATGCCAAAAAACTCATCGTCGCCGCGCCGGGCCAGCAAGCGCCACAACCGCGCATACGCGGTAGCCGGAACTCGGGCGTCGGTGGTTTCCAGCAACGCCGGATCGATGCCGACCTTGTCCAACACCTCTTCGGTGGCAGCGCCCGGGGCGCAACTTTGCAACAGCGCTTCACGCACCAGTTGAATGGAGATGGTGTCTTTTTCCGACATTGACCGTGGCGAGCCTTGTTCTTGTTTGAGTCGTGAGCATATTAGCGCAGCGATCAGCCCGGCGCAGATCCTGTGGGAGCGGACTTGTCTGCGAAAGCGGTGGGTCAGCTGACTGATGTATCGAATGTGATGCCGTCATCGCGGACAAGCCCGCTCCCACAGTGGTTGGTGATGTTCACAAAATCTGTGTCCGCATCAAATCCCAGTGGGAGCGGGCTTGCCCGCGATGACAATCTCACCGGCAACGCACCTACCCCGCCGTACTAATCCCTACAATATCCGATACAACAACCGCTCGATCCGTACCCGACTCACACGCTTGAGAAACTTGGCCACTCCCGCCGGGTAATCCGGCAGCGTTTCCAGATCCTGATACCGCTCGATGCGGCTGGTGTGCTGGAAAATTTCCACCAGCTCATTGCCACGGGGCTCCAGCAATTCACCTTTCGGATCATCGATCAGCAACGCGTTCTCCAGATCAAGACGAAACGCCCGTGGATTGAGGTTGTTGCCGGTCAGCAAGGTGTAGCGCTGATCGATCCACATGCCCTTGAGGTGATAGGTGTTGTCGCCATCCTTCCACAAATGCAGGTTCAACTTGCCACTGTCGATGTTGCGCTGATGCCGCTTGGCGAAGCGCCGCAGGCTGATCTCGTAAAGGTATGGCAACGCCGCGATTACCTTGAACGGCTCGCTGGGCGGAATGTAGAAGTCGTTGGCAGTCTTGTCGCCGACGATGATGTCGATCTTCACGCCACGGGCCAGTGCCCGATTGATTTCCCGGGTCACCGCCAGCGGCAGGTTGAAGTACGGCGTGCAGATAGTCAGTTGATGCCGCGCGCTGGCGATCAGCTCGCAGATCACCCGACTCAACGGGTTGTTCTTGCCCACACCGAGCAAAGGACAAACCGATAAACCGTCCTTCGCCGTGCTGCCAGCCGTGGTGTCATATGCCGCGTGCTTGAGGCGGCTGCGCAAGTCGCCGATGTCGTGGCGCAGGCTGCGGGTGGTCGGCAGGTTCGGCAGGTCGAGGCGATGCACTGCTTTGGAAGTGATCAGGCCGTGCTGAACCAAGTGATGCATCGAATCGGCCAGCGCCTGGTTCTGCAGCAGGTGATAACGGTCGAAGCGGTATTTATCGAATTTGTGCAGGTAAACGTTATTCAGGCTCGCGCCGCTGTAGAGCACGCAGTCGTCGATCACGAAGCCCTTCAAATGCAGCACGCCGAACAGCTCGCGGGTCTGCACCGGCACGCCGTACACTGGCACAACGCTTTCATGGGTGCGGGTCGTTTCCTGATACCAGGCCGAGTTGCCCGGCTGCTTGCCGGCGCCGATCAAACCGCGCTGGGCACGCAGCCAGTCCACGACCACCACAACATCCAGTTCCGGACGCGCCAGTTTGGCGGCGTGCAGGGCATCGAGGATTTCCTGCCCGGCCTCATCCTGTTGCAGGTACAGCGCGACAATGTAGATGCGCCGGGTGGCCTGAGCGATTTGCTCCAGCAGGCAGCGACGGAACTCGGCAGCGCCAGAGAGGATGGTGACGGCATCGGCGGTCAGCGGAAAACTGCGCAGTTTAGGCAGCAGAGAGCGTTTGAAAAGCGACGGCATAGGGCTCGCAAAAGGGTCGAATCCGAAGAACCCGAGAGCTTACACCATGGATGGGTTTGGGTCTTGTGGCTGTCCGTTCTGGCCCCATCGCGGGCAAGCCCGCTCCCACAAGAACAGCGCTGTACCTGTGGGAGCGGGCTTGCCCGCGATGGCAATTTCATAGACAAGAAAATATCTGCTTGACCAAGGAGAACGATCATTCTACTGTTAGCCGCATGAACGAAATCACTAGCAACGACACACGCAACATCATTCTGGATGTCACCGAAAAGTTGATCTACAAAAGTGGCATCGCTGCCACTGGCATGGATCTTCTGGTGAAAACCGCCGGTGTTTCCAGAAAAAGTATTTACCGCTACTTCGCCAACAAGGAGGAGCTTGTCGTCGCGGCCCTGCAACGCCGCGATGTGCGCTGGATGAACTGGTATCGAAGCGAAGTCGGCAAAGCGCAAACCCCGGCCGACCGGCTGCTCAACCTGTTTACCGTGCTCAAGACCTGGTTCGCCTCCGAAGGCTTCCGCGGCTGCGCATTCATCAACACCAGCGGCGAAACCGGCGATGCACAAGACCCGGTTCGCCTGGTGGCCAAAGACCACAAACAGCAGCTGCTCGACTACGTGCGCGAGCTCTGTACCGAACATGGCGCACAAGACCCGGAGACGCTGGCCAAACAGCTGCTGATCCTGATCGACGGTGCCATTACCGTAGCGCTTGTGATGGGTGATCACAGTGCCGCCGATAATGCGCAATGCATGGCGCGAAAGTTATTGGACCTGTAACACTTTTAACAAGCCCGACAACTTGCTTGAACGTTAATTTGATAGGGAGACTTAATATGTCTACTGCCGAAGTTCGTCCGCCATTGCCGCCGTTTACCCGTGAATCGGCCATCGAAAAAGTTCGCCTGGCCGAAGACGGCTGGAACTCACGCGACCCGGAACGGGTGTCCTTGGCCTACACCCTGGACACCCAGTGGCGTAACCGTGCCGAGTTCGCCCATAACCGCGAAGAAGCCAAAAGCTTTCTGACCCGCAAATGGGCCAAGGAACTGGACTACCGGCTGATCAAGGAACTCTGGGCCCATGGCGATAACCGCATCGCCGTGCGTTACGCCTACGAATGGCATGACGACTCGGGTAACTGGTTCCGTTCCTACGGTAACGAGAACTGGGAGTTTGACGAGAACGGCCTGATGTTCAATCGTTACGCCTGCATCAACGACATGCCGATCAAGGAAAGCGACCGCAAGTTCCACTGGCCGTTGGGCCGCCGGCCGGATGATCACCCGGGCTTGTCTGATCTGGGCCTGTAACTTCACCAAGATCCATGTGGGAGCGGGCTTGCCCGCGATGGCGATGTCACAGACAACTTATTTGTTGAATGTGAAACCGTTATCGCGGGCAAGCCCGGCTCCCGCAGGTTTTTTTGGTGTTCAGGCGACCGCGGCTTGCGGCGTTGCAGGCGCTTTGGCCTCCAGCTCCCGCACCAACGGCAACACCCGCTTGCCGAAATACTCCACCTCTTCCTGAAAGTGCAGAAAACCCGCCAGCACCAAATCCACGCCCACCGCTTTCAACGCGACGATCCGCTCGGCGATCTGCTGCGGTGTGCCGATCAAATTGGTCTTGAAGCCGTCGTTGTACTGCACCAGATCTTCAAAGGTCGATTTGGCCCAGTTGCCCTCGCCCTCGGGTGACGCCCTGCCCGCTTGCTTCGCTGCATCGCCAAAAGCGTTCACAGCGTCCGGGTCGGCCTGATCGATGATCTGCGCCAACACCGCCCGCGCCTCTTCTTCGGTGTCACGCGCGATGACAAACGCATTCACCCCGATTTTCACCGAATGATTATTCGCGGCCGCTTTCGTGCGGATGTCGTCGACCTGGGCCTTGATGCCTTCGGGGGTGTTGCCGTTGGTGAAGTACCAGTCCGAGACCCGCGCCGCCATGTCCCGCGCTGCCCGGGAACTCCCGCCCTGGAAGACTTCTGGCTGGCCCAGCGGCTTGGGTTTGAGGCTGTAATTGTCGAAGCGGTAGAAGTCGCCGCGAAAGGTGAAGGTGTCCTGGGTCCAGATGCCCTTCAATGCGCGAATGAATTCTTCGGAGCGGCGATAACGCTCATCGTGCTCCAGCCAGTGTTCACCGATGGCCTGAAACTCGCCCTTGAACCAACCACTGACAATGTTCACCGCCACCCGGCCGTTGGTGAGTTGATCGATGGTTGCCAGTTGTTTGGCCGCCAGCGCCGGCTGCCATGGCCCCGGCAGAATCGCGGCGATGACTTTCAATTTACTGGTAGCGGCCAACAGCGCATGGCTGAAGGCAACGGATTCATGCTGGAACTCGGCGCCATAACCGGCGGTGAAGCGAATCTGGGTCAGGGCATATTCAAACCCCGCCTCTTCGGCCAGTTGCGCCAGTGTGCGGTTGTAATCGATGCCCCAGTGGGTGCGTTGCTCGATCTTGCTGACCACCAGCCCACCGCTGACGTTCGGTACCCAGTAGGCAAATTTGACGGCTTGCTGACTCATTGGCATGTCCTCGGGTTTTCAGGGAAGTCCTGAGGTCAGAGCAGCAAACGTGCCAGCTGATTTCTTGAGACGAGAGAGAACTGTGGCGAGGGAGCTTGCTCCCGCTTGAGTGCGCAGCGCTCACAAATATTTTGGGGCCGCTGCGCAGCCCTGCGGGAGCAAGCTCCCTCGCCACAGGTATGCGATGTGCTCAAGCAATTTGCTGATGCACTGTTGGCACAGCAACAATTCAGGCACGCCCAAATCCACAACATCCAATAAACCATGGTCGGCGAGCTTCGGCATGGACCGTGCAATCCCCTATGGCACTCACTGCCGTTCCAAGGAGCTGTCCCATGACCGAACATCAAGTAATCAACCCGCTGTCCACCGGTACTGACTATGAAGCGTTGGCCGCACGTTTTCGGCCGATCTTCCAGCGCATCGCCGCCGGTGCCGTTGAGCGCGAACAAAGCCGCAGTCTGCCGTACGAACCGATTCAATGGCTCAAGGACGCTGGCTTCGGCGCGGTGCGGGTGCCGGTTGAATACGGCGGTGGCGGCGCGTCTCTGCCACAGCTGCTCGAATTGCTGATCGAACTGGCCGAAGCCGATTCCAACGTGCCCCAGGCCTTGCGCGGGCATTTCGCCTTTGCCGAGGATCGTTTGAACGCGGCACCGGGGCCGGCTCGGGATGTCTGGTTCAAGCGCTTCGTGGAGGGCGATATCGTCGGTTGCGCCTGGACCGAGATCGGCAGCGTGGCGATCGGTGATGTGATCACCAAGGTCTCGCCCGACGGCGATCGGTGGCGGCTCAACGGTGAGAAGTTCTACAGCACCGGCAGCATTTTCTCGGACTGGATCGACGTCTATGCCCAGCGCAGCGATACCGGCGGCGATGTGATCGCTGCCGTCCGCACACGCCAACCGGGAATTGTGCAGAGCGATGACTGGGACGGTTTCGGCCAGCGCACCACGGGCAGCGGCACTTCGCGGTTTAACGAGGCTGAAGTGGACGCCGAGAACATCATCGACTTCGCCACCCGCTTCAAATACCAGACGGCGTTCTATCAATTGGTGCTGTTGGCAACCCTGGCCGGGATTGGCCGCGCCGCGTTGCGTGATGTGGCGCATCAGGTACGCGAGCGTAAACGCATCTATAGCCATGGCAATGCGCAGCGGGTCAGCGAGGATTCGCAAGTGCAGCAGGTTGTCGGTGAAGTGGCGGCGTGGGTGTATGCCGCCGAAGCCAGTGCCTTGAAAGCGGCGAAACCGGCGCAACGGGCTTATCTGGCGCGGTTCTCGGGAGATGAAGCGCTGGAGCGCGCGGTGAATGTGGCGGCGGAGATTGAGTCGGCCAAGGCTCAGGTGGTGGTTTCGGAATTGACCCAGCGGGCGACCACGGCGCTGTTCAATGCCCTGGGCGCTTCGGATGTGCGCGAAGGCAAATCGCTGGATCGGCATTGGCGCAATGCCCGGACCGTGTCATCGCACAATCCGGTGATCTACAAGGCGCGGATTGTTGGGGACTGGGCGATTAACGGGACCGAACCGCCGTTTGTGTGGCAGATCGGTAATGGGCCATCCACACGGTAATGATCGTTCCCACGTTCCGCGTGGGAATGCATCCCGTGACGCTCCGCGTCACATCCCAAGCGGACGCGGAGCGTCCATGGCGGCATTCCCACGCAAAGCGTGGGAACGATCGGCTGTAACAGGATAACTTTATGGGTAAGATACCGGCCTTCCCCCGCAGCCCCTCTTCTGCGCCCTGCCGAATAAGCCCATTCCATGCCTTTCGAACTCAGCGTTGACCTCACTACCCTGGCCGTTCTGGCCCTCGTCGCTTTCATTGCCGGTTTCATCGACGCCATCGCCGGCGGTGGTGGTCTGTTGACCACTCCGGCGCTGCTGACTGCCGGCCTGCCGCCGCACCTGGTGCTGGGCACCAACAAGCTCAGTTCGACCTTCGGCTCGGCCACTGCCAGTTTCACTTTCTACCGGCGCAAGCTGTTCCATCCTCGGCAATGGACGCATGCCATCGTCGGCACGCTGGTGGGCGCACTCACCGGCGCCGTGGTCGCTCATTACTTGCCGGCGGAATGGCTGAACAAGATGCTGCCGGTGATCGTTTTCGCCTGCGGCCTGTACCTGTTGTTCGGCGGCACACCGAAGGCGCCGCTGGACAGCGACGCACCGATCAAGAAAAAGTGGCAATCGACCCAAGGCTTCAGCCTCGGTTTCTATGACGGCGTGGCCGGTCCGGGCACAGGAGCGTTCTGGACCGTCAGCAGCCTGCTGCTCTACCCCATCGACCTGGTCAAGGCCAGCGGCGTGGCGCGCAGCATGAACTTCGTCAGCAACATTGCGGCGCTGTCGGTGTTCATCTTTTCCGGGCAAGTGGACTGGATCATCGGCCTGAGCATGGGCCTGTCGGTGATGGTCGGCGCCTTCTTCGGCGCGCGCACCGCCATCAGCGGCGGTGCGAAATTCATTCGCCCGGTGTTCATCACCGTGGTGCTCGGCCTGACCGTGCGCCTAGCCTGGCAGCACTGGTTCAGCGTGGCCTAAACGCCGCGCCACGTAGACGTCGATCAGGTAACGGGCAATCGAGCGTGACGCCGGCAACGGCGGCAGCTTGTGCACGTTGAACCACTGGGCGTCTTCGATCTCGTCTTCCTGACAGACAATCTCGCCGCCGGCGTACTCGGCGTGGAAACCGAGCATCATCGAATGCGGGAATGGCCAGCATTGACTGCCCATGTACTGGATGTTCTTGACCTCGATCTGCACCTCTTCGCGGACCTCGCGAATCAGGCAGTCTTCGGCTGACTCACCCGGCTCGGCAAACCCTGCCAAGGTGCTGTAGACCCCGGTGACAAAACGCGGCGAACGGGCCAGCAGAACCTCGTCGCCACGGGTCACCAGCACGATCATGCTCGGTGAAATGCGCGGATAGTGGCGTATATCACACGGTTCACAGTACATCGCCCGCTCACGCGGCACCTGGCTCATCACCTGCCCGCAATTGCCGCAAAAACGGTGTTCACGGGCCCAGGTCCCGATTTGCGCCGCATAGCCCAGAACCTTGTAGACGGTGTGATCGCCCTCGAGCATGAACGCCCGCAGGCCTTTCCAGTTGCAGCCCGGTACTTCGCTGTGACTGCGCAACTCCAGCAGGTAGACCGGTTCGCCATCCAGGTGACCGATGCCGTGCTCGGCAAGAATCGACAAGTCCTGACGCTTGAGCCATTCCCGTGGAAACAGCGCGCCATTGTCATCGAACAAAAAACCTTCGGGGCTGCGCGCCACGGCCCAGCCGCCGGGTTGATCGGTGTCCAGTACTGCGGTGGTCCAGCGTGAAATCATGGTTAATCAATCCAGAAATTCGGGTTTCTGTTTGCTCATATGGGCGGCCATGGCCACGCGCAGATCGGTGGATTGCAGCATGGCGGCGTTCCAGGTGGCGACGTATTCGAGGCCGTCGTCGATGCGATGGTCGCGCATGTAGCTGATCATCTCTTTGGTGCCGGTGACAGCAATCGGCGACTTGCCGGCGATCTCGCGGGCAATGCCCATCACGCCTTCAAGCAGGCAGGCGGCATCGCTGTAGACGCGATTGACCAGGCCGATGTTGCGCGCTTCGTCAGCATCAAAGGTGCGACCAGTGTAAGCCAGTTCACGCAGCATGCCGTCACCGATTATCCGTGGCAAGCGTTGCAAAGTGCCGACATCGGCGGCCATGCCGATGTCGATTTCCTTGATGGAAAATTGCGCGTCCTCGGCGGCGTAACGCATGTCGCAGGCCGAAATCAGGTCGATGGCGCCACCCAGGCAATAACCCTGAATCGCCGCCAGCACCGGTTTGCGGCAGTTGTCGACGGCATTGAACGAGGCTTGCAGCGTGAGAATCGTTCTTCGTAGCAGCCGTGCATTGCGGCTGACGTCCTTGCCCAACTCATTGAGCATACCGGCCATCATCATCAGGTCGATGCCTGAAGAAAAATGCTTGCCGGCGCCACTGAGTACCACCACCCTCACTTCATCGGTATCGTCGATCCACTGGAAAATCTCGATGATCTCGCTCCAGAACGCGGCGTTCATCGAATTGATCTTTTCCGGGCGATTGATCTGCACATGGGCGATGTTATCGGCCAGTTCGACGCTGAAGGCGGTGTATTGAGGCATGGCAGTGATCCTTTACCGGGCAGAATATGAGGCCCGAACTATAACAAGGCATCAGTGCCCGCAGTAAGGCAGCGGTTCGGCCAAATGCGGGACTGGCTTCAGGTTCTTTAGTGTCTGGACTGGCCTTTTCGCGAGCAAACGCTCTGGCCGGAGCATTGTGTACGCGCCACGCCCGGCGCCGAGTTCCACCCGGAACTGGACCTGCCCCCCGCTCAACTGATCATCCGCAAGGGCTGCAACCCGGAGGTCGGGCTGGCACTGGATTTCTGCGTGATGTTTTCTGCGCTGGATGCGCGGGCGGCGGGGTTCAATGCGTTTGTGGTGACGGATGCTTGCCGCGCGATTGATCTGGACGGCTCGTTGGCGGCGGCGATCGAGCGGATGCAGGTGGCGGGGGTTGGGTTGATTCCATCAAAAACCTGTGGCTGGTGATGACCTGTGGCGAGGGGATGCCACTGGATTCAGATGGGGGTTGGCAACCAAAGCCGGAACCGCGCTCCACCCAACGGCGAAACCTGCGCGGTCAGTGTGCCGCCCTGGGCTTCCAGCGCCCGGCGACTGATCGCCAGCCCCAGACCAAACCCGCCAGTGGCGCGATCCCGGCTACGATCCAGCCGATAAAACGGCTCGAAAATCCGCTCTCGCTCTTCCTCCGGGATGCCGATGCCATCGTCATCCACCCAAATCTCACAGCCCTTGGGGCATACCTGTAAACCGATCTGAATCCGTTTTTCGCAATAGCGCATGGCATTACGCAGCAGGTTCTGGATCGCCCGGGCGGTCAATCGCGGGTCCAGCGAGAAGCGTTCGAGCTGGCCATGAAGCAGTACATCGATGACGATTTCCGGGGATTCCAGTTCTTCGTCGACACTGCCCAGAATGCTGTCGATGAATTCATCCAACGACACATCGACCTGTTCCGGCAACCGCGCAGGGTTTTGCAGTCGACTGTAAGACAGCAGTTCCAGCACCAGTTCATCCAGTTCGCGAATGTGCGCGACCAAGCCTTGCAGACGTTCGCGGCTGGTGGCCGGCAAGTCGTCGGACAGCGCCAGGGCCAGGCCGAAATCCAGCCTTGTCAGTGGCGTGCGCAGTTCGTGGGATACGGCGTTGAGCAGATCGCGCTGCTGGTTGAGCAGGTTTTCGATGTCGCCGGCCATGGTGTCGAACACGTGGGCCAGGCTGCCGATGTTGGAGCTGGGGGAAATCTGCGTGCGCTCGCTCAGGTGGCCCTTGCCGAAGCGTTCAGCGGTGCTTTTGAGGCGCTCCAGGTCGCGCCAGTGCGGGCGCAACCACAGCAACAGGCAGGCGAGCATGGTCGCGCCGATCAGTACGTTGATGCTCCAGTACAACCAACTGACGTCCGTCGGGTCCGGCGGCACGACCATTTTCACCACCATCTGCTCGTTCAACGGTGCTACCGCCAAGGTGCGCCAGCCCCAGTCACCGATACGCACAACGTTCTCACCGCGCTGCAAGCGTTCACGTTCATCCCGAGTAAATTCAGGGTCGTCATTGCGGGTCAGCACGATGTGCAGCGGCTGGAATTCCTTGTCCATCTCGGCCGCCAATGCCGGCCACTGCTCCGAGGGCACGGCGCGAAACTGCTTGGCAATCAGCGTTTGCAAGCCTCGGGAGTAATCGAGGTTGTAGGTCACGAAGCGCTCGTGGAAAACCTGGATCACCAGGTCCGGCACCAGGTAGATCGCCGCGCTGAACGAGACGATGGTGACCAGATAGAGGCGAAACAGGATTCTGAACATCGACTCAGCATTCCCACTCGGAGCGGCTGAACAGGTAGCCCTTGCCCCACACTGTCTTGATCTTGCGCGCCTCGCCCGCGTGGTCGTCGAATTTGCGCCGCAGTTTGGAAATGGCCACGTCCACCGAACGGTCGGTGCCGTTGAATTCGATACCGCGCAAGCGTTGCAGAATCTGGTCGCGGCTCAGCACTTCGCCGGCATGCCGGGCCAGCACCACCAGCAGGTTGTATTCACCGCTGGACAGCTCGACCAGTTGCTCGCGCCAGGTCACGGTGCGCTCGGACAGGTCGATGCACAGGTTGCCCATGAGAATGCGGTCGTTGGCGGTCAGCGGTTCGCTGAGGCTGCTACGGCGCAGCAAGGTCCGCACCCGGGCCAGCAACACCCGTGGTTCGCAGGGTTTGGTGACGTAGTCGTCGGCCCCCATCTCCAGCCCCAGCACCTGATCGTGGCTGTCGTCGCGGGCGGTGAGCATCAGGATCGGCAAAGTCGCCGAATCAGCTCGCAGCAAGCGGCAGACCTGCAAACCGTCGAGCCCCGGCAGCATCAGATCGAGAATCACCAGGTCCGGAGGATTGACCCGCGCCCGTTCGCGCACATGGTCGCCACGGCTGATCACGCTGACGCAATAGCCGTTGCGTTCCAGGTAGCTGGCAATCAGTTCGGAGAGCGCGGAGTCGTCTTCGACCAGGAGGATGTTGGGCATGGGTGTTTCCAGAAAGTGCAGTGGCGCCGAATAGATCGTCATCGCGGGCAAGCCCGCTCCCACAGGGATTTGATGTGGACACAGATTTTGTGAACATCACAGACCACTGTGGGAGCGGGCTTGCCCGCGATAGCGGTACATCTGTCGCAATAAATTTCAAGCCGCCAAGGATATACGCCCTCACGCTCGCCTGAGCAAAACCCTTACACAATTTCACACAGCACCTACAAAGCTTCACCGCTACCCTCCTCGGCCCCCCGTAGGATACGGGAGGTCATTATTGGGGTATCTACATGTCAAAGAATCTGCTTGCCACGCTCAGCCTGATCGCACTGGCGTTGACGCTGAGCGCGTGTGACCAGTCCTCGACCGCCGAAGAACAGGCGCCACTGGCCACCGTGCGGATCGAAACCGTCGAAGCCCGGCCCCTGTCGATCAGCAGCGAACTGAGCGGGCGGATTGCCGCGCCACGGATTGCCGAAGTGCGCGCCCGTGTTGCCGGCGTGGTGCTGCAACGCGCCTTCCACGAAGGCAGCGACGTGAAAAAAGGCGACGTTCTGTTCCGTATCGACCAGGCACCGTTCAAGGCCGACCTGGACAGCGCCGAAGCCGCATTGCGCAAGGCCGAGGCCAACGCGTTCCAGGCCAGACTGCAAGAGCAGCGTTACGCCCAATTGATCGAAGGCAACGCTATCAGCGGCCAGGATTACGACAACGCCCGCGCCAATGTCCGGCAGACCGCCGCCGATGTCGCCGCCAACAAAGCCGCCGTGGAACGGGCGAAACTGAACCTGGGTTACGCCACCGTCACCGCGCCGATTTCCGGGCGCATCGGCCGGGCGCTGGTGACTGAAGGCGCGCTGGTTGGGCAGAACGAAACTACACCGCTGGCATTGATTCAGCAGTTGAACCCGATCCATGCCGACCTGACGCAATCGACCCGTGAACTCAACGACCTGCGCCGCGCGTTCCGTTCAGGCCAGTTAAAGGAAGTGGGCCAAGGTCAGGCCAAAGCCACGTTGATTCAGGACGACGGCAGCCTCTATCCATTGCCGGGCAAGTTGCTGTTCACCGACATCACCGTCGACCCAGGCACCGGTCAGATCATTCTGCGCAGCGAATTTCCCAACCCGGACCTCGACTTGCTGCCGGGCAGCTTCGTGCGCGTGCGTCTGGAGCAAGCGTTCAATCAGCAAGGCATCAGCGTGCCGCAACGGGCCATCCAGCGTGACAGCGCCGGCGTCGCCCAGGTGCTGTTGCTCGACGCCGAGCAGCGGGTCGGCCAGCAACCGGTCGAACTGGGCCCGGTGCAGAACGATCGCTGGATCGTCACCCACGGTCTCAAGCCCGGCGACCGCATCGTCACTGAAGGCCTGCAACATGCGCGCCCCGGTGAAAAAGTCCAGATAGATAACACCCCTCTTCCACTTGCCCAGGTTTCTGGTCAGTAAGCAGGACGCTTTTTTATGCCGCAGTTCTTTATCGACCGCCCGGTGTTCGCCTGGGTGGTGGCCTTGTTCATCCTGCTGGCCGGTGCGTTGGCCATTGGGCAGTTACCCGTGGCGCAGTACCCGGACGTTGCGCCGCCGAAAGTCGAAATCTACGCCACCTACCCCGGCGCTTCGGCGCAAACCGTGGACCAAAGCGTGGTCAGCCTGATCGAGGAAGAACTCAACGGCGCTGATCATCTGCTGTATTTCGAATCCCAGAGCAGCCTCGGCAGCGCCACCATCACCGCGACGTTCCAGCCAGGCACCAACCCGGAGATGGCCCAGGTCGACGTACAAAACCGCCTCAAAGCGGTCGAGTCGCGCTTGCCGCAAGCCGTCACCCAGCAAGGCTTGCAGGTGGAGAAGGTCTCCGCCGGTTTCCTGTTGCTGATTACCCTCACCTCCACCGACGGCAAGCTCAACGACGTAGCGCTCAGCGATTACCTGGCGCGCAACGTGATGAACGAGATCAAGCGTCTGGACGGCGTCGGCAAGGCCCAGTTGTACGGTGCCGAACGGGCGATGCGCATCTGGATCGACCCGCAGAAGCTGATCGGTTTCAACCTGACCCCGGCCGACGTCAATGCCGCCATCGTCGCGCAGAATGCTCAGGTTTCCGCCGGCAGCATCGGCGATTTGCCGACCCGCACGACCCAGGAAATCACCGCGACTGTTCTGGTCAAAGGGCAGCTGTCGACGCCTGAAGAATTCGCCGACATCGTGCTCAAGGCCAATCCAGACGGCTCCACCGTACGCATCCACGATGTGGCGCGGGTCGAGATCGGCAGCCAGGAATATCAGTTCTCTACACGGCTGAACGGCAAACCGTCGACCGCCGTCAGCGTACAACTGTCGCCGGGCGCCAATGCCCTGAGCACCGCAACGCTGGTGCGGGCGAAGATGGATGAACTGGCGCGCTACTTCCCGGCCGGCGTCGAATACAAGATTCCGTACGACACCTCGCCCTTCGTCAAAGTCTCGATCACCAAAGTGGTCTACACCCTCGTCGAGGCGATGGTGCTGGTGTTTGCGGTGATGTTCCTGTTCCTGCAGAACATCCGCTACACGCTGATTCCGACGCTGGTGGTGCCGGTGGCGTTGATGGGGACTTTTGCGACCATGCTCGCGCTGGGCTTCTCGATCAACGTGCTGACCATGTTCGGCATGGTGCTGGCCATCGGTATTCTGGTGGACGACGCGATTGTGGTGGTGGAGAACGTCGAGCGGATCATGGCCACCGAGGGCCTGTCGCCCAAGGACGCGACGCGCAAGGCGATGAAGCAGATCACCGGGGCGATCATCGGCATCACCCTGGTGCTGGTGGCGGTGTTCATTCCGATGGCGTTCATGCAGGGCTCGGTCGGGGTGATTTACCGACAGTTCTCGCTGTCGATGGCCACGTCGATCCTGTTCTCGGCATTCCTCGCCCTGACCTTGACCCCGGCGCTGTGCGCGACACTGCTCAAGCCGATTGCCCAAGGCCAACATCATGCCAAGGGCGGCTTCTTCGGCTGGTTCAACCGACGCTTCGAACAACTGACCGAGCGCTATCAGGGCTGGGTCGCCTACGCGCTGAAACGCACCGGTCGTTACCTGTTGATCTACGGCGTACTGCTGATCGGTCTGGGGCTGTGTTTCAGTCGCCTGCCCTCCTCGTTCCTGCCGGTGGAAGACCAGGGTTACACCATCACCGACATTCAACTGCCACCGGGCGCGAGCAAGAATCGCACGGTGCAGGTGGTCGAGCAGATTGAAGCGCACAACGCCACTGAACCGGGCGTTGGCGACAGCACGGTGATTCTCGGTTTCAGCTTCTCCGGCAGCGGGCAGAACGCCGCGCTGGCGTTTACCACGCTCAAGGATTGGTCGGACCGGGGGAGTGACGATTCGGCGAGTTCGATTGCCGACCGCGCCAACATCGCGCTCAGTCAGATCAAGGACGCCATGGCCTTCGCGGTGTTACCGCCGCCGGTCGATGGCCTCGGCACGTCCAGCGGCTTCGAGTTCCGCCTTCAGGATCGCGGCGGCCTCGGTCATGCCACGCTGATGCAGGCGCGCAGCCAGTTGCTGGCCGCCGCCGAGAAGAGCCCGGTCCTGATGAACGTGCGCGAAAGCGCCCTGGCCGAAGCGCCGCAGGTGCAACTGGAAGTCGACCGAAAGCAAGCCAATGCCTTGGGCATTTCCTTTACCGACATCGGCAACGTGCTGTCCACCGCCGTCGGATCGGCCTACATCAATGACTTCCCCAACCAGGGGCGGATGCAACGGGTGGTGGTCCAGGCTGAAGGTGATCAACGCAGTCAAGTCGCCGATCTGTTGAAGATTAACGTGCGCAACAACGCCGAGAAAATGGTGCCGTTGTCGTCCTTCGTCCGGGCCAACTGGACCCAGGGTCCGGCGCAGTTGACGCGTTACAACGGCTACCCTGCCATCAGCATTTCCGGCGAACCGGCACCGGGCTACAGCACTGGCGAAGCCATGGCGGAAATCGAACGGCTGGTGGCGCAAGGCCCGGCCGGGTTGGGTCAGGAATGGACCGGGTTGTCATTGCAGGAACGCCTGTCCGGCAGCCAGGCACCGATTCTGCTCGGGCTGTCGCTGCTGATCGTGTTCCTGTGCCTGGCGGCGCTATACGAGAGTTGGTCGATTCCGACGTCGGTGTTGCTGGTGGTGCCGCTGGGGGTACTTGGTGCAGTTCTGGCCGTGACCCTGCGCGGAATGCCCAATGACGTGTTCTTCAAAGTCGGGCTGATTACCATCATCGGCCTGTCGGCGAAAAACGCGATCCTGATCATCGAGTTTGCCAAAAGCCTGTACGACGAAGGCCACGACCTGATCGACGCCACTCTGCAGGCCGCGCGCCTGCGGTTGCGGCCGATCGTGATGACATCGCTGGCGTTCATCCTCGGCGTGGTGCCGCTGGCAATTGCCACCGGCGCGAGTTCGGCGAGCCAGCAAGCCATCGGCACCGGGGTGATTGGAGGGATGATCACCGCGACCCTGGCAGTGGTGTTTGTACCGGTGTTCTTTGTGGTGGTGATGAAACTGGTGCGCAAACACCATAAAAACATCTGACCAAACATCAATCAACTGTGGGAGCGGGCTTGCTCGCGAAAGGGCCGTCACATTCAACATTGATGTTGACTGACACGCCGCCTTCGCGAGCAAGCCCGCTCCCACATTCGATCCCATTGGATTCAGCTTTGTGGTGACAACGGACAACGCTGGGCTATGGTGTTGCAAAGCCCAGACGCATCGAGCCTCCATGCCCCTACTCGCCCGCACCCACCCTCGCCTGTCCGCCGCTGCCACGCTCGGCGTCGCGGCAGGCATTCTGGCTCCAGCCGACTCAATCATCAGCAAAATCCTCATCGGCTGGAACGCCGGGGTCTGGACCTATCTGGTACTGATGCTCTGGCTCACCGTGCGCGCCAAGGCCCCAGACGTCAAACGCATTGCCGAAGTCGAAGATGAAAACGCCGGTCTGGTGTTGCTGCTGGTGTGCATCGCGGCACTGGCCAGCCTCGGCACCATCACCTTCGAACTCGCCGGCAGCAGGGACCTGGAAACCGCCCGCAAACTGCTGCGCTACGGTTTCACCGCACTGACGGTGATCGGCTCATGGCTACTGATCGGGGTGATTTTCAGCGTGCACTATGCCCGGCTGTATTACACCTGGAACGGCAAGGAACCGGCGCTGCGTTTTGCCGAGGGGCTGGCAACCCCCAACTACTGGGACTTTCTGTACTTCTCGTTCACCATCGGCGTGGCGGTGCAGACCGCAGATGTAGGCGTCGCCACGCGGGACTTGCGCAAGATCGTGCTGGCGCAGTCGTTGATCGGGTTTGTGTTTAATACCGCGATTTTGGGGTTTTCGATCAATATTGCGGCAGGGTTGTTTGGCTGAAACTGATTGTGCGCAAGCTTCAAAGCGGCGGCTACCCCTATCAACTCTGACAGTTACGCCGGTTGCTCATTGCTCATACGCTGTGGCTTCCACTGGTTTCAGTGGATTACCAGACGGCCCGAGGGCCAGGGAGCACAGAGTTATGGACCAAAAAATTCCCCGCCAGACCACTGGCACAATGTCAGCCGAAATTGACTACTTCAACGAAAGTTTCAAGGGATCGAGTGGCTTCGCCATCCAGAAATCCCCTGAGCGGTTTTATGTCAAGGCACGTATGGATTTGCCCAATGGGCAGTGGCGTTACATTTCAATGTATTTACCCGCCAGCATTCCCGATGATGGATCGGAGTTTGACTTGTCATTAGTGATGAACCCGGATTCGAACACTCAAGCCCGGGCAAACTACGAACAGTTTTCGCCTGGCGGAAGTCAATGGGGGTCAGCGTCCGGCCAACTCAGAATGAGTTACAACTGGAAAACAGCCCAAATGAAAGGTACTTTTCAGTTCAAATCCAGGGTTGGCTCCACTGAGATCAACATCAGTGCCGGTGAGTTCGATTTGACGGGCATCACCGACGGCGTCAAGCACAATGGCACGTTCACCGATAGCGGAACGTTCAAGGCCACCAGCAAGGAATGGGGTTCCTTCAATGCCAACGATGTGAGCATTGAATGTAAAAAAATTCCCGTTGATCCGGTCGGTTATTGGGAGATTGTCGGCCGCATGGATAACGAGCTTCCACCGACCCGATCCCATATCGCGCTATTTATCAACGAAAACGTGGAGGGGAAAGAACACCAGTTAAAGGACAACAAAGACGTTTGGGTCACTTACTTCAGGCCAGACCACGGTGGTATCTTTCATGCGATCGAGGGTAGGCTCTCGTTCACATCGCTGCCCGGAACAGGTCATGCCGAGGGTACGTTGATTGCGAATTTCATCGAGAATGAGAAGAAGATTCTGGTAAACGGCGAGTTCAATATTGAAGACAACGAATTTTGATGCCCATCGCTCAATAAACCGTCAGCCCCAGGCTGACGGTTTTGCCCTTCCCCGCATAAACTCAGGATTCCCATGCCCAATCACAACCGGATCGACCTGACCCCAGGACGCCGACCCAGGCATCGAAACCCTACGCGCACATTTCAGCTACCTGATCAGCGTCAACCCAAGCCCCAGATAAAATTCACATTAATCGGGCTTTGTAAACTAGCAAGTCTGTGAGTTTACAGGGCAGACCCATTAGCGCTTTGATACGTCATCCCGGAAGTTGTCTTTAATAGCGGGATATCTTGTCATGACTATGGAGACCTTATTGATGAATATGATCACGCAAAAATTCAGACAATCAGTGAACGCCAATACCTGTATCGGGACGATCAACACCACGGAAGAGTTTAACGCAGGTCTGGTGGAGCTCAAGGAGGAAGCTTTTCCACCAGAACATAACGCCGCTTACGTAATGTTTGCGCGGCAACGCTCCGGAGAACCGAATTATACGACGAAAGAAATCACACTCTCCTTTTCAAAAGAGGGGTTAATCAATGGCACCTACGAGTTGACGCCGCTAGCGCATAATGTCCGGCTTACCTACGCTGACAATAGTAATCCCGCCAAACCTGTTATTTACACCCAAAGCGGGGGAACGGCCGTGTGGGAATATAATGCCGTCACCGGGGTTTTTTACGGAACATTGAAGGGCGCTGTTGTTGAAAACCACGACGATGACGAACCTAAGGCATTAACGATTGATGTGAAATTTTCGGTGAGGAAAAATAGCGCACTCTCCAGCAGTTTGCGCGCCCGCGCGGTAGCTGCGTAACCGATTGATAAAACAGTGATAGTAAAAAAAGGAAGCGCTAGCTTCCTTTTTACATGACTTGGCAGGGGTATTTACCACTCGTAACGAACGCCAAAGTTGAACCCAAAAGGCTGTTCAAAATTTCGACCACTGCCGTAGTCGAAGTCAGCGTGCATATGGAGTTTTTTCGTCATGGCGACGGCAACCCCAGTACCCAACTCAACTCGAGAACCGGACAGATCATTATTAAAGACATTGTTGTTGACCTGAACCTCATTGCTCTTCGCGAACTCGTGAGCCCAGGCGGCCCGCAGGTATGGCTGTATCACACGCCCCTGTTCGAGCGGGATATTTCGCCCTGCGGTAGCCCCCACCTTACCGATAAAGGAACGCGTGCGATCCCCTTCAGCTTGCAAATCGTTGTCCAGGGAAAAGTCCTTGCCCTGAATGACCACCGCGGACCATTGAGTGAAGGGTTCAAGGAAGTTTCCATTGGCGAAGCTGATATGGCGTCCAAACTCGATGGAGCCTCCCAGGCCCGAATTGTCATAGTCGCCCTTGGCCCGGGCGCCATCGCTCAAACCGACTTTCGCTTCATTGCGAAAACGGTTCGCCTTTAACACGCCGTCGAAATAATAACCGGTCCGTGAGTCAAGCCAGGTGACGTATGTGCCCAGATAGTAGCTAGCTACACGCCCTGAGGTGCCAGCCTTCAGGTCAAGGTCGGATTTACTCTGACCGGCCATCACACCCACCAGCCATTGGCCATCTCCGACAGGCAGCGGCGCATCTGCGCCCAACGTGAAACCTTGCTGGGTTTGTTGGTAACCGACACCCGAGCCATCGGCGATGTTGTACTTGTTGGCGTATGTGCGGCCCCAGGCGCCCGCCTTGCCGCCATTGAAACGCAGTTCCCCCATGCGAGTGCGCAATGAGGTCAACTCGCCTAACCATACGGTCGATGCGGTATTGAATAGAGCAAGTACCGAGCGTGTGCCCGGACTGACCGTGCGAGTACTCGGATCGAGTACCCAGTCATTGCCACTTTTTGCCAGCCCGTAGGAATAGGTCCCAAGATCGACCGCGCCGTTGACCAGAGAAAACTGCGCATCGCCAGCGGCGGTTTGAACCACGCGAATCGGTTGGCCGGCGGCAGGGTCAACACCACTGCTGGCAATCAACAATTCATGATTGCCACTGGCGGTCCCTGTGACATTTAGCAAATCGGTCTGGCCCGTGGCGAAATCTGTGCCCATCACGAACCGGCCATTGCCCGACAGCGTGGTCACGTTCAATTGGTAGAAGGCGTTATCAGCACCGAATATCACCGCCCCACCATTGTTGAGCGTGAGTTTGTCAACGTTACTGTTATCCACCAGTACCCATTTGGAACTGTCATTAATGGTGGTGCTGGCCACATTTTCCAGGCGGCCGGTCAAGACTGAATCGTTCTGCAGGATCAGTTGGGTGGTACTGCCTTGCTCGGTAACGATGTTACCGGTCAACGTACTGCCATTAACGGTCATGGAGGTGTTGGCACCGCCTCTCACATCCAGCAGCGTATCGTTGCCTGCCAGCAATCGGGAATTGCTCAAGGAGATGGTCGCTGTCGAAGTCGCTCCATTGGCGAAGTCCACCAGGATCGCCGAACCGGAATGCCCCTGAACTGTGGTGTTTTCAATGGCCAATACGGCGGGTTGAACGTCATTCGGGTCAAGGTCAATGAGTACACCGTTTTGCCCGCCAACGATTGTGCTGCTCCTGGCCGTAGCCTGGCCACTGCGCAACCGAATCCCGTAACTCGTGGCACCAGTGCCTTGAATGGTTGAATCGGTAACATCCAGGGTGCTGTAGGCACTGACCAAGGCACCACCCAATACACCGGTAATGGTGCTGTTACCTGTCACAGTAACCTTGGAGCCGGTCTGAGTAGCAGCATTGCGAACCGCCTGCAGTCCTACACGATTACCGGTAATGGTGCTGTTATCGATAGTGGCGTCACTGTTGCTCAGCAAGACAGCTGCAAGGCCGCCGATGCCTGAAACGGTCGCCCCGCTCAGATTGACGCTCGAGCCATTGCTGGCCGAAATCTGCTGAGTCGTGCCACCGGTGTTTACATTGAGTGTCGAACTGTCGGAGGTGATACTGAGCGTCTGCGCGCCATTAACCGTCAGCGTCGCATTCTGGCTAAGGTCCCAGCTTTCCGGTGTGCCGCCATTAATAGTTACATTCCCCCCAATGACGGGCGCAGCGGTTGCAAATGAAGTGAAGCACGCCAGTAGCGAGGGGCACAGCAACGTACACCTGGACGCACTCCTGGGAAAAAATGAAAATTTGCCTCGCATAGTAGACACCTACCTGAAAAAAACTCGAGCGCCGGCACTCTCGGAGATGAGCGAGGCCAGCCATTTGAGGGTCGCTAGGCTATCTGGGAGTTTCACAAAGTTCTGTAGGATTTATCCTTATTTAATAAGCGAAAACTCCTTCAGAATTTCTCTTAAAAACGTATATCAATGCATTACAACAGTGCGACGGGGCTTTCTCCCGTCGCACTGTTGCAAGCCAGCCTTTATCTATGGAAGAGGATGCACCTCTTCACAGAATTGGCCCTCACTGTTGTCCAGATCCAACCGATGAACAGCAGGTAGTGATTCAGGCGTTGGAGTACCTGTACCTCCGCGCGAAATAGTATAGGTAACCCTGCCATTTGCATTGTGTGCCGGCCTGAAGTCCTCCATGTAATCGCCAATACTAATGAGGACGCCGGCTTCAGGATAATCGCCAACAATGTCGTAAGTAGCTTCGGCCTCTGTACCAGCAATTGGAACTGCAGGGTCAGTGACGTATGCATAGTAGTTCAGAGTGATTGTTTCACCGTCAACTGTGTATGCATTTTTCAGTACGCGCACCAGCAGATTTCGTCTAGACGTACCATCCCCTGGATCCAACGCTGAAGGGAAGTTCAATGTAGAGCAGCCAATTCGTTTAAGTGGACCTGCAAGCTTTAATACTTCCGGCGCGGCCATTTCGATTGGAAATGCTTCTACGAGAATATCCTTTGGCCTGGATTCAGTCGGATTGACCCCGGTCAGCGTATACAATTTGCAACTCAAAACCTTGGTTCCGCTGCCTTGGGAAAGTACAGTTGCCCAAGGCAGCGACACAGGAATCGTGGTGCCTTCTTGTCCTGTTGTCAAAGCAATGGTCGGACCGATTTTTACACCGCCATAAGAAACATCAATCAACCAACCTTCTTCAGTAGGAGGAGTAGTAAATAGGTCAATGAAGATTTTTATACCATTGTCGTTGAAGTCCCCTTCCAATACCTCATCGTTGTTACCCGCCGTTGTTGTCAGCCGGGGCGCATCCAACCCAATAAGAATCGGATCCGGACCAATGAATGAAATATCCACATCTATGTCGACATCACTTGCAGCAATCTCACGGACACCACGAAACATTTTATAGCTAAATTTTATGGGTACTATTCCATCGGTATCGCCATAAACTTCTTTTATAAGATCATACATAGCAAAAAATATTAATTCGACTTCGGTTCGTACTCTTTGCTCTGGACCAACAGGCTTTCCTCCACAAAAACAAATGATTGTGTCACCGGGTGCGTTGGGCGTCGGCACCCAAACATTAATTTGCACACCTCTTGTATCAAATTGAGTATCAGGCAGATCAATCAGATTATCGCCACTTTCACCATTCGCCAAAGGAAGCACTGGCGGCAAGACCGTGGCAGGATCAGGGTCAGGCAAAAAGACCACAGTGCGCTGGCTGGGATTTGATCTGCGCCCTTTATTTCCTGGCAAGTCTCTCGCTACATAAATAAGCTGATTAGGCCCCTCCTCCCCATTCTTAAATGCGTCGGCAGGAATTAACGCCTCCCCTGCAGCATTCAATACATCTTCAAACACTGGCGTATCGCGAGCCGGATCAGGTGCGGGCCCCCAGTAAAAACTGTAAATGTCACTCAGGTGATAGGTTGGGGAGACTGCTGGCTTGACGGGAATCCCAGGCTTGCCATCGAGATAAGCTTCATCGATCGGTGAGGTCGGCGCCAGATCGGCAGGCCACGTGGGTGCGCCCGGCGTACGGTCCGATGGCGGATTTTTCACTTTGTAGGGCGCTGTCAGGTCAATCGTGTACAGGGTGCTCTCCGATATACCGTCGTTCGTTCCTCCAGCCCAATAAATGTATCGCATCTCATATTCAGTAGGGGGCTCAGGGGTGAGTTCTTCTTTCAAGAAGCTGACCGCAATCTCAAACGGCACAGTCCAATCCCTGTCAGCCACTGGACCCAGCTCAATAAATTGGCCGGGGGCAATATCTGTCCAGGCTGGATCTCCTATTTTGCGAATCTGAGGCTGTAGAAAATCATCATCGTCTTCAAGCAATGGCTTGGGAACGAGGTACTTCAAGGGCGACAGCAAGTCTGCGATGGGTATTCGCAAGTCGGGCAACAATGTTTGCGCCAGAATAGTAACTGCCTTGGGAGGATCAGCGAGTGTATCGCCTGACCTGAAGGTTCTTTCTTGAAGCACTGCCATTCTGGACAATACGGCCTTTTCAACTATTGCGTTCATTCTGGTTTTCTCCATGTCTTAGCAATCGATAGCGCACCGGTTTCAACGAACGACCACCTGATGCACGCTCTCACTTATATGACTACACATATAACTCACTGCTCTTTCAAGGTCCGCACGGAAGTTCCTCTCCTGGTATGACCCTATCTATCCTTACCAGCCCGACCTTTGATTTCCCTATGAGTCTGGATCCGCGATACACTTTATAACTAACCAGCGCAGATGCATTACTGACCATCGGCTTTATATGAATGTCGTATGGCGTGACCACCTCGACAAATCCATTGCGGAGATCTTCTTCAGTCAAAATGTCATGCTTAATTACTTTGCGCGCCCTTGTCAATTGCAGGCCACTCCCATTAAGAGAGGTATAAGCACTCCAAAAAATATTAAATACATCCCCTACTTCAAAGCTTGGGAGAGGCGGAAACTTCACAGTTACACCGTTCCACAGCGGCGGTTCGGTTGTGCAGTTGAGATACCCGTACTTATCGGCGTGGGGAAACTCAGCAGCGGGAAGGTCTGTCTGAACAGGAGTATGATCGATAGTAAGCGTTCGTCGAAACGAGTAAGCCGGATTATTAGCAGTATCGAAAACTTCATACCACAAATTGCCAGGCCCATTATGCTGCAAATACTTTGGAGAAATATGAATTATAAATTCCGGCTTGATATCTGCTGGCAAGTATATACTTTCTATCCGCACCGGAGGCAGTTCCAATTCTGGCTGCTCAAAGAACACGACAAGGATATCCCGCTCATCTGGTTTTGATGCGTAGTTTTTCCAAAGAGGAACAACAACATCAATACCTTTTAGCAGCAATTCATAAGGAATATTGCCTGCGGGATCAACATCGGGATCGGCCACTCCGATCACCTTTGGAGGTTCATAAATCGGTATAGGGGACATGTAATGAGCCCTCATCATGCTGGCGTGTATATTCCCGGATTGATGTGGTTGCTGAGTTAAATTAGGCGCCAAAGTCAATCGACTGGCTACTGTCATATCTGACAGGTCTTACTACCGTTCGTCGCTTATTCCTACATTTTTGAATGACAGCAACCTTGACGGCATTTGCGTAATGATGTTTCCTGAAATCGGTTTCAGGACCCTTTGTGTGAACTATCCCAATAACAAGGTCGCCCACCATGAACGACTTCTCCGCCGCCCAACGCAGCCGCGTCACCATGCTCGACGTCGCCGAACACGCCGGGGTCTCCAAGGCCAGTGTCTCGCGCTTCATCGGCGAAGATCGCGCCCTGCTCTCCGATGCCATTGCCTCGCGCATCGAGCAGGCGATCAGCGAGTTGGGCTATCGCCCGAATCAAATGGCCCGCGGCCTGAAACGTGGGCGCACCCGCCTGATCGGCATGTTGGTGGCCGATATCCGTAACCCTTATTCGATTGCCGTGATGCACGGGGTGGAAACCGCTTGCCGTCAGCACGGCTACAGCCTGGTGGTGTGCAATACCGACCGCGATGATGAGCAGGAACGTCAGCACCTGGCGTTGCTGCGTTCCTACAACATCGAAGGCTTGATCGTGAACACCCTCGGTCATCACCGCGATGAACTGCGCGAGTTGCGTCAGGAAATGCCCATGGTGCTGGTGGATCGCAAGGTCGAGCAGCTCGATAGCGATCTGGTGGGGCTGGATAATCCGGCCGCTGTCGAGATGGCCATTGCCCACCTTGAAGAACGCGGTTATCGCGATGTGCTGATGGTCACCGAGCCGTATGACGGCACCAGTTCGCGGATCGAACGGGTCAGCAGTTTCAAGGCGCAGGTCGCGCAGCGTCCGGCGTTCTCGGGCGCGGTGGTTGAAACTGGCGGCGATTTGACTGCTCGCTTGAACACCTTTTTGCAAACTCCCGGTCCTGGCCCGAAAGCGCTGTTTTGTGCCAACGGTATTGCCGCGCTGGCCAGCACCCATTCGTTGCGTGAGTTGAAGTGCAATCTGTTCGAGGATGTCGGGCTGATCGCCCTGGATGATCTGGATTGGTATCCGTTGGTGGGCAGTGGGATTACCGCCCTCGCCCAGCCGACTGAGGAAATTGGCGCGAGTGCGTTTGAATGTTTGCTCAAGCGACTGCGTGGGGATGATGGGCCGGTGCGGACGTTGGATTTTTCGGCTCGGTTGATTGTGCGGGGGTCCACCCTGGGGAATCTTCGGTGAATGTTCGGGCCCCATCGCGGGCAAGCCCGCTCCCACAGGGATCTGTGGCGTTCACAAAATCTGTGTGGGCTTGCCCGCTATGGGGCCCTAAAAACCCCACAACTCAACATCAATATTTTTTTGCCAAATCACAGCGATCTGTGGCGTTCACAAAACCTGTGGGAGCGGGCTTGCCCGCGATGGGGCCCGAAAGAACAACACATCCTTAAAGCAGCCATTTTTTTTGAACAAAAATGAAACCGGTTTCAGAGGTGAATAACAATGAACAAACCACCCGTTTCCATCAGCCTTTCCAGCTACGGCGCGGAGCTTGTCCGCCAACGCGGCCAAGGCAGTTTTGTCGAGGTGCTGGCCGCTGCCGGTGCCACGCACATCGAATGGCGCGAAGAACTATTGACCCTCGAAGACCCCGCGCAACTGGCTGATGCCACGCAATCCCAAGGCCTGGAAAGCATTTATTCCTCACCGATGGAATTGTGGTTGGCCGGGCAATCGGCACCCAATCCTGAACTGCTCTCGACCCTGAAGCGCGCCGAGGCATTCGGCGCCAGATGGCTGAAAGTCTCCCTGGGTTATTTCACCGACAACAACGATCTGCAAACCCTGGCGCTGCAGTTGCAACAGAGCCCGGTGCATCTGCTGGTGGAAAACGACCAGACGCTGCACGGCGGCCGAATCGAACCGTTTCAGCGTTTCTTCGCCGACATCGAACAACATCAGCTGCCGATCAAAATGACCTTCGATATCGGCAACTGGCAATGGCAGGACCAATCCGCCGCCAGCGCCGCGCGGTTGCTCGGTCGACATGTCGGTTACGTGCACTGTAAAGCAGTGGCGCGCCGGGCCGACGGCAAACTGGTGGCGGTGCCACCGGCCGCCAGCGACCTGCATCTGTGGGGCCAATTGCTGCGGCACATGGATCACGACGTGATGCGTGCAGCGGAGTATCCGCTGCAAGGCGATGACTTGGTGCAGTTGACCTCCGAGCATGTCGCCGCCCTCGCCCACCTCGGTCAATCCCGCCTGGAGTCTGCTCATGTCTGAGATCGATATTCTGTCGTTCGGTGAAACCATGGCGATGTTCGTTGCCGAGCAGAACGGTGAGTTGGCCGACGTCGGCCAGTTCCACAAACGCATTGCCGGGGCCGACAGCAATGTCGCCATTGGCTTGTCGCGGTTGGGGTTTAACGTCGCCTGGCTGAGCCGGGTTGGCGCGGACTCGCTCGGCAGGTTCGTCATCGATACGCTTGAGAAAGAAGGCCTGGATTGCACTCATGTCGACATCGACCCGGCGCACCCCACCGGGTTTCAACTCAAGTCCCGCGCCGATGATGGCAGCGATCCGGTTGTTGAGTATTTCCGTCGTGGCTCGGCGGCCAGTCATTTGTCGGTGCAGTCCATCAAGCCGCAATTGCTCAAGGCTGGGCACTTGCACGCCACGGGCATTCCTCCGGCGTTGTCGGCATCGGCCCGGGAAATGTCCTTCGAGCTGATGACCCGCATGCGCAATGCCGGGCGCAGCGTGTCGTTCGACCCTAACCTGCGCCCGAGTCTGTGGGCCAGCGAGCAACAGATGATCACCGAAATCAACCGTCTCGCCGCCCTCGCCCATTGGGTGCTGCCGGGTTTGAGCGAAGGGCGTTTGCTCACCGGTTTCGAAGACCCCGCCGACATCGCCGCGTTTTACCTCGACCAGGGCGTTGAAGCCGTGGCGATCAAGCTCGGGCCGCACGGCGCGTATTACCGAACCCCTCTGGATGAAGGTTTCGTTGCAGGCGTGCCGGTGGAGACAGTGGTCGATACGGTCGGTGCCGGTGACGGGTTTGCCGTCGGCCTGATCAGCGCCCTGCTGGAAAACCACAGCGTTGCCCACGCCGTGCAGCGTGCCAACTGGATCGGCAGCCGCGCGGTGCAGAGCCGTGGGGATATGGAGGGGTTGCCCAACAGGCTGGAAATGTCCGTCGAGTTTGAAGCCACCATCGCGGGCAAGCCCGCTCCCACAGGGATCGGCGCAAATCCTGTGGGAGCGGGCTTGCCCGCGATGAGGCCCGAATAGTCACTGAAGATTTAAAATCGTTACCTGCTGCGACAAAAACAACAAGCTCAGGAGCATCACTATGAAAACCGCAACACTGGCCACCCGCCGCTGGTGGTACATCATGCCGATCGTGTTCATCACCTACAGCCTGGCGTATCTGGACCGCGCCAACTATGGATTTGCCGCCGCCTCCGGGATGGCGGCGGACCTGATGATCACCCCAGGCCTGTCCTCCCTGCTCGGCGCGCTGTTCTTCCTCGGTTATTTCTTCTTCCAGATCCCCGGAGCGATTTACGCCCAGAAGCACAGCGTGAAGAAGCTGATTTTCGTCAGCCTGATCCTCTGGGGCGGCCTGGCGACCTTGACCGGGATCGTCTCCAACGCCTACTGGCTGATCGTGATTCGCTTCATGCTCGGCGTGGTCGAAGCCGCGGTGATGCCGGCGATGCTGGTGTACCTGTGCCACTGGTTCACCCGGGCCGAACGCTCACGCGCCAACACCTTCCTGATCCTCGGCAACCCGGTGACCATGCTTTGGATGTCGGTGGTGTCGGGCTACCTGATCCAGCATTTCAGCTGGCGCTGGATGTTCATCATCGAAGGATTGCCGGCGGTGCTGTGGGCGTTTATCTGGTGGCGCCTGGCCGATGATCGTCCGGCTCAGGCCAAGTGGCTCAACGACCAGGAGAAACAGGACCTGGAGAGCGCCCTGGCCGCCGAACAGGTGGGCATCAAAGCGGTGAAAAACTACGCCGAAGCCTTCCGTTCGCCAAAGGTGATCATCCTCGCCTTGCAGTTCTTCTGCTGGAGCATCGGTGTCTACGGTTTCGTGTTGTGGCTGCCATCGATCCTCAAGGCCGGCGCGCAGATGGACATGATCGAAGCCGGTTGGCTGTCGTCATTGCCGTACCTGGCCGCAGTGATCGCCATGCTGCTGGTGTCCTGGGGTTCGGACAAACTGCAAAAGCGCAAACGCTTCGTCTGGCCACCGCTGTTGATCGCCTCGATTGCGTTTTATGGCTCCTACGCCTTGGGCGCGGAACATTTCTGGTGGTCCTACACGCTGCTAGTGATCGCCGGCGCCTGCATGTACGCCCCGTACGGGCCGTTTTTCGCCATCGTCCCGGAGATCCTCCCGGCCAACGTCGCGGGTGGCGCCATGGCGTTGATCAACAGCATGGGCGCACTCGGTTCGTTTGGCGGTTCTTATCTGGTGGGTTACCTGAACAGCTCCACCGGATCGCCCGGTGCGTCTTACCTGCTGATGAGCGGCGCCTTGCTGCTGTCGGTGGTGCTGACGATTTTCCTCAAGCCCGGCGCCAGTGACCGGGTGGTGGCCAAGGCTGCGACGCCTCGGCCGGCTGGGGCTCATTCCTGAATGGATGTTGATATGACGACGATGAAAAAGCAGGTTGTGCTGTACAAGAAACTCTCGCCACTACTGATGGCTCGCTTGCATGAGCAGACTGAGGTGACGCTGATCGAAAGCCTCGACGCCGAGGGTCTGGCAAAGCTGCGCCAGGCCCTGCCCCGCGCCCAAGGGTTGCTCGGCGCCAGCCTGAAACTGGACGCCGGGTTATTGGATCTGGCGCCAAACCTGGAAGCCATTGCCAGCGTGTCCGTCGGCGTCGACAACTACGACATCGACTACCTGACCGAGCGGCGGATCCTGCTCAGCAACACCCCCGACGTGTTGACCGAAACCACCGCCGACACCGGTTTCGCGCTGATCCTGGCCACCGCCCGGCGTGTGGTGGAACTGGCCAACATGGTTCGCGCCGGCCAGTGGAACCGCAACATCGGGCCGACGCATTTCGGCAGCGATGTGCATGGCAAGACGCTGGGAATCATCGGCATGGGGCGGATTGGCGAGGCATTGGCGCAGCGCGGGCATTTCGGTTTTGGCATGCCGGTTCTGTATCACAGCCATTCACCGAAACCGGCGGTGGAGCAGCGATTCAATGCGCAATACCGCAGCCTGACCGAACTGCTGCAGCAGGCCGATTTCGTTTGCCTGACGTTGCCCCTGACTGCTGAAACCGAGGGGTTGATTGGCGCTGAACAGTTCGCCCTGATGCGTCCCGAGACGATCTTCATCAACATTTCCCGGGGCAAGGTGGTGGATGAGCCAGCGCTGATCGAAGCGTTGCAACAAAAGCGGATTCGCGCGGCGGGGCTGGATGTGTTCGAGCGTGAGCCACTGGGGTATGACTCGCCGTTGCTGCAGTTGAATAATGTGGTGGCGACGCCGCATATTGGGTCGGCGACGCACGAGACGCGGGAGGCGATGGCGACGTGTGCGGTGGATAATCTGTTGGCGGCTTTGGCTGGGGAGCGACCGGCTAATTTGGTGAATGTCGGAGCGTGGCGGGTTTAAGAAATTTTGCGTTTGTCAGGCAGCCATCGCGGGCAAGCCCGCTCCCACAGGGATCTATGGCGTTCACAAAAACCTGTGGGAGCGGGCTTGCCCGCGATGGGGCCGGCCGATACAACACAAATCCATCAAGCCCGCCGCACCTGCAGCAACTGCGCTGCACACGACGCAATCCGCTGGCACGCATCCGCCAGCCTCACCTGATCCACCACCAACCCAATGCGAATATGCCCCGCCGCGCTCGGCCCGAAAGCTTCGCCGGCCAACACCGACACGCCATACACTTCAAGCAACCGCTCGGCAAAATCCTGGGCCCCAAGCCCGGTCTGGCGCACATCGACCATCACGAACATTCCGCCATCGGGTTTGATCGGCCGGATGCCCGGGCAACCACTTAGCCTCGCGCACACCAGATCGCGACGCTGGCGATATTCCTCACGCATCAGCGCCACTTCCGGCAAGTCTTTATCGAGCGCCACTTGCGCGGCTTTCTGGACGAAATCCGGAAGGCCGAACAGCATGCACAGCGACAGGTGCATCAAGTGTTCAGCCAGCGGTTTCGGGCCGATCATCCAGCCCACCCGCCAGCCGCTCATGGCATGGGATTTGGACAAACTGTTGAGGGTCGCGGTGCGCTCGGCCATGCCCGGCAGACTGGCCGGGCTAATGTGCTCGCCCTCATACAACAGGTCGCTGTAGACCTCGTCGCTGATCAGCCAGAGGTCATGCCGCACACACAGCGCCGCCAGCGCTTGCCAGCTCTTCAACGACAGGCTGGCGCCAGAGGGATTATTCGGGCTGTTGAGCAGGATGACGCGGGTTTTTGGGGTAATCAGCGCCGCTACATCCGCCGGTTCGACCTGAAAGCCATTCTCCGGACGCACCGCCACCGGCACCACGCTGGCTCCGCAGGCGCCGAACACACCTTCATAGGTCACGTACATCGGTTCGGCGACGATCACTTCATCACCCGGATCGAGCAAGCATTGGGCGACCGAATACACCGCGCACTGCGCACCGGGCAGCACGATCACATGGTCGGCATCCACCTCCTGACCGCAGCGCCGCTGATGACGGCTGGCGATGCTGGTGCGTAGTGTGCGGGTGCCGCGTACATCCGAGTAATGAGTGTCACCGGCCAACAGGCTGTCGATGGCGGCGTGGACGATGGGCAGCGGCGTGTCGAAATCCGGATCGCCGACCGATAGCAGCAGCACGTCGACGCCCTGCTCGCGCAATTCCAGCGCTCGATCGTGAATCTTCCAGGCTGCCGCTCCGTCACCGTCGATTCGTTGGGTCAAGGCTGAATAGCGCATGTACTTCTCCTAACGCGCGGGTTCCAGTTTCAACCCTATCTCAAATCACGAAACGCGCCACCATCGCATTCAAATCAACCGCCAATCGTGACAGTTCGTGGGTGGCGGCGCTGGTCTGGTTGGCACCGGCGGCGGACTGAGTAGCCAAGTCGCGAATATTCACCAGATTGCGGTCGACTTCACGGGACACTTGAGCCTGTTCTTCCGAGGCGCTGGCGATCACCAGGTTACGCTCGTTGATCAGTTGAATCGATTGAGTGATCTGCTCCAGGGCGACACCCGCCGCACGGGCCATTTCCAGGGTACTTTGGGTACGTTGATTGCTTTGTTGCATCGACGAGACCGCTTCGCCGGTGCCGTTCTGAATGCCGGCGACCATTTTCTCGATTTCCTGGGTCGATTGCGCGGTGCGATGGGCCAACGCCCGAACCTCATCCGCCACCACCGCAAAGCCACGTCCGGCCTCTCCTGCACGGGCGGCTTCGATCGCGGCGTTGAGGGCCAGCAGGTTGGTCTGCTCGGCGATGGCGCGGATCACGTCCAGCACTTTGCCGATGTCGCGGCCCTGAGTCGCCAGGCCTTCGATCATCAACGCCGTGTTCTGCACGTCATGGGTCATAGTCTGGATCGCGTCGACGGTTTCCACCACCCGGTCACGACCTTCGCGGGCCGCTTGGGTCGACTGGTTCGAGGCTTCGGAGGTCGATACCGCATTGCGCGCCACTTCTTCCACGGCGGCGGTCATTTCGTTGACGGCGGTGGCCGCCTGTTCGATTTCGTTGTTTTGCTGTTGCAGGCCACGGGACGCTTCTTGCGTCACGGTGCTGAGCTCTTCAGCGGCGGCGCCCAGTTGCGTCGCGGAGCCGGCGATCTGTTCGATGGTTTTACGCAGGTTGAGCTGCATGGCGGACAAGGCACCCAGCAAACGCGCCGGTTCGTCGTTGCCGTCGACTTCGATGACCTTGCTCAGGTTGCCGCCGGCAATGGTTTCGGCGGCGAGCACCGCACGGTTTAGCGGTGTGAGGATGCTGCGGGTCAACAGCCAGGCCAGCAGCACGGTCAGCAACGAAGCCATCACCGCCACCGTCACGATGCCGGTAAAGGCTTCGCTGTAATGCTCGCCCGCCTTGGCCGACGCAGCTTTGGCATCGGCGGCGTTGAGCGCTACCAGTTTGTTCAGTTGCTCGCCCATCTGATCGGTGCCTTCCTTGATCCGCGTATTGATCAGGGCGCGCATCTCCTCCAGTTTGTTCTGCCGCGACAGTTCCAGCATTTGGCTCTGGGCCTGCATGTAGTTGTCGAGGGTAGTCGCGAAGGTTTTGTACAGCGCGGCTTCTTCAGGGCTGGCCGGCAAGGCGGCATAACTGGCTTGGGCGCTGCGCACCTTGTCGACGAGCACGCCGATGCGGGTCTGGGCTTCCTGCAACGCCGCCGGGTCACGGTTAACCAGCACGCGGAACGAGAGAATCCGCAGACGCAGAACGTTTTCCGTCACGTTGCCCAGAAACCCGATGCTGGGTAACTGCGTCATTTCCATATCGACAGAGGCCTGGCGGATGATCGACATGCGGTTCACGGCAAACACGCCGAGCACGATGACCAGCATGGCAATGAAGGCGAAACCGAGGAAAGCTCGAGGCGCGATTTTCAGATTACGCAATGACATAGGATGATCTCGGTAATTGAGGCGGCGAGCATCCTTGCGGTGATCACTGTCGGGCGGGCGATGGCGCGCACCCTTTCAGCTTGGCGCCACTGTTGTAGTTGGTTTGTGTGCGCCTGTTAGCTGTATCGGCCGGGGTTGAGGTTTTTTGCAGGGGTTGGAGAAATATTTTTCGAGGGAGGCTGGAGTGTTTCAGCGGTGAAACACTGGTTAGCTAAAGCGCAGAACCTGTGGGAGCGGGCTTGCCCGCGAAGGCGGCGGCACAGTCAACATTGGCGGTGCCTGACACACCGCTTTCGCGGGCAAGCCCGCTCCCACAGGGATTTCTTTCTGCTGAGGATTGAGTCAGGCCTTGCAGGCGGCCACTCGCCACACCCGCGCGATATCAAGGGCCCGCTCACGCAACAATCGCGGCGCTTCGGCGCAGGCCTGCTCCAGTGTCATCGGCCCGCTGGCCAAGGCAAAGGCCGCATCGATGCCATGCTCGTACAGCGCCTGATACCCCTCGCCCAACGTGCCGGCGATGACGATGACCGGCACGCCGTGCTGCCGTGCAATGCGCGCCACGCCAAACGGGGTTTTGCCGCGCAACGTCTGGGCATCGAAACGACCTTCGCCCGTGATCACCAGATCGGCGCCTTTGACCGCTTCGGCCAGCCCCACCAGTTCGGCGACCACTTCCACTCCGGCCTGAAATTGCGCACCGAGAAACGCCTTGGCGGCAAAACCCAAGCCGCCCGCCGCGCCGCTGCCCGGCTCATCGCGCACGTCTTTGTCCAAGGCTTGCGCGCAGCGTTCGGCAAAATGCCCGAGAGCGTGGTCCAGTTGCTCGACTTGCTCACGTGACGCACCTTTCTGCGGGCCGAAAATCGCTGAAGCGCCGTGAGGGCCGCACAGCGGGTTATTGACGTCGGCGGCGATGTCGAAGCGCACCTTGGCCAGGCGCGGATCGATCTCACTCAGATCGATGCGGGCCAATTGCGCCAAGGCCAGACCGCCCGGCACCAGGGTTTGGTCCTGAGCATCCAGCAGTTTCACACCCAAGGCCTGCATCGCCCCGGCGCCGCCGTCGTTGGTGGCGCTGCCGCCAATCGCCAGGATCACCCGTTGCGCGCCGGCATCCAGCGCGGCGCGGATCAACTCACCGGTGCCGTAGGTGCTGCTGGTGCAGGCATCGCGCAGGTTCGGCGGAACCAGTTGCAGGCCACTGGCCTCGGCCATTTCGATGATCGCGGTGTGACTCTGTGGCAACCACCCCCACGCGGCATCGACCGTGGCACCCAGCGGCCCGCGAACATGGGTGCGGCGCAGTTCGCCGTCGCACGCGGCCAAAATCGATTCGACCGTGCCTTCCCCGCCGTCAGCCATCGGGCACTTGAGCAAGTGTGCATCCGGCCAGACTTCGGCCAACCCCAGCGCAATGGCCTCGGCCACACCCTGGGCACTCAGGCTGTCCTTGAACGAATCGGGGGCGATGACGATTTTCATGCGAATTCTCCAGTTCCAATGCGTCCATGCTGCCAGCCGCCATGAACAATAACGCCGGTCCGCTGCACAAGCGGGCATGAGGATTATTGTTCATTTCCACAAAACCCGGCGGGAGCAGCGTCGTTCACAAATCTGTGCACCACCACAATTCCCTGTGGGAGCGGGCTTGCCCGCGAAGAGGCCATCACGTCCAACATGAATGGTGACTGACACACCGCCATCGCGGGCAAGCCCGCTCCCACAGGGAATTATGTGATTCATGGGTTGGCGTCTGCCTGGGGGAGCAGCTGGACGCCAAGGTAGAGCGCGAGCATTCCGTCCAGCTTTAGCGGGTCGACGCCGCTGAGTTCGGCAATCCGCTCCATGCGGTAACGCAAACTGTTGCGATGGATGCCCAAGGCATCGGCACAGGCCTGGCTCTGGCCGTCGTGTTCGCACCAACTGCGCAGGGTCGCCAGCAGTTGGCCGTTGCCGTCCTTGGCGATGACTTTGCGCAACGGCCGCAGCAGTTCATCCAGCGCATCGTCGTTGCGGTGCCGCCAGAGCATCACCGGCAGCCGATAACGGTTCAGGGTCAGCAAGCGCGAATGCGGTAACACATCGCGTCCATAGGCCAGCAAATCACCGACGCGCCGATAGCAGCGGCGCAACCCCGACAATCCATCGGCCTGCCCGCCCACGGCGATGCGCAAAATATTCCAGCCGAGGCCATCGAGCTTCTCCAGCAGCCGATCATTTTCGATCGCAGGCGTCGCCGGTCGGCACCACAGCAACGAGGACTTGGCCGAGCTCACGCACCAACTGTCCGGATAACGCGACATCAACCAGGCGCTGAGCGCTTCGACGGTCTGCCCCGGGCCGTGTTCCATGCCCAACTCGAACAGGTACGGCACCCGCGTCAATTGCGGTTTGAGCCCCAGTTGCTGCGCTTCGTCCAGCAACCGCGGCGAATCCCCCGCCTCGCTGAGCAGCAGCGCCAGCAGATCATCGCAACGCTGGCGCCGCCATTGCTGTTCGGCTTGCTGATTGCGCTGGCCCACCAGCATCTCGGCGGTCATGCGCACCAGTTCGGCGTAAGTGCGCAATTGCTCGGGTTCGCCGGTGATGCCCAGCACACCAATCAAACGCTGATCGAGCAACAGCGGCAGGTTGATACCCGGCTGCACGCCTTTGAGGTGAATCGCGGTTTGCGCGTCGATCTCCACCACGCGCCCGTTGGCCAGCACCAATTGCGCGCCTTCGTGACGGGTATTGATGCGTTCCGGCTCGCCGCTGCCAAGAATCAGCCCCTGGCTGTCCATGACATTGACGTTGTACGGCAGGATGGCCATCGCCCGGTCGACGATGTCCTGGGCCAGGTCGTGATCGAGTTCGAACATAGCGCGGTTCCTTGAAAACGTGATGGAACGGGTTGTTCACCCGCACAGGCCTTGGTCGTAAACCCTGTGCTCAGGCACAAAGACAACCACCCAAGGGGTGGCCGAGACTCACTGGGCGATCAACGTTACCCTTGCGTCGCAAAAAATCATAATAAAGAGAGAGCCCGCCATGTCACAGAGCGCCACAGCTACCCTGGCCAACGCTGACGACAAGAATGCCGTCTACAAGCGCATTACCCTGCGTTTGATCCCCTTCATCTTCATCTGCTACCTGTTCAACTACCTCGACCGGGTGAACGTCGGGTTTGCCAAACTGCAGATGCTCGACGCACTGAAATTCAGCGAAACCGTGTACGGCCTCGGCGCCGGGATCTTCTTCATCGGCTACGTACTGTGCGGCGTACCGAGCAACCTGGCCCTGACCAAATTCGGCCCGCGACGCTGGATCGCGCTGATGATGATTACCTGGGGCACGCTGTCGACCTGCCTGCTGTTCGTCACCACACCGACCGAGTTCTACACCCTGCGCCTGTTTACCGGTGCGGCCGAAGCCGGGTTCTTCCCCGGTGTGGTGCTGTACCTCTCGCAGTGGTTCCCGACGTTCCGTCGTGGTCGCATCATGGCGCTGTTCATGTCGGCGATCCCGGTGTCCGGCCTGCTCGGCAGCCCGTTTTCCGGCTGGATCCTCAACCACTTCGCCGCTGGCCAAGGCGGTTTAGCGGGCTGGCAGTGGATGTTTTTGCTGCAAGGCATTCCGACGGTGATCCTCGGTGCCCTCGCCTACTTCCTGCTCAGCGACAGTTACGCCAACGCCAAGTGGCTGACCCCTTACGAGCGTTCGGTGCTTGAGGCCGATCACGCTGAAGACCTGGCCAGCAAACCGAAAACCGCCACTGATTCCCTGTTGGCGGTGTTCAAGAACCCGGCGATCTGGGCCTTCGGCCTGATCTATTTCTGCATCCAGAGCGGTGTCTACGCGATCAACTTCTGGTTGCCGTCGATCATCAAGAACCTGGGTTTCAGCGATAACCTGGTGATTGGTTGGCTCAGTGCGATTCCGTATCTGCTGGCGGCGGTGTTCATGTTGATGGTCGGTCGCTCGGCGGACCTGCGCAAAGAACGCCGCTGGCACTTGGTGGTGCCGATGCTGATGGGCGCGGTGGGCCTGTTGATTGCGGTGAACTTCGCCGCCAACCCGGCCCTCGCCATCCTCGGCCTGACCCTCGCCACCATGGGCGCCCTCACCGGCCTGCCGATGTTCTGGCCGGTGCCGACGGCCATGCTGAGTGCGGGTGCGGCGGCCGGTGGGTTGGCGTTGATCAACTCGATGGGGCAGATGGCGGGTTTTCTTAGTCCGTATCTGGTGGGTTGGGTCAAGGACAGCACCGGGTCGACTGATGCGGCGCTTTATCTGCTGGCGGGTGTGATTGTTTGTGGGAGTTTGCTGGCGTTGCGCATGACGCGGACATTGCGGGTTTAAGGTTCAGCGAAAACAAAAACGGCCCTCTCGGGTGATCGTTCCCACGCTCCGCGTGGGAATGCAGCCCGGGACGCTCCGCGTCCCTTCCAGAGCCGAACGCGGAGCGTCCGTTGAGGCATTCCCACGCAGAGCGTGGGAACGATCAATTCTCGCTAGCCTTGCGGGTCGAGGTTATCCAGCACCCGGTTGACGGCCAGTTCCCCAAGCATGACCACCGATTGAATCCCCAGCATCATGTTGCGATGCGGCATCTCCATCAGCCCGGCGAATTCAGTGAGCATCATGCTCGCTGACGCCAGGGTTTCGCAGGCGTTGACCAGCAGGGTTTCGTTATCGACCTTTTCACCGACATGGTAAATGGTGCTGGGTTTGCGCTTGGTGTCTTTGAGGGTGGGCGGTTTGAGGTAGTGGTCGAGGGCGCGGTCGGCGGCTTCGTGGAGTTTTTTTGAATCGAGGGATTCGTAGGGGGAAACGTCGTCGGGTGCCGGTGGATTGGGTGTTGGTTTGAACATAGATGGAACTCCTTGCATCGTAAAAAGGAGCCATCACCCTCGCTACCAAACGGTGGGTGGCGGCCATGCGCAGGTTGGTAGACCGGGATGCAAGGAGACCGGCGCGCTCGAAAGCGCCCTGTGCATGACCACCATAAAGCAGAGACGAGAAATCGCCGCAAATAGTGATGCTTTCACCTTGCATAACCCGGGGCTACCAAACCCCATCGCTGTTTTTCAGCGACGGGGAAAACGATACAGCCCGGGCTCAAGGCGCACTAGCCGGCGGATTCTGGCGCAGTCGTAGGTAACGGCGCAAGAATATGTAGCCTCAGTGAGTATCTGGAAATGTCTTTTAAACATCGCCGTTAAACACACTCCAGACTCCCCGCCTTGGCATCCAGCTCAATCACCAGCCCACCCGGCATCCGCACGAAAATCTGCCAGATCCCATCCTCCGGCACCTGCGCCACCTGATACGGCAAACCGCTGGCCTGCACCCGCCGCAACACCGTGGCAGCGTCCTCATCGGTGCGAAAGGCAATGTGGCTCAACACCGTCTCATCGAACGTCGGCTGTTCGATCACATGCACCAGCGCCTGCGCATCCTGATACAACCAGCGGCCGGGGAACGGGAATGGCGGACGGCGTCCCGGCACCAATCCCAGCAACGAACCGAAGGCCTCCTGCAACGGTTGCCCGTCGGGGGTGTTGAAGGCCAGATGATCAAAGTGCCAACTCATAACAACCCTCCTCCGTCGACATCGATGACGGTGCCGCTGATAAAGCCGTTTTCCATGGCCAGAATAAACGCGGCCGCCAGATCTTGCGGGGTGCCGACCCGGCCCACCGGCAATGCGGCGGCGGTACGGGCAAACATCGCAGCGCGTTGCGCTTCGTCCATGCCGGCGTAAGCCTCAGTGTCGGTCACGCCAGGGCTTACAACGTTGACCCGGCGCGGTGCCAGTTCCTTGGCCAGTTGTTTGCCCAAGGCCTCCAGCGCCGCATTCAAGGTGGTTTTGATGAACTGCCCGGCGACGAATTTGCGCGACAACAGACCCGAGGTCAGGGTGATGCTGCCACGTGCGCTCAAGTATGGCAGCGCGACCTGGATCGCCCGCAGCGTGCCCCAGAATTTGACATCGAAGGCCTGTTGGGCGTGCTGCAAATCGCTGTCAGCCAGCAGTTTGGCACTCACACTCGGACCGGCCGTGATCACCAGATGATCGAAAGGGCCGATGCGCTCGAACAGCTGTTGCAACGACGCTTCATCGGTGACGTCCGCCGCTTCGTGTCGAATCTTTGCATCATGGTCAACCGCTGGCTGGCGGCGACTCACCGCTACCACACGGGCCTCACGCTCGGCTGCGGCCCGGGCGACGGCTGCGCCTATTCCGCTGCGGCCACCGATCACCACTACAGTCTGATTGTGCAAGGAAGCGTTGAGTTGTGTCATGAGCCGATCTCCGGTCGGGTTAGGGAGATTCAATCTTCTCCGGTTGTCAATCGAAGAAAAATCCCGGTAAATCAGAAGGATCTTTAAAGGATTTTTACCAATGAGCTCGATTCTCGACCTGGAGATCTTCGTTCGCACCGCCGACTACGGCAGCATTTCCGCTGCTGCTCGCGCCCTGGAGCTGACCCCGGCGGCGGCCAGCATCGCCCTCAAACGCCTGGAAACCCGCCTCGGCATCCGCTTGCTGGCCCGTTCCACGCGAAGCATGCGCCTGACCGAAGAAGGCCGGCGTTATCTGGAAAGTGTGCGACTGGCGCTCGCCGCGCTGGCCGAAGGTGAGCAGGCGCTCAAGCAACAAACCCAAGGCTTGAGTGGTGTGCTGCAACTGGCCGCGCCATCGGACTTCGGGCGCAACGTGCTGTTGCCGTGGCTCGACGACTTCAAACGAGAACATCCGCACATTCAATTTCAGCTACTGCTCAACGATCGCCATGCCGATCTGTTCCGCGAGACGGTCGATGTGGCTCTGCGCTTCGGTGTGCCGAGTGACTCGACGTTGGTGGCGCTGCCGATTCTGCCGCAGCATCGCCGCGTGGCCTGCGCCAGCCCCGAGTACCTGGCCCGGTGCGGCGTGCCGTTAACCCCGGCGGAACTGAGCGAATACAGCGCCCTGCTCTACCTGCGCGATGGCAGGCCCTACAACCAATGGCGTTTCAGCCGTGGCGATGAAGTGATGGAGGTTCAGGTGCACGGCGACTACCTCAGCGACGACGGCGAAGTTGCCCGCCGCTGGGCCCTGGCCGGGCATGGCATCGCCTACAAGGCTTGGCTCGACGTCGTCGCCGATGTGCAGGCCGGGCGCCTGGTGACGCTGTTCGATGACTGGCAAGGCGAAAGCGTGCCGTTCAATTTGCTGTGCCCGCATCGGTTGCAGGTGTCGGAACGGGTCAAGGTGCTGCAAGCGTTTTTGCAGGAGCGTTGTGAGGCACTGCGTCGATAATTCAGATTGCTCCGCGCGGCGGTTCTTGGTATTTGATTGAAGCTTTCTCACCGGTAAAAGGATTTCGTCATGAGCTATCGCACGCTGGGTCATTCGGGTTTGCAGGTGTCGACCCTCACATTGGGCACCATGATGTTCGGCGAACAGACCAGCACCGAAGATTCCCTGCGAATCATCGACAAGGCCTGGGACCAGGGCATCAATTTCATCGACACCGCGGACGTGTACACCAACGGCCGCTCCGAAGAGATCGTCGGCGAAGCGATTGCCGGCAACCGCCACGAATGGGTGCTGGCGACCAAGGTCGGTTTCGGCCCGGTGGACGGCGTGCCGAACCGTAGCGGCCTGAACCGCAAGCACCTGTTCAACGGCATCGACGCCAGCCTGACGCGCTTGGGCACCGATTATCTGGACATCTATTACCTGCACCGCGAAGACCACGACACGCCGCTGGAAGTCACGGTGTCGGCCATTGGCGATTTGATCCGTCAGGGCAAGATTCGCTATTGGGGCCTGTCGAACTACCGTGGCTGGCGCATCGCTGAAGTGATTCGTGTGGCCGACAAACTCGGTGTCGATAGACCGGTCATCAGCCAGCCGCTGTACAACATCGTCAATCGTCAGGCGGAAACCGAGCAGATCACTGCCGCGCAAAACTATGGCCTTGGCGTGGTGCCCTACAGTCCGCTGGCGCGCGGTGTGCTCAGCGGCAAGTACGCGCCGGATGTGACACCGGACGCCAACAGCCGCGCCGGTCGCCAGGACAAACGCATCCTGGAAACCGAATGGCGGGTTGAGTCGCTGCGCATTGCCCAGCAGATCCAGCAATACACCCGGGACCGTGGCGTGGGCATCGTCGAGTTCGCGATTGCCTGGGTGCTGAACAATGGCGCGGTGACTTCGGCCATCGTCGGGCCTCGGACTGAGCAACAGTGGGATGCCTACACCAAGGCGCTGGCGGTGAGGATCACGGCTGAAGACGAGGCGTTCATTGATTCGCTGGTGACACCGGGGCATGCGTCGACGCCGGGGTTCAATGACGTGAGCCATTTTGTGTCGGGGCGTAAACCGCGTACGGCTTGAGATTTATCGCGGGCAAGCCCGCTCCCACGGGGATCTAGGTCGACCGCAAATATTGTGTACGACACCGGCCAAATGTGGGAGCGGGCTTGCTCGCGAAGACGGTTTCACATTCAACATTGATATTGGCTGGCAGACCGCTTTCGCGAGCAAGCCCGCTCCCACAGGGGTTTTGTGTGGACCGCCAGATCTACAGTTGATTGCCCGCGATGGCGGTTTTGCATCCACCCTTTGCCTGTGCTTCTGCCACACTCGATGAGTGTTGATCGTTCGGACAATATTCGCTTCGAAAACCACGTATCCTCCGCACCCGTTTCACGTTCAACCTCGCGAGGGCAGTTTGTCTAAAGGTATCGCTTTATCGGTTTCGGCCTCGGTGTTGTTTGCCGTCATGTATTACTACACCTCGTTGCTCTCACCCTTGAGCGGCGTGGAGATTTTCGGTTGGCGGATGCTGCTGACCGCGCCGTGCATGACTGTGTTCATGGTGGTGTCCGGTGAATGGACGCGCGTGGTCGAGATTGTTCGGCGGCTGGCCGGCAAGCCGAAGCTGATTGTCGGGCTGATTGGCTCGGCAGTGCTGCTGGGCCTGCAACTCTGGTTGTTCATGTGGGCACCGCTCAATGGTTATAGCCTTGACGTGTCGCTGGGGTATTTCCTGTTGCCGCTGTCCATGGTCCTGACCGGGCGAATCGTCTATGGCGAGCGCCTTTCCTATCTGCAGAAAATAGCCGTGTTCTTCGCCAGCCTCGGTGTGCTCAACGAGCTGTATCAGGTCGGCGGTTTTTCCTGGGCGACCTTGCTGGTGGTGGTCGGTTATCCGATTTATTTCATCCTGCGCAAACGCCTGGCGACGGACAACCTTGGCGGGCTCTGGCTGGACATGGCGTTGATGCTGCCGGTGGCGTTCTGGTTCGTGCAGGGCGGTGAGCAAGGTTTTGGCGTTTTCGACCAGTATCCGTGGCTGTCGCTGCTGATTCCGCTGCTCGGCGTGATCAGCGCTTCGGCGCTGGTGGTCTACATCATTGCCAGCCGGCTGCTGCCGTTCAGCCTGTTCGGGTTGCTGAGTTACGTCGAGCCGGTGCTGTTGCTCGGCGTGGCGTTGCTGCTGGGGGAAAGTATCAAGGCCGGCGAATGGCTGACTTATATTCCGATCTGGTTGGCGGTGTTGGTGTTGGTGTTTGAAGGGTTCAAGCATTTGGTCCGGCAACGACGCCGGCCGATGTAATTGCATGATCCAAAAAAAGCCCGGCCAACATTGCTGCTGACCGGGCTTTCTCACGCCTGAAACAGGTTAATCGGTGGAGAGCACACCCCGACGAACCTGATCACGCTCGATGGATTCGAACAGCGCCTTGAAGTTGCCTTCACCGAAACCATCGTCGCCTTTACGCTGGATGAATTCGAAGAACACCGGGCCCATCAGGGTTTCCGAGAAGATCTGCAGCAGCAGACGCTTGTCGCCCGACTCGGACGAACCATCCAGCAAAATGCCCCGCGCTTGCAATTCGTTGACCGGCTCGCCGTGGTTCGGCAGACGGCCTTCGAGCATTTCATAGTAGGTGTCCGGCGGCGGCGTCATGAAACGCATGCCGATGCTTTTCAAGTGATCCCAGGTCTTGATCAGGTCATCGCTGAGGAATGCCACATGCTGGATGCCCTCGCCGTTGAACTGCATCAGGAATTCTTCGATCTGCCCGGCCCCCTTGGACGACTCTTCGTTCAGCGGGATACGGATCATGCCGTCCGGGGCAGTCATGGCCTTGGAGGTCAGGCCGGTGTATTCGCCTTTGATGTCGAAGTAGCGGATTTCACGGAAGTTGAACAGCTTCTCGTAGAAGTTGGCCCAGTAGGCCATGCGACCGCGATACACGTTGTGGGTCAGGTGATCGATGATCTTCAGGCCGGCCCCGACCGGGTTGCGGTCAACGCCTTCGATGAACACGAAGTCGATGTCATAGATCGAGCTGCCTTCGCCAAAACGGTCGATCAGGTACAGCGGCGCGCCGCCGATGCCTTTGATCGCTGGCAGGTGCAGTTCCATCGGGCCGGTTTCGATGTGGATCGGTTGGGCGCCGAGTTCCAGGGCACGTTTGTAAGCCTTTTGCGAATCCTTGACGCGGAACGCCATGCCGCACACCGACGGACCGTGCTCGGCCGCGAAATACGACGCCACGCTGTTGGGTTCGTTGTTGAGGATCAGGTTGATCGCGCCCTGGCGATACAGGTGCACGTCTTTGGAACGGTGGGTCGCGACCTTGCTGAAGCCCATGATCTCGAAGATCGGCTCCAGGGTGTTAGGGGTCGGCGATGCGAATTCGATGAACTCAAAGCCCATCAGGCCCATTGGGTTTTCGTATAAATCTGCCATTTTGGCGCCTCATCATTTCTTATCAATTAACGGATCGTTAGTTGCTAGCAATGCTGAGACCGGCGGGTGGCGCGCAGGAGATGCCCCGCACGCTGCGGGCGAGGAAATCACCGTAGATCAATTGAAACCCAAATATCTTCATTGTCGACCCAAGGCTCTTACGGGCGAGGCTTCTGCTGCCAGAAGACGATTATTCTTATATGCGTAACCCGATTCTACACAGCGTAAATAAGTTGTCCATCCTTCTTATAAAATCCCCCTTTTCGCAGCCTGTGCAAGCGGTTTGTTGCACAGAAAAATCCCCGCCAGGATCAGCCCACCGCCCAGGCACATCACCAGGGTCAATTGCTCACCCAGCAACAACGCGCCAAAAAGAACGGCGGTCAGCGGGTTCAAGGCGATAAACACCCCCGAACGTGTCGCACCGATTTTGCGGATACCGTCGTAATAACCAATATAAGCCAATGCCGAACCCAGCACGCCCAAGTACATCAGGCTCAACCATTGTTGCGTGCCGAGTTCGGCCAGCGCCGCGACACTCAGCTCGCCACGCACGGCACTGGTCACCCAGAGCATCAGCGTGCCCAGCAGAATTGAGTACGTCACCGTCTGCACCGGCCCCAGCGTCTGATTCAAGCCTTTGGAGAACAGCGAATAAATGCCCCAGCCGAGCACACAGCCGAAGATCAACAGATCGCCGATCCAGGCGTCAGTACCACCGGCCAACAATTGCGGATTGCGGCTGACGATCACCAGACTGGCGCCGGCAATGCAGATCGCGATACCCGCCACTTTCGCCCCGCTCAGTCGCTCCTTGAACAACAGCCACGACGCCAGGCCGATCACCGCCGGATTCAACGCTACGATCAACGACGCCCGTGATGCGTTGATGTAATGCAGCCCATAAAAGAAGCACAGGTTGTAGAAGAAGATCCCGAAAAAACCCAGCAGCGTCAGTTGCAGCCATTGCCGAGGGCTGGGTCGCACTAAAGGCACGCGCGCCAACAACAGAAATAGCAGCAACGCCACGCTCGCCAGCAAGAACCGCAGGCTCGCGGCCAATAACGGACTGAGGCTGTCGGCCAGGAACCGCCCGGCGACAAACGTCCCGCCCCAGATCATGGTGACCGCTGCCAGTTTTAGATAAACCGGTACATCCGAGGAATTCGCCAGGGTCTGTTCACACGTAGTCATAAGTCTCCACCATCAGAAATCGGGCACATGACGTATCATTCGACTAATCCCCGATCATCGTAAAATGAGTAAATACTCATGACCCTGACTCAACTCGAGATTTTCTCGCTGGTGGCCGAACTGCGCGGCTTCACGGCGGCGGCCAATCGTTTGGAGATTTCCCAATCCGCGGTCTCTCACGCGCTTAAATCGCTGGAACAGGAATTGGGCGTAGAACTGCTGCGTCGGCATCAGTCCCAGGTCGAGCTGAGTGACATCGGCCAACAGCTATTGCTGCGCGCTCGGGCGATGCTCGGGCTGGCCAACACGTTGCGCCAGGAAGCGGCCGATGCTCGTGGAATGAAACGTGGCACCCTGCGCATCGGCTCGTTCGGCCCGACCTCATCGATCAAATTGCTGCCGAGGATCCTGCAGCATTACCGCGCAGCACACCCGGGTATCGAGGTTCATATCGACGAAGGGCCGGATCGCCAGGTGATCCAGTGGCTGGAAGAACGGCGTATCGATATCGGCTTCGTGGTGTTGCCCCAGGAACGTTTCGACACTTTTATGCTGATCGAAGACCAAATGGTCGCGCTGCTGCCTGCCAATCATGTGTTGGCCGGCCGCGACAGCTTGAGCCTGAGCGATTTATGCCACGACCCTTTTGTGCTGACCGAAGCAGGCTCTTCGGAACTGGTGTCGCGCTTGTTCAATGCGGCGCGGTTGACGCCGAACATTCGCTATCGCTGCTCGCAGTTGCTCAGCACGCTGGACACCGTCGGCCGTGGCGATGCCCTGACCGTTGTTGCCGAAGGCTCATTGCCTGACGACAACGACTACCGCTACGTGAAAAAACCGCTGTCGCCACCGGTCAGCCGCCAGGTCGGTCTGGCGGTGCTTGATCAGCGTCAGTCATCACCTGCGACACTGGCCTTTATCAAACTGGCTTCGAGCCTGAATGGTCATTGAACAGCGTAAGTGCTGTCAGCCAACTATCATGGCTGAACTCTTTAAGGAGGCACATCGTCCTGCCAGCCTTTGAGAGCGGCCGTTTCACATTGGCATCAACATCACCGCCAGTCACTGCCGGGATCTGGAGCTGGTCGAGGACTGTCGTGAGTTCCTCAGCGTTTTCGCCCCGGGTAGCATCAACCTGGTACTGGAGCTGAACTTCCTGAAAATCGACCAGAGCTTTGTCGCCATGATCGGTGTCGACGCCTCTCCCGGCACATTCTGGACAGCATCATCGAGCTCTCGGCCAAACTCGACCTGGGTATCGTCGCCGAAGGTGTGGAAACTACGGAACAAAGTGACTATCTGACGGCCCACGGCGTGAACTTCCTGTAAGGTTATCTGTTTGGCCGGCCGATGCCCGGTGCCGATTTCATTAGAGCATTAAGTGATCATTAACTAACCACTTTAAGCACCGAGATCATGATCGATACGCACCAGATTGAATCAAAAGACTACTCTCGTTACATGAAGAAAAAGTCAGGATTTACTCTTGGCCAATTAACTACTACAATTTTTCATACCTGTGCAGAACTCGCAGGTGAGCCATTATCACCGAGTCGCTTCAAGGCTCTTGGCTTATAGCTTTGTTTGCGGTTGGTATCAGCCAAACACACTATTGGAGTAAAGATATTGTCCAGACTCGCTGAATTCCGTGCAGCTGAAAAGGCCCTTCAAGAACAGCTCAAGCAGTTGGAATCGCTGAAGAACGATGCCGGGCTCAAGAAAGAAATCGAATTCGAAGAAAAGCTCCAGGGGCTGATGAAAACCTACGGCAAGAGCTTGCGCGACATCATCGCCATCCTCGATCCGAACCCGGCGAAATCCGGCCTGCAGCAGGCAACAGCGCCTAAAACCCGCCGCGCTCGCGTGGTCAAGGTCTATCAGAACCCGCACACCGGTGAACTGATTGAAACCAAGGGTGGCAACCACCGCGGCCTGAAAGCCTGGAAGGAACAATACGGTGCTGCCACCGTTGATTCCTGGCTGCGTGGCTAAGCACTCGCGATCATAAAAAAAGCCCTGCCTATGCAGGGCTTTTTCATGGATGGTGTCTAAATGCAACGATAGTCGCCGATCAACTCGTTATATACCGACCCACTTTATGCTTAATCCCTTTGGCTATCTAAAAAATGCCGAACACGCTGAAATCTACTGATACGCAAACCTTAAACTAAAGTTTCAAGCTGTTTCGAGCCGCCGCTATGTCGTCCTGACTTGCCTTATAAACCTCGGCCTGTCCCGCATAGGAAAGAACATAGGCGTTATCGGCGTCTACCGCAGCGACCAATGTTTGAGACAGCACATGTCGACCGTTCTGCGTAATCGTGCAGGTAGTTTCCAGCGCCGATAATCGGCTCAAGGTAGTCGGGTGAATTTTAGTGCAAACGCTCTGATACCCACCCTCGAAAAAATCCTTTTGCACCGACTTGCGCATTTCCAGCAGCACGCCTTCCAGATTCACCTGGTGACCACTTTCCACTTGAGTCATGGTCAACTCCATCACCATCACCGGTGTACCTTCCTGATCGTTTTTTACCGCGCGTTGCCGGGAAACCTGCGGTTTGACTTCGTCTTGCGGAATGACCTCGACGGTCCATCCACTTGGCCAGGTCACTACCGGAGCCTCTGCATGAGCGGGGGTAACACCTGAAAGCAGACACATCAGGACGAACATCAATTGACAGAATCGGGTCATTGCAATGAACACTCACAAATTGAGCCGTAAAGTCTGAGCCTCACCCGGCTGTCAGGCAAGCCTGCGGTTTTGGTTTGGCGATGCCGGAGCCCTTGCGTATCATTGAGAACATACTTAGCCCCACTTATTTCCGGAGGGCCCATGAGCCTGCACGAACTCAATACATTTCCAGGTGTGACCGCCCAACCCGACACCGCCACCCAGAAGTTCGTTTTCAACCACACCATGTTGCGGGTCAAGGACATCACCCAGTCGCTGGATTTCTACACCCGCGTCCTGGGGTTCTCGCTGGTGGAAAAACGCGATTTTCCGGAAGCCGAGTTCAGCTTGTATTTCCTGGCGCTGGTCGATAAAAACCAGATCCCGGCCGATGCCGCGGCTCGCACCGAGTGGATGAAATCGATCCCCGGCATTCTCGAACTGACTCACAACCACGGTACCGAGAACGACACCGAATTCGCCTACCACAATGGCAACACCGACCCACGCGGCTTCGGCCATATCTGCATTTCGGTGCCAGATATTCGCGCGGCGTGCGAACGCTTCGAAGCGCTGGGCTGCGATTTCCAGAAACGCCTGAACGACGGTCGCATGAAGAGCCTGGCCTTCATCAAGGATCCGGATGGTTACTGGGTCGAAATTATTCAGCCTGCACCGATGTAAAAAAATCGCAGCCTTGATCGTTCCCACGCTCTGCGTGGTAACGCCTCCTGTGACGCTCTGCGTCACGCTTTTGGGACGCGGAGCGTCCCGGGCTGCATTCCCACGCAGAGCGAGGGAACGATCAGTGCAAGACACAAAAAACCCCATGATCACTCACGGGGTTTTGTGTTTTCAGCGTCAGCGTTTATGCCGGTGCCGAGGTACGGATCAAATGATCGAATGCGCTCAGGGAAGCCTTGGCGCCCTCGCCTACCGCAATCACGATCTGCTTGTACGGCACGGTGGTCACGTCACCGGCCGCGAACACGCCAGGCATCGACGTTTCACCGCGGGCATCGACGATGATCTCGCCGCGCGGCGACAGCTCGATGGTGCCTTTGAGCCAATCGGTGTTAGGCAACAGACCGATCTGCACGAAGATCCCTTCCAGCTCGACCGTGCGCAATTCGTCCGACTGGCGATCCTTGTAGCGCAGGCCGTTGACCTTTTGGCCATCGCCGGTCACTTCAGTGGTTTGCGCACTGGTGATCACCGTAACGTTCGGCAGGCTGTGCAACTTGCGCTGCAACACCGCATCGGCGCGCAGTTGTACGTCGAACTCCAACAGGGTCACGTGAGACACGATACCGGCCAGGTCGATAGCCGCTTCGACGCCGGAGTTACCGCCGCCGATCACCGCCACACGCTTGCCTTTGAACAGAGGACCGTCACAGTGCGGGCAGTACGCCACGCCTTTGTTGCGGTATTGCTGCTCACCGGGAACGTTCATTTCACGCCACCGGGCACCGGTCGCCAAAATTACGGTCCTGGCTTTCAAGGAGGCGCCGCTGGCGAAATGGATTTCGTGCAGTTCGCCATTTTTACCCGGTACCAGTTTGTCGGCGCGTTGCAGGTTCATGATGTCCACGTCGTACTGCTTGACGTGTTCTTCAAGCGCCACGGCCAGTTTCGGCCCTTCGGTTTCCTGCACCGAGATGAAGTTCTCGATGGCCATGGTGTCGAGCACCTGACCACCAAAACGTTCCGCCGCCACACCGGTGCGAATGCCTTTACGAGCAGCGTAGATCGCCGCCGAAGCACCGGCCGGGCCACCGCCGACGACCAGCACGTCAAAGGCTTCTTTGGCGCTGATTTTCTCGGCCTGACGCTCGATGCCACTGGTGTCGATCTTGGCGAGCATTTCTTCCAGACCCATGCGGCCCTGGCCGAAGTTAACGCCGTTCAGGTAAATGCTTGGGACGGCCATGATCTGGCGCTCGTCGACTTCAGCCTGAAACAGCGCGCCGTCTATGGCGACGTGGCGAATGTTCGGGTTCAGCACAGCCATCAGGTTCAAGGCCTGGACCACGTCCGGGCAGTTCTGGCACGACAGCGAGAAGTAAGTCTCGAAGTTGAACTCGCCTTTGAGCGAGCGGATCTGTTCGATCACTTCGATACTGGCCTTCGAAGGGTGGCCACCGACTTGCAGCAGGGCCAGCACCAGCGAAGTGAATTCGTGGCCCATCGGGATGCCGGCAAAACGCAGGCTGATATCGGCGCCTGGGCGGTTGATCGAGAACGATGGTTTACGCGCATCGTTACCGTTGTCGAGCAACGTAATCTGGGTGGAAAGACTGGCAACGTCTTTGAGTAATGCGAGCATTTCCTGGGATTTCGCACCGTCGTCGAGGGAGGCAACGATCTCGATCGGCTGGGTGACCCGTTCCAGGTACGATTTCAACTGGGCTTTAAGATTGGCGTCCAACATACGGGCGATTTCCATGTATTTGATAAAAAGAAGTCGAAAAAAAACGCCCGAGCGAATCTCGCCCGGGCGTTTTTTGAGGGCGGTGCAGCTTACTTAGGAGGTGCGGAGTGCCGCCCTGATGAAGCGCGTCACAGACTTAGATCTTGCCGACCAGGTCCAGGGACGGAGCCAGAGTGGCCTCGCCTTCTTTCCACTTGGCTGGGCAAACCTGGCCTGGGTGAGCAGCAACGTACTGAGCAGCCTTGATTTTGCGCAGCAGCTCGGAAGCGTCACGACCTACACCGCCGTCGTTGAGTTCAACGATTTTGATCTGGCCTTCCGGGTTGATCACGAAGGTGCCACGGTCAGCCAGACCCGCTTCTTCGATCAGCACATCGAAGTTGCGGGAGATAGCGTGAGTCGGGTCGCCGATCATGGTGTACTGGATTTTGCCGATGGCTGGCGAAGTGTTGTGCCAGGCAGCGTGGGCAAAGTGGGTATCGGTGGAAACGCTGTAGATTTCGACGCCCAGCTTCTGGAACTCGGCGTAGTTGTCAGCCAGGTCTTCCAGTTCGGTCGGGCAAACGAAGGTGAAGTCAGCTGGGTAGAAGAACACGACAGACCACTTGCCTTTCAGGTCAGCGTCCGACACTTTTACGAAGTCGCCATTTTTGAAGGCGTCAGCTTTGAACGGTTTAACTTGGCTGTTGATGATAGGCATCGATGACTCTCCGTCAGGGGTTAAGAAGTTGATGGGGTGAATCCTACCCAGTCGATCGCCGGCTGGCTCATTGGCAAACCTGATGCTGCTGATTGGTTTTCGCTATTAACCGACAGTATTAATAGAAGAAAACGTGATCTACGGCGCCAACGGCTTTTCAGCGATTCGGGTCATACCGAGAAACGGGCTGGCTTCAACATAGCGCATGGCGGACTTCATATCCTTCCAGCCCACGTAATTCATCAACGACTTCAAATCCCAACCGCTCTGATGAGCCCAGGTCGCAAAGCCACGCCGCAAGGAGTGACTGGTGTAGTGCTCGGCCGGAATGCCGGCGCGCTCCAAGGCCTGGCGCAACAACGGGATCACACTATTGGCGTGCAAGCCCTCCTCGCTCAAATGGCCCCAGCGATCGATACCCCGGAACACCGGCCCGCGGACCAACGCCGCTTCAGTGATCCATTCGATATAGGCCTGCACCGGACACAGGCGCTGCAAGGCTGGCGTCTGGTACGTCTGGCCGAGGTTTTCGCGATCGCTCTTGCTGCGAGGCAAGTAGAGGGTGATGCCTGAGCCGGCGCTGGCCCGCACATGTTCAATCTGTACCCGGCACAACTCATCGCTGCGGAAACCACGCCAGAAGCCCAGCAGGATCAACGCCGTGTCGCGCCTGGCCCGCAGCAATCCCGGCTGATCGCCCTGCGCCTTGGCGGTTTGCGCCTCCTGCTCCAGCCAGGCCACCACTTGCTCCAGATGCTGAAGCTGCAACGGCTCGGCCTGTTTCTCCTGCGCCGGGTGCAGCGCGCGAATGCCCTTGAACACTTTGCGCACTACGGGCGCCTTGGTGGGATCAGCGAACCCCTGACTGTTGTGCCACTGCGCCAACGCGGACAAACGCAACTTCAAGGTGTTAATCGACAGTACGCCTGCGTGGGCCACGAGATAGCGCGCCACGCTATCGCCGGTCGCCGGCAGGAACCCGCCCCAACTGACTTCGAAATGCTCGATGGCCGCGCGATAGCTGCGACGGGTGTTGTCGCGTGTGGCGGCTTGCAGGTAGCGATCCAGCTCGGTCATGGGCTCGGTTCTCGAAAACGTACCGCTGTGGCGGGTGAAACCCGGATTACAGCGCATCACACGGGGTAATACCAGTATATCCCGTATGATAAATCACATGATTCTAACTTTATCCGTATCATGGTACATTGCGTATATTAGTGGTACGTACCACAGTATCAAATCGTAGGAGAACACATGGCACGTGGCGGCGTAAACAAGGCACTGGTGCAGGCGGCACGCTCAGCAATCCTCGCCCGGGGCGAACACCCGAGTATCGACGCGGTGCGGATCGAGATGGGCAATACCGGCTCAAAAACCACAATCCATCGCTATCTGAAGGAACTCGATGACGGCGCCGAACCTGCGCAAGCACCTTGCGAACCGATCGATGATGAGCTTTCAGCCCTAGTGGCGCGGCTGGCGCAACGCCTGAAAGAACAGGCGCAAGAGCCTATCGACCAGGCACGCGCACAGTTCGAGCAACAACGAAAAGAGCTGGAAACCCAACTGCACGAGGCCCGCGAGGCCAATACCGAATTGCACCAGCAATACGAAATTCAAAGCCTGGCGCTGACCCAGGAATCTGCAGAGTTGCATGACACTCGCTCCATGCTGCAAACAGAGCAAACCCGCAACGCCGGACTGAATCAGGCGTTGGCAGATTTCGAATTACGCTTGCAGGACAAGGACGAGCAGATCCGCTCGCTGGAAGAAAAGCACCTGCACGCTCGCGAGGCACTGGAACACTACCGCAACGCCGTCAAAGACCAACGCGAGCAGGAGCAGCGCCGCCACGAAGGCCAGGTGCAGCAGATTCAGATGGAGTTGCGTCAGGCGCAGCAAAGCGCACTGGTTCGCCAAGATGAAATCACCCAACTGCATCGCGACAACGAGCGTTTACTGACGGAAAACCGCGGAACGCTGCGGGAACTGAGCCTGTCGCAAGAGCAACTCAAGCACACCAACAGCCGACAGGATCAACTGCTGGAACAGGTCAACCGCATCGACAGCGAGCGCACCCTCCTCCAGGAACGCTTGCGCATTGCCATGCTGGAAAGCCAGTCACTCAAGCAGAACATCGACGAACAGTCGCACATCAACAAAGCGTTGGAAGTTGAACTGATCAAGTTGCAGGCAAGCCTGGATGAAAGCGCGCGCCTGGGCGCTGTCGTTGCGACAGCGCCAGCCCCATCAGCCTCGCGTAAGGACGATTAACCCGCGACCGGTGTACGCATGGTGACGAACTCTTCGGCGGCCGTAGGATGCACGCCGATGGTTTCGTCGAAATCACGCTTGGTCGCGCCCGCCTTCAGCGCAATCGCCAACCCCTGAACAATCTCACCGGCATCCGGGCCGACCATGTGGCAGCCCAAGACCTTGTCGGTCTTGGCGTCCACCACCAGCTTCATCAAGGTGCGTTCCTGGCACTCGGTCAGGGTCAGCTTCATCGGCCGGAAACGGCTTTCGAAGATCACCACATCGTGCCCGGCCTCTCGCGCCTCTTCTTCGGTCAGGCCGACAGTGCCAATGTTCGGCAAACTGAACACGGCGGTCGGGATCATCTTGTAATCCACCGGGCGATACTGCTCGGGCTTGAACAAACGCCGCGCCACGGCCATGCCTTCGGCCAGCGCGACCGGCGTGAGCTGTACCCGACCGATCACGTCGCCAAGGGCCAGGATCGATGGCTCTGCGGTTTGATACTGCTCATCGACCTCGACAAAGCCTTTCTTGTCGAGTTTGACGCCGGTGTTTTCCAGCCCCAGATTGTCGAGCATCGGACGCCGACCGGTGGCGTAGAACACGCAGTCCGCCTCCAGCTCGCGCCCATCCTTGAGGGTTGCTTTCAGGCTGCCATCGGCTTGCTTGTCGATACGCTCGATGTCGGCATTGAATTGCAGGTTCATGCCGCGCTTGGTCAGCTCTTCCTGCAGATGTTTGCGCACCGCACCGTCGAAACCACGCAGGAACAGATCACCGCGATACAGCAACGTGGTCTCGGCCCCGAGCCCGTGGAAAATCCCGGCAAACTCCACCGCAATGTAACCACCACCGACCACCAGAACACGCTTGGGCAGCTCTTTAAGGAAGAACGCCTGGTTGGAACTGATCGCGTGCTCCTGCCCCGGAATCTCCGGGATCTGCGGCCAGCCACCGGTAGCGATCAGGATGTTTTTGGCGGTGTAGCGTTTGCCATCGAACTCGACGGTATGCGGATCGACGATTTTCGCGTGACCTTCATGCAAGGTCACGCCGCTGTTGACCAGCAGGTTGCGATAGATGCCGTTCAGGCGATTGATCTCGCGATCCTTGTTGGCGATCAGCGTCGCCCAGTCGAACTTCGCCTCACCCGGAGTCCAGCCGAAACCTTGCGACTGCTCGAAGTCTTCGGCGAAGTGCGCGCCGTAGACCAGCAATTTTTTCGGCACGCAGCCGACGTTCACACACGTACCACCCAGATAGCGGCTCTCGGCCACCGCGACTTTCGCGCCAAAACCGGCCGCAAACCGCGCAGCCCGAACACCGCCGGAACCGGCACCAATCACATATAGGTCAAAATCGTAGGCCATTTCTGTCTCCTCGGCAGGCCACCAGCATACCTGCGGGCGGCCGTTGAGCAAGCATTGCGCTGAAATCCTCGGGCCGTGCGATGCGCGGCCCAACCTTCGCTTTCGATCAATGCCCCTCTGCAGATTGCGCTTTCGGTGTCCGCAGAGTGCGCCAAGCAATCAAAATCGCCATGAGTGCCAGGCCGAACGTCACCCACGAAACCAAACCGATCCCACCTTCGAATGCCCTTCCCGCCTGCGTCATCAATTCCCTTGCCTGGTCACCCGACAAGTCTGCCGCCACATGATGGGCGCCAGACAGCGTCTCACTCGCCAGCATCATCTGCACTTCGCTCAGAAACCCCGGAAGCTGCAATGCACCGCGATAGTAGGCGGTGACGACACCGCCGAACACAGTCGTCCCCAAAACCACACCCACCTCATAGGCCGTTTCGCTAATGGCTGACGCAGCGCCCGCCTTTGCCGGTGGTGCGGCTGACAAAATCACATCATTGGACACCGTTGCGATCGCACCCACGCCAATGTTCAGCAAGGCAAAAGCCACCACTAGAACGATCAGGCTACTGCCCATGCTGGCGACCAGCAAAAACGCCGCTCCAGCAAACGCCATCAAAATCGGTATCAGCACATGCACCGGTAATCGCTGTGCGACAGGCACGACCGCCATCCCCACTACGATCGCCATGATCTGACCAGGGACCAACGCGAGGCTAGCACTCAAGGGCGACATCTGAAGAACGATCTGCAGGAACTGAGTGGTAAAGAATACGAAGCCGACGAGAAACGCGAGACTCATCAAATTGATCGCGACAGAGCCGCTAAAGGTGCCACTGCGGAACAGACTCAGGTCCATCAGCGGCACTGGCAGACGTAACTGTCGACGCACGAACATCCAGCCCGCAACTGCGCCTACTGTAAATGTTGTAAGCGCCATCCAGTCGATACCATTACTGGCGCTGTGTTTAATGCCATAGACAATGGCACCAAGGGCTGCCATCGATTGCAGGATGCTTATCGGATCCAAGGGTCCTGAAGCATCTCGCTCGGATTCGGGCAACAACAATGGCCCCAATACCAGCAGGGGCACCAACACGGGCACCGCCAACAGAAAAATCGACCCCCAACTGAAGAATTCCAGCAACACCCCGCCCACCAAAGGACCGAGTGCCGAGCCGACCGTCAACGTCGTTGCCCAGATCGCGACTGCTAGCCTGCGTTCTTCTCGATCCTCGAACACCGAACGTATCAACGCCAACGTTGAGGGCATTAGCATCGCCCCGAAAACGCCCATACAAGCTCGCCCGGCAATCAGTTGCGTGGCGGTATCGGAATACGCGGTTAGCACCGACACAATGGCAAAACCCAAAGACCCGACCAACAACAACTTACGATGACCGATTCGATCTCCCAGACTACCCATCGACACCAGCAATCCCGCCAATACCAGCGAATAAGCATCGATCATCCACAACTGCTGGCTAGCGCTCGGACGCAGGGCCTCCGCAATTTTTGGTAGCGCGAATCCAAGCACTGTATTGTCAACTGTCACCAGCAATACAGGCAGCATCAGCACGCTTAGGCCTAACCAACGTTTTGATCTTGCTCCGCTATGAATCGCCTCATTTATTAACGTCAATAGCCAAACTCCCTGTCACCGCCAAAAAATTCACGGGGCATTCAGCAATGCTGCCGCGGACCAAACCTTGGGCACTCCCTTGCCGGGGTCCAGTCGATTTCATTAATGACAACGCCTAATCAATTGGGCAACAGGAAATATATTTCTTGGCGGAAACAAATTGCCTTTGAATAGACAAAAAAAACCCCGAACGAGTCGGGGTTTTTGTTTGTGTCAAGCAGCTCAGACCGCTATCAGTAAGCCTTACCAGTCTTATAGAAGTTCTCGAAGCAGAAGTTGGTCGCGTCGATGTAGCCTTCGGCGCCACCGCAGTCGAAACGCTTGCCTTTGAACTTGTAGGCCATGACGCAGCCGTTTTGTGCCTGCTTCATCAGGGCGTCGGTGATCTGGATTTCGCCGCCCTTGCCTGGCTCGGTTTGTTCGATCAGGTCGAAGATGTCCGGAGTCAGGATGTAACGGCCGATGATCGCCAGGTTCGACGGTGCGTCTTCAGGCTTTGGCTTCTCGACCATGCTGTGAACGCGGTAGATGTCGTCGCGGATCATCTCACCGGCAATCACGCCGTACTTGTTGGTTTCTTGTGGATCGACTTCCTGAATGGCCACGATCGAGCAGCGGAACTGCTTGTACAGCTTGACCATCTGGGTCAGTACGCCATCGCCTTCGAGGTTGACGCACAAGTCATCCGCCAGTACCACGGCGAAAGGTTCGTCGCCGATCAGCGGACGGCCCGTCAGAATCGCGTGGCCCAAGCCTTTCATTTCGGTCTGACGAGTGTAGGAGAACGAGCACTCGTCGAGCAGTTTACGGATACCGACCAGGTATTTTTCCTTGTCGGTGCCCTTGATCTGGTTTTCCAGCTCGTAGCTGATATCGAAGTGGTCTTCCAGAGCACGCTTGCCGCGACCGGTGACGATGGAGATTTCGGTCAACCCGGCGTCCAGTGCTTCTTCGACGCCGTACTGGATCAGTGGCTTGTTTACCACCGGCAGCATTTCTTTGGGCATGGCTTTAGTCGCTGGCAGGAAGCGAGTACCGTAACCGGCTGCTGGGAACAAGCATTTCTTGATCATATAAGTCCTTGAAAGGGCTGTGTGTTCGAGTTTCGGCGCAGTCTAATCAGGCGGCAGGCACCTTACAATGCCCAGCGCTGGCTAACCGATGCCATCATAGAGAAATATTCTGATGGATAGTTCCGCAGATACATTGCACAACCCCTTATAGATAGCAGAGATCGGCAGATCTGCGCGGCCATCATCCGAAAGACAATCCGCCCCACCCTACACCATCGGCACCTGTTGAGGGCATTTGGCGCTATCATTGCGCGATTGAACCAGCCAACGAGGCAGATAGATGTCGGCAGCAAAAAGCGTTAACGGGTACCTGATCAATCAGGCAAAAGACGGCCAGTGGTGGGTAGACAGCGCCGGCGGCGAGAATATTGCCGGGCCGTTCCCGACAGAAGCGCTGGCGATTGAAGTGGCATCTGTGTTGCAAGATCAACCCGCAGCCCCCAAGCGGCGTGGCAAGGACAAGCCTTGAGCTGAACCTGAAATGACACAGCCCTGCCTTTGTGCAGGGCTTTTTTGTGATTATCTGCAACGAAGTGGCCATTCGCTACAACCTTTCGATGCGGCCGCGGTCACAGCATTTAGCCACCATCACAGACGACCCTCACGACATGAATAAATTATTGCCACTGATTGCAGTCCTGGCCTTGAGCGGCTGCGCCACGTCCGAAACGACTTACCTGAAAAATGGCGAGCAAGGCCTGAGCATCGACTGCTCCGGGGAAGCCAACGCTTGGGCCACCTGCTACGAAAAAGCCGATGCCTCTTGTGCCGGCACCGGTTATCGGATTGTCGGTACCGACGGCACACCTTCGCCCCAGGAAAGCGACAAGACCCTGGGCGTCGACGTCGGCAACTACAAAAACCGCAGCGTGGTGGTGGTCTGCAAGTAGTGCTTCCAACCTGGGCCACACAAATCCTGTGGGAGCGTGGCTTGCCCGCGATGAACGATGACGCGAAATACCTGAAAAAACGCGGTGCATTCTTCGCGGGCAAGCCACGCTCCCACAGGCTCTGCGTTTGCCCTACATATGAATTTCGGCGAATTTGATCCCGAGCCCGCGCACGGTCTCGATTAAATCGTCGAGGCGACTGAAGGACTCGACTTCATCGTTGTCATCCACCAGAAAAAAACTGCGCCCGGCGCTTTTCTTGAAAAACACGATCCACTCCCCCGAATTCGCCGGGTTCTGAATCACGTGGGTGGCAGAGATATGACCCTCTGCATGGCGCTCCCGCACCTGCTCTCGCTTCATGCTCAACTCCAGAAATGACAATGCCGTCAAAGCGCGACTTTGACGGCATCGATGCTGACTGGGGGTAGTTTATCAGCCTGATATGCACGCGGTGGCGGCATTGCGCACATCCCATGGGCGCAAAGGCACATTGGAGATGCGTTCATGCAGCTTGATGCTGCTGCCGCCGGAACGGTCTTCGATGTCAAACACCGCTGCCGGCCCCGACGAGAACTTCTGCGGCACGATAACCCGCACGCCCTCCTTCTGCGGCTCGACTTGCAGGGCTCCACGGCTATCGGCCAGCTTTTGGACCAGGCACTGCGCGTACTCATGGGGCTTCTTGCCTGAAATCACACTCATGGTGGGCAGTGTCTCATTGATGTCCGAGACACTCGCACATCCACCCACTGCCAACGCCAACGGCACGACCAGAACACCCCACTTCATACATAACCTCCGATAAAGACCCTCCGACAGCACAAATACTGTTTTTCTCCGAGGCTCATTGCTTTTATCGCTCATAGAATTCCGAATAACTGTTTTTAATTGTCAAAGCGGACCTCGACAGCCGGATAATAACCTGTTCGGGCTGATAAACTGCGCCAATCGCCCATGCTATCGTTTTGATTTTGTAGAAAAAGCCCTTCTGGAGGCGCCCCATGAAATTTATCCACCAGCGCGAGCACCTCAACGAAGACGACATCGTCGTCATCCAGTGCTCCCAAATGTGCAACATCCGCTTGATGAACGACGCCAACTTCCGCAGCTTCAAGAATGGCGGCCGTCATACCTACCACGGCGGCGCATTCGACACTTTCCCGGCCCGGATCACCGCGCCGAGCACCGGTTTCTGGAACATCACCATCGACACGGTCAATCGCCGGCCGATCAGCGTGACCCGCAAACCGACCCTGACACACTCGATCAAGATCATCCGCCGCTCCAGCTCGAAACTGAGCTGAGCCCACACCAAAACAGGCAGGTATGACCGTGGCCCAGACGACCAAGTACGTCATCAAATACAAACTCAACGGCGAGCGCCGCTTCGAATTCGCCCAGCTTGAAAACGGCACCGAAGAAGAAGCCAAGGCTGCTCTGGACGTTATTCATGGCCAGACTGAGGATGTCATCAGCGAGATCAGCGTGAGTAAAGCGCTGTAATTCGACCTGGAGCGACAACATGGACGTCTGCTCCCCTGTCGAATTCGACCGCAAGCGCCGGAGTGCTTGCTCCCGCAACGCTCACTAAACTGGCCGCCTCGACCTTTTGGTCAAGGAGTCAGAACCCTTGTTTACCGACCCGATTCAAAACGATGCCCTCGACTGGACCGTACTGGAGCAGCAACTCGATCAGGATGGCTGCGCGCTAATCCGGTCGTTTTTAAGCCCTGAGACCTGCGATGAAATAAGCGCCCTGTACGACCGGCCCGAACCCTTTCGCTCGAAAGTGGTGATGGCTCGCCACGGTTTTGGCCGTGGTGAGTACAAGTACTTCAAGTACCCGCTGCCGGATCCGGTGGCCCGGTTGCGTAGCGCGCTCTACCCTCGACTGGTTCCAATCGCCAATCGCTGGTACGAATGCATGGACCTGCCGACCCGTTTCCCCGAATCGCACGAAGCATTTTTGCAACGCTGTCATGCCGCCGGTCAGGAGCGCCCCACGCCTTTGTTGCTGCAATATGGCCCGCAGGACTACAACTGTTTGCATCAGGATCTGTACGGCGAACACGTTTTCCCGCTGCAAGTGGCGATTCTTCTGTCAGCACCGGGGGAAGATTTCACCGGCGGTGAATTTGTGCTGACCGAACAACGCCCACGGATGCAGTCGCGCCCGCAAGTCATCGGTCTGAAGAAAGGCGATGCGTTGATTTTTGCCGTGAATCAGCGCCCGGTAAAAGGCGTTCGCGGCTATTACCGAGTGACCCTGCGTCACGGGGTGAGTCGCCTGCACAGTGGAAAACGGCATACCCTTGGAATCATCTTTCACGATGCGCTATGACCCCATGAGCCCGATTACCCTCGATTTGTTTGCCGATGTCGAACCCGAGCAGCAACCCCGGCGCGAGCAAATCGGCGAACAATCCTGCGTGCTTAGAGGCTTCGCCCTGCCCTGGCTTGACCGGTTACTGCCGGCATTGGAGGCGGTTCTGGCAGCGGCGCCCTTTCGGCAAATGGTCACACCCGGCGGCTTTACCATGTCGGTGGCCTTGAGCAGTTGCGGCACCTGGGGCTGGACCACCGACCGCAGCGGCTACAAGTACACTCGCAACGATCCGCAGACCGGCCTGCCCTGGCCTGAAATGCCCGAGGTGTTTTTCGAGCTGGCGCAGGCGGCGGCGCGAGAGGCAGGGTTTACGGATTTCGTACCCGATTCCTGCCTGATCAACCGCTATATTCCCGGTGCCAGGATGTCATTGCATCAGGACAAGAATGAAGGTTCCTACGCAGCCCCTATCGTGTCGGTGTCCTTGGGATTGCCCGCGACGTTCCTGTTCGGTGGCTTCGAACGCAGCGCCAAAAGCCAACGCGTGCCGCTGTTGCACGGCGACATCGTGGTCTGGGGCGGCGTCGATCGTTTGCGTTATCACGGCGTATTGCCGATCAAGGAGGGTTATCACCCTCAGTTGGGCGAACAGCGGATCAACTTCACCTTTCGTACCGCGGAATGAAACCGTTGAATTCGACCGCAAGACCCGGAGTGTGGTGTCTATGGCGGCTGGTTAATCTGCATGAAACGGGTCAACGGACATGAAGCCATGACAACTCATTCGAAAAATATCGCCACCGAAAACGATCCTCGCTGGGCCGCCGTGGTCGCGCGCGATCCCCGCGCCGACGGGCAGTTTGTGTATGCGGTGAAAACCACCGGTATCTACTGCCGCCCCAGCAGCCTGGCGCGTTTGCCGAAGCCGCAGAATGTCGAGTTCTTCGACACCGCCGAACAAGCTCAGGCGGCGGGTTATCGCCCCAGCAAACGAGCGGCGAAAGATCAAAGCGACATCGCCGCACAACACGCCACGACCGTAGCCGCCGCATGCCGTCACATCGAATCCGCCGAGACCTTGCCCGCGCTGAATGAACTGGCGGACGCTGCCGGTCTGAGCAGTTTCCACTTCCATCGCGTGTTCAAGGCCATTACCGGTCTGACGCCCAAGGGCTACGCCACCGCCCATCGTTCACGCAAAGTTCGCGAACGCCTGGCGGATGGAGGCACGGTCACCGATGCGCTGTATGACGCAGGATTCAACTCCAACAGCCGTTTCTATGAAGCAGCGGATCAACTGCTGGGCATGAAGCCCGGCGATTACCGGGCGGCCGGGCAGAACAACGACATTCGTTTTGCCGTCGGCCAGTGTTCTCTGGGAGCGATTCTGGTGGCGCAAAGTGAGCGCGGCGTCTGCGCGATTCTGTTGGGGGACGACCCGCATCAATTGGTCTGTGATCTGCAGGACAAGTTTAGGCGCGCCAATCTGATTGGCGCCGATCATGAGTTCGAGCAGTTGATTGCCAAAGTGGTGGGTTTTATCGAAGCCCCGGCCCTCGGCCTGGACCTGCCGCTGGACGTACGCGGCACGGCGTTTCAGGAGCGGGTGTGGCAAGCCCTACGGGAGATTCCCGCCGGCAGCACCGCCAGTTATGCCGATATCGCTCAGCGCATCGGCGCACCGAAAGCCGTGCGCGCCGTGGCCCAGGCCTGTGGCGCGAACAGCCTGGCGGTGGCGATCCCTTGCCATCGAGTGGTGCGCAGCGATGGCAACCTGTCGGGCTATCGCTGGGGCGTGGAGCGCAAGCGTCAGTTGCTTGAACGCGAGAGCGCGGCTGAATCCTGAATGCCGATATAGACCGCCACGGTCTCCGGGCCGGTGTAGACCTCGAAATCCGTGGCGAACTTGCGGCGAACCTGCGGGTTATCCTCGAAGTAAGCCCAGATCAGGCCCCACGTCTGAATGACGCTGTCGGGCATCGGCCCTTTGGCGCTGAACACCAGGTAATCACCACCTTCAATTTGAATCTGCGCAAAGTCCTCCGAGGGCGCGGTGACCGCTGCACCCGCGGTCACATCGAAGTGGCCAGAAGCGTCGGACTCGTAGTTGGAATAGACGCCGTACATAAAGGAATCCGGCTGTTTGTCGGCGATCTTGTCGAAAACGTCCTCAACGAAAAATTGTTCCCACATAGGGCCGATACGCGCGGTATCGGGCTGCTGTTCTGCGGCATTGAGGGTTCGCACCTGCAAACCCGAGACGCTAAAGGGCAGCACTTCACGCAGCTTTACATCCATTACTGATACTTCCTTCTCTATCTGATGTGTGCCGAGACGATCAACGATTGACGTCGACCACTACCCGGCCGCGCAACTGGCCGGCGAGCAAACGCCGCGCCGCATCGATGGTTTCACTCAAGCCGATTTCGTGACTGATCAGCGGCAGCAAGGCGAAGTCCAGATCCTTGGCCAGGCGATTCCAGGCCACTATCCGCTTGGCTTTGGGCTGGGTCACGCTGTTGATGCCGGCCAGGGTCACACCGCGCAAAATGAACGGCGCGACGGAGGCCGGAAAGTCCATGCCTTGGGCCAGACCGCAGGCGGCGACGGTGCCGTTGGCCCGAGTGCTTGCGCAAGCGTTGGCCAGCGTGTGGCTGCCGACCGAATCGATCACCGCCGCCCAACGTTCCTTGGTCAGCGGTTTGCCCGGCTCCGACAACGTGGCACGGTCGATGATTTCGCTGGCGCCCAGTTGCTTGAGGTATTCGTGCTCGGCGGTGCGACCGGTGGATGCCACCACGCGGTACCCGAGTTTGCTCAGCAGTGTGATGGCGAAACTGCCTACGCCACCGTTGGCGCCCGTCACCAGCACTTCGCCTTGGTCGGGGTTCACGCCGTTGTGCTCCAGCGCCAGGATGCTCAGCATCGCCGTGTAACCGGCCGTGCCAATGGCCATCGCTTGCGCGGCGGTGAATGCTTTGGGCAACGGGATCAGCCAGTCGCCATTCAGGCGAGCTTTCTGCGCCAATCCGCCCCAATGTCCTTCGCCCGCGCCCCAGCCATTGAGCAGGACTTGATCACCGGCCTTGTAGTCCGGATGACCGCTGACTTCGACAGTGCCCGCCAGATCGATCCCCGGCACCATCGGGAATTTGCGCACCACCGGGCTGCTGCCGGTGATCGCCAGGCCATCCTTGAAGTTCAGCGTGCTGTACGCCACACGCACGGTCACATCGCCTTCAGGCAATTGATCGTCATTGATCTCTTGCAGGGTGGCCCGGTAACTGCTGTCGTCCTTGTCGATCAAAATGCCTTTGAACATCACTGCCTCCCGATGGAATCGCTCAGTTGTCGTGCTGTTGAATAACACATGAAAACACATCGCCGTAGCCGACTTTAAGTCAATCCTCAAACTCGACTGGCCTTGCGTCAGTCATTACTGATACAAATTCGCCTCTACCGATGTCGGAGAACACTGCACATGAGTCAATGGCCAGACACCCGCATTCTTGACCTGCTCGGGATCGAACTGCCGATCATTCAGGCCCCTCTGGCTGGCGCGACGACGTCGGCCATGGTGATTGCGGCAAGCAACGCTGGCGGCCTGGGCTCGATGCCCGCCGCGATGCTGAGCATCGAGCAGTTGCGCGAGGAGCTGAAAACGATTCGCCAACACACCCAGCGCCCGTTCAACGTCAATTTTTTCTGCCATCAACCTCCACCGCCCGATGAGCAACGTGCCCGGGACTGGAAGAACCTGCTGGAACCGTACTATCGGGAATTGGGTGTCGATTTCGACGCACCGACGCCGGTGTCCAATCGTGCACCGTTCGATAATGCGGCCTGCGAAGTGCTCGAAGAGTTTCGTCCTGAAGTGGTGAGTTTTCACTTCGGCCTGCCGGAAAAGTCCCTGTTGGATCGGGTAAAAGCCACCGGAGCGAAAATCCTTTCCTCGGCGACTACGGTCGAAGAAGCCGTCTGGCTGGAACAGCATGGTTGCGACGCGATCATCGCCATGGGTTACGAAGCTGGCGGCCACCGGGGGATGTTCCTCAGTGATGACCTGAGTAGCCAGGTGGGGACCTTTGCCCTGGTGCCACAGATCGTCGATGCGGTGAACGTGCCCGTGATTGCAGCGGGCGGGATTGGAGATGCGCGGGGCGTCGCGGCGGCTTTTCTGCTGGGCGCTTCGGCGGTCCAGGTGGGTACGGCTTATTTGTTCACGCCCGAGGCCAAGGTCAGCGCGTCTCACCAGAAGGCGTTGCGCACGGCCAAGGAAAGCGAGACGGCGGTCACCAACATTTTCACCGGGCGCCCGGCACGCGGGATTCTTAATCGGGTGATGCGTGAACTGGGGCCGATGTGTGACAAAGCGCCGGCCTTTCCCTTGGCGGGCGGTGCGTTGATGCCGTTGCGGGCCAAAGGGGAAGCGGATTTCAGCAACCTTTGGGCGGGGCAGGCGTTTACGCTGGGCGTTGAAATGAGTTCGGCAGAGTTGACCCGGCGGTTGGCGGATGAGGCGTTGGCCAAACTGACTCATCGCTAAACAGCGACCAACAAAAACCTGTGGCTAGGGGGCTCCCTCGCCACAGGAAGCCCCTCTAGCCACAAGTAGCCCTCCTTACCACAAATCCGGTGCCAGCCTGCTCTCTGCATTCGGCAAGTTCCGTTTACAGGCAATCCGCTATATATTCCGCTATATAGCGTTTAACTCGCCTACCACGGAGCCGTTTCATGACCATTCGTGCCTCACGTTTTGCCCCCGCGTGCCTGTTCACCGTGTTCGCTTTCGGATCCGCCCAGGCGGATGAAGTCCAGGTCGCCGTTGCCGCCAACTTCACTGCGCCGATTCAGGCCATCGCGGCCGATTTCGAGAAAGACACCGGGCACAAATTGGTCACGTCCTTTGGTGCAACCGGCCAGTTCTACACCCAGATCAAGAACGGCGCGCCGTTCGAAGTGCTCCTCTCGGCAGACGACACCACCCCGCAAAAACTCGAGGCAGAAGGCGACACGGTCAAAGGCTCACGCTTCACCTATGCCGTCGGCACTCTGGCGCTGTGGTCGGCCAAGGCCAGTTACGTCGACACCAAGGGCAAGGTGCTGAGCGACAATCAGTATCAGCATCTGTCCATCGCCAACCCGAAAGCTGCCCCGTATGGCCTGGCCGCCACTCAAGTACTGGCCAAGCAAGGCCTGACCGACAAGGTCAAAGACAAGATCGTCGAAGGCCAGAACATCACCCAGGCCTACCAATTCGTCTCCACCGGCAATGCCGAACTCGGTTTTGTGGCCTTGTCGCAGATCTACAAAGACGGCAAAGTCACCAACGGTTCGGCCTGGATCGTTCCGACCGACCTGCATGACCCGATCAAACAAGACGCGGTGATCCTCAATAAGGGCAAGGACAACCCGGCCGCCAAGGCACTGGTTGACTACCTAAAAGGTCCGAAAGCCGCCGCTGTCATCAAATCCTACGGTTACCAACTCTAAATGACGCTATCGAGTGCCGATTATTCCGCCATCTGGCTGACCCTCAAACTGGCGTCCCTGACGACCGTGATCCTATTGGTCATCGGCACTCCGATTGCGTTATGGCTGTCGCGCACCCGCTCCTGGCTGCGCGGCCCGGTCGGGGCGATCGTCGCCCTGCCCCTGGTGCTACCGCCCACAGTGATCGGCTTTTATTTGTTGCTGGCGCTCGGCCCGAACGGCTGGATCGGTCAGTTCACCCAATCGCTGGGCCTTGGCACCCTGACCTTCAGTTTTGCGGGGCTGGTGATCGGCTCGGTGCTGTACTCGATGCCGTTCGTGGTCCAGCCACTGCAAAATGCTTTTTCTGCCATCGGCACTCGCCCACTGGAAGTGGCTGCCACCTTGCGCGCCAATCCCTGGGACACGTTCTTCAGCGTGATTGTGCCGCTGGCCCGCCCCGGTTTCATCACCGCGGCCATTCTCGGTTTTGCCCACACCGTCGGCGAGTTTGGTGTGGTGCTGATGATCGGCGGCAACATTCCCGACAAGACCCGCGTGGTTTCGGTGCAGATCTACGATCACGTCGAAGCCATGGAATACGCCCAGGCTCATTGGCTGGCCGGGGCGATGTTGGTGTTTTCTTTTGCAGTATTGCTGGCGCTCTACTCCAGCCGTAAAACCAAAGCGGTCTGGAGCTGATCGATGATTCATACGCGCTTGAAACTGAATTATTCGGGATTCTCCCTGGATGTGGACCTGCAACTGCCCGGCCGCGGAGTGACGGCGCTGTACGGCCATTCCGGCTCGGGCAAAACCACCTGCCTGCGCTGCATCGCCGGTCTGGAACAGGCCGAGCAGGGTTTTATTCAGGTCAACGATGAAGTCTGGCAGGACAGTGACAAAGGGATTTTCGTCCCGCCACATAAACGCGCCTTGGGTTACGTCTTCCAGGAAGCCAGCCTTTTTCCACATCTGTCGGTGCGGGCCAATCTTGAGTTCGGCCTCCGGCGCATCCCTCGCCAACAGCGCCGGGTCGACATGACCCATGCCACCGAGTTGCTGGGGATTGGTCATTTGCTGGGCCGTGATCCGCAGAACCTTTCTGGCGGCGAACGCCAGCGGATCGGCATCGCTCGCGCCCTGCTTACCAGCCCGAAACTCTTGTTGATGGACGAACCGCTGGCGGCGCTCGATACCCAGCGTAAAAACGAAATACTGCCTTACCTGCAACGGCTGCACGATGAACTGGACATCCCCGTACTGTACGTCAGCCATTCCCAGGATGAAGTCGCGCGGCTCGCCGACCACCTTGTCCTGCTCAGCAACGGCAAGGCTTTGGCCAGCGCCCCCATCGGCGAAACCCTGGCCCGGCTCGATCTGCCGCTGGCGCTGGGCGACGACGCTGGCGTGGTGATCGAAGGGCACGTCAGCGCCTATGACGCCGACTACCAGTTGTTGACCTTGCAACTGCCCAACACGGAGCTAAGCATTCGGGTCGCCCATTCGCCGATGGCTGAAGGCCAGGCACTGCGCTGCAAGGTCCAGGCGCGGGATGTCAGCCTGAGCCTGCAAGGTGTCGAGCACAGCAGCATTCTCAATCGTCTGCCGGTCACGGTGATCAGTGAAATCGGCGCCGATAACGCCGCTCACGTACTGATCCGCCTGAACGCGGCCGGTACACCGCTGTTGGCGCGGATTACCCGCTATTCGCGGGATCAATTGGGCGTGCACCCCGGACAGCAACTCTGGGCGCAAATCAAAGCGGTGGCGGTGCTGGCATAAAATCTGTCGGCACTCTTTAGGCACCCCGGCAACAGTGCGCGGTCAATGGCTTAACGCCCCATGATTCGTCGCCCAGGATTGCCCGTCATGCCAGATACCGCGTTGCCTGATGTTCTGCCGTCCGACCTGCATTACGTCGATGACAGCCAGCCCGGCATCAGCCGCAAGATCCTGCGTGGCAAGTTTTGCTACTTCGACCCGGCGGGTCAGCGCATTACCGATCCGGATGAAGTCAAACGCATCAATGCACTTGCGGTGCCGCCCGCCTACACCGATGTGTGGATTTGCCCCGACCCGCGCGGTCATCTGCAAGCCACCGGCCGCGACGCTCGCGGCCGCAAGCAATACCGTTATCACCCGCGCTGGCGGGAAGTGCGCGATGCCGACAAATACTCGCGCTTGCGGGACTTCGGCCTGGCCCTGCCGAAACTGCGTAAACAGCTGGAAGCGCTGCTGGCCGCGCCCGGCTTCAGCCGCGACAAAGTCATGGCCACGGTGATTACGTTGCTCGATGCGACGCTGATCCGGGTCGGCAATACGCAATACGCCCGGGACAATCGCTCCTATGGCCTGACGACCCTGCGCAACCGTCATGTCGAGGTCAACGGCAGCGCGATCCTGTTCCAGTTTCGTGGCAAGAGCGGCATCGAGCACCAGATCACCGTAAAAGACAGGCGGCTGGCGCGGATCATCAAGCGTTGCCTGGAAATCCCCGGGCAAAACCTCTTTCAGTATCTGGACGAAAACGGCGAGCGGCACACCATCAGTTCCTCCGACGTCAACGCCTACTTGCAGACGCTGACCGGTGCCGATTTCACCGCCAAGGACTACCGCACCTGGGCCGGCAGTGCGCTGGCGTTGGCGGTGCTGCGCAAGTTGCAGTGGGAATCGGAAGCCGACGCGAAGCGGCATGTGGTGGAAATGGTCAAGAGCGTCGCCCGGCAACTGGGCAATACCCCGGCGGTTTGCCGCAAGTGCTACATCCACCCGGCGGTGGTCGATGGTTTTATGCAGGGCGCATTATCCGAACTGCCGCGATCGAGGGGGCGTAAAAGGCTCAGGGCCGAAGAAGTCGCGCTGGCAGTGCTTCTGGATAAACTTATCGAGACGGCGGAAACACCGTAAGACCTCTTCGAGGCGAACTAAACCGACGAACTGACCTGCCCTTTTTTTGCGTGATTGCAAAGGGCTTCTATGCTTGATCTGAATACGAATAGCTTCGGTGACGCCATGGAAGACATTTTCGTTGTGAAACGCTGCAACAAGATCATTGTTCATGGTCGCCGGGCTGGAGAACCCGATCACCCACCACCCGACGCTGCCGTCTGGTATCGCATCGCCGATACCCGCACTCGCGGCTTCATCGGTGACGGCTTCGATCTTGAAGAAGATGCCGCCCGCGAGTGTCGGCGGCTTAACGCGGTCAGCTCGCCAAAGTCCCGGCAGGCCTGAAGCTGACCTGTTTTATTTCCGGGTCTATACTCAAAGGAGCTGAAGGATCAGCGACCCATCGGCAGAAAGCTCGCTCCCCGCGGGCTTTTTGTTGCCCTTTACCCGATTTCTTTGAACGGAGGTGTATGTCATGTCCGAGAAAGAGTCCATCACCACCCTGCTCACCCTGCTTGACTCCCGTCAGGCGCGCCTTGCCGCAGCGTGCAAGGAAATCGCCGATTGGGTCGATAATCAAGGGGGGCATCCGACAGCCCTCAGGATTCGCGATCGTCTGAATGACATCGAGAAAGACACGCCGCAGATTCGCAGCGCGCTGTCTTCACTCAAACCTGTCGAGCCGCCGCTGCCTCGTTTCAGATGAGTCGACCAAGGTACTCAAACCAGGGACAGAGCCCGAGTCAGGACGCCTGATCGGTGACATTATCGTCACCAGGCTTATTCCTGTCTGCGCTACACACCCACCCGGCCAGGTTTGCCGGGCTTTTTTTGTTGTGCCCTTTGCCATTTCACACCGTCTTCACAATTCCCCCTTTACAGTGCACCCACTCCTTTCAAGAAATCCCCTGGCCCGCCCGCATGCGGGCCTTTTTTTGCCTGCTATATAACGAACGAACGCCCTCGCCCGCCTGTCGAACGATTACACATCACGAAGGAGATACCCCATGGTCACTCACTTCAAAATCGGCGGGCACCTGGCCTGTGGACACAAAGGCAGCAACCTGACTTCAAGCAGCATACTGACCCGCGTCAAATGCAGAAGCTGCCGCAATACCGATGCGTTCAAAGAAGCACGCAAAGCCGAACGCAACGCTGCACGTCGGGCCGCACGCAAGGCCAAAGCCAGCCACACCGCCAATGACTGGCGCGCGGCCTGGACTCAGCGGCTGATCGAAATGCCCGGTTTGCAAAGACTGCCGCGTGGTTTTACCGGCCAGCCATTCGTGTAGCTGACTCCTTGATCCCCACACGGGGCGCTATAGGTGGAGGAAATACCGATGAACAGACTTCTTCTGATTCTGATCGTCTGCCTGTGTCCCACGTGGGTGATGGCGCAAGGGGGCGACGTCAAAACCCGGTCCCAAAGCCCTTCAGTTCCCGTGATCGAAACACACTCCTGCTATGAATACGAAGGCATGCCTGTGGACTCTATTGACTGGTCCTGCAGCAATGAGAGCAAGGAAATGCTGACCAGCACCAAGAAAAAAGTCGCGCAGTGCGGCGATCACTATCGGGCCACCTGCCTGGGCACACTGACTGCAGAGGCGCTGGCCAACCCTCAAGCCATCAGCAAAGACAAGAACAGCAAACCACTGAACATTCCCGACAATGCCCAGGTCATCACGTATTACTACAGCGTCGAGAACCTGCCGCAGGCCAAGATCGATTGCGAAACCGGTGGCGGGAAATGGACGGAGAAGTAGCTGTTTTATGAGCTGAAGGTACTCATGGTCGCCGGTGCCATGATTTCACCCAGCGACATGCGCTTGTACGCCTCGACCAGGCGCCGGCCCTCGTCGGGCGCGCAAGAGATGGCCAATCGCATGGTCGCCTCACCCAGGTGCCAAATCAAAAAGGCGGCATCGGTTACTTGCTGCCCATCGCTGCCGGGAAACACCCGCAACATCGCATCGGCCAAAGAATGCTGGCACCACAGCGACCTGCTGACCGAGCTATTTGGCGAAGAGTGGCACTACCCTGCTGGCGATCGTGCCAAAGAGGAAAACCACAAGTTTACATATCTGCGGAGAGTCGTCGAAGCAGTACAGGGAGCGCTTCACCAGGAAAAGCAGCAGGTGGCAGCCTGACCAACCCCTCACCTTTGTCATGTGCTCTCCAAAATTAATTGATGCTTTGTAGTCTCGTCACGTGTAATCGCAGGCACTTGGCCCGGCCGAGAGTGGATCCTCAAATATTGCTGCGTACGCTCAGTGTCAAAGACCTGATCTGCCGCCTCCATCTCGTCAATCAACTGCCGATCGACTGAGTAGTAGCCACAGCTCGGACATTTAAACTCATCAAAACTGCCTACTGGATAAGCTTTCTCGGCGCTATCACCACATACGACGCAGACGGTGATGCTCATACACACCTCCTTCTAAATGATCTATCAACTGTAGTTGATCTCGCCTCAATCAACCTTTGCACCGCCCGGGTATGACCCGGCATAGGACGCCCCATGCCCACAGAAAACAAAATCGCTGCCGTCGGCATGACGGTTGTAAATGCCCATGATCTAACTGAAACCAAGGAGGCTGTATGAACGAGTGGACAAACGAAATGAGCGACAAGGCCATCTACGCAGTGATGGAGCGCTGCGGGATGCTTCAGAACGAATCGGGCTGGTTCATCCTTTCAATCCACGACGCCGAGGATGGCCCTGTTTGCATCTGGGGCCGACGGGTGACGCCATGATCATTACAGTGGAGCTCACTTACTCCGCTGACTCCATCCGATCAACATAAACGCGGCTCCCGGAATCCAGAGTCCAGGGCTTTCAACACCCAAACCGCAGACAAAGAGTGACATCCCTACTACGAACAGCGGCTTTCTAAATGCATTTTCCATAATTTCTACCACTCCTTTTAAGAATCACTCCCATTAAATCATAAAGCCTGCCGGTCGGTGGGCGAGGAATCCCCATGACCAAAGAAAATGAGTACGACTAACAAATCAGCCCACTGGTCCACCAGATCATACGCAACCGCAAGGGCAAAAAAGCTTCGCCAACCAAGTGAATTGCGGACCAACTCCAAAATAGCGGACCAGAAACAAACAAGGGTTTGCATTAGCTTTCGCCCGCAAACCCTTGATTTTAGATGGTGCCCGAAGCCGGAATCGAACCGGCACGCCCTTACGAGCGGGGGATTTTAAGTCCCATGCGTCTACCAGTTTCGCCATTCGGGCGGTAGCGCGGTAAAGCAGTCTGAAGACTGACCAATAACGATCTGGCAGTTCTGACGCTTGTGCAACAGAGGTGGAAATATATACATCCCGCCCCGGTGAAGCAAGTTCGCAAAGATCCTTTTCAAGACTAAATCTTGCAAGGTTGCGAAAATAAAAAAGCTCCGTAGATCATGGATCTACGGAGCTCGTTTAAAGTGGAGGCCGAAGTCGGAATCGAACCGGCGTAGGTGGATTTGCAATCCACTGCATAACCATTTTGCTATTCGGCCTCAAACATCTGATGTCAGTAGCACAACATCAAACGTGTAAACTCATATCTGGAAACAAGATTCTAATCTAGTATCCAACCCTTTGAAATCTAAGGGGTTTTCGTGTTCCCTAAGCAGGAATGGACGCAATTCTGGACTGGTTCGAAAGGCATGTCAAGAACTGGAGAAAAATAATTCGAGATGCGCGATCCCCAATACCCGGTCGCTTTCGAGCCTAACACTTCAGCGCCACAGAAAACGCTACCTATCGCAAGATAGGTGTTGGCTTTTGTGCCCCAAAAAGATCGCAGCCCTTCAATGACTGACCGCCACCACCCGTTGCAACCGCTGCCGATACTGACTAGGCGTCTCTTGCATTTCATGCCGGAAATGCCGATTGAAATTCGACAAGTTGGCGTAACCCACTTCAAAGCAGATATCGGCAACGCTGAAACTGCTTTGCGCCAGAAGACGGCAGGCACGCTGGACTCTCAGTTTGCGCGTCAGGTCGACGAAGGTATGGCCAGTGGCGCGCTTGAAGAATTTGGAGAAAGCCGGTTCATTCATGTCCAGGCGCTGGGCGATGACGGACATCCGCAGCTCATCCGCGAGATCGTTGAGGATGTAGTCGAAGACAATGCTCATGCGCTGGGCCGTCAATGCGTCGAGCATCGGCGCATATTGTAGGCTGGCAAGCGTCTGTCTTTCACTTTCGGGGGCCGATGCCAGCAACTGCAGCAACGACAGGAACAGGCACAATCGCTGCAATCCTTGGCACTGGCCCATGTCTTCCAGCAGTCGGGCCGCTTTCTTGCGGGTAATGCCGTGAAACTGGATGCCCTGGGCCGCTTGGCGAAACAGGTTTTGCAATTCGCTGAGTTCAGGGATCTTGTCGCGCAGTTGCATCAGCATCTGACCATCGAATTGCAACACGACGTCGCGGCCGGCAATCACCTCCCCTTTGCCCAGATCGCTGATCCAGTCGTGTGGCAGACCGGGGCCGATCAGGGCGACGTGGCCGGCCTCGAACAGGCCAATGTAGTCACCGGCCAATAGCCGGCCGCTGCCTTCGCGGATCAGGTGGATCTCGAATTCCGGATGATGGTTCCAGCGAGCAAGGTCGAAGGGATAGTCATGCTCATACCAACGAAAGCTTTGCTGGGGCTCGTTCAGAATGACTTCAAGCGCTGGCGGCTTGTCTGCGGTTACGTGATGGTTCATCACCCTGGCGATTCCATTTTTGTTGGTTTTATCAAGGCTACCGCGAAGCCCGGGACGAGTCGAAGCTGCTTCGAGACTCTACGGCGCTGTTGTCAGACTCCCCCTAAACAGACAGTAAGCCTAGCGCGCTGTATGGCGGCCACTGATACTTTTTTCCATGCTCCTGCGTGGTTAAAAAAGTATCAGTGGCACGTATGCCGTTCATTTGTTCACCGCTTGGGTTGCTGTAATCCTGTGGTCATCCCGTTGCTGCAATGACTCGCACCGTGGATTACAACAACAATAAGAGCCTCTGCCGCCCAAGGCGCAGAGCGGAGAACACGATGAAGATCATTCCAAGCGCGTTTTTTCTGTCCGCCGGCCTGTCCTCTGCCCTGCTCTGCCAGGCTGCCGAAACGGTGACCATCGCCACCGTGAACAACAGCGACATGATCCGCATGCAGCGGCTGTCCAAAACATTCGAACAGCTGCACCCTGACGTGAAGCTCAACTGGGTGGTACTCGAAGAGAACGTGTTGCGTCAGCGCCTGACCACTGACATTGCCACTCAGGGCGGTCAATTCGACGTGCTCACCATCGGTACTTACGAAACGCCGCTGTGGGGCGCCAAGCATTGGCTGGAACCGATAAAAGACCTGCCCGCCAGCTATGACCTCGAGGATATTTTCCCCTCGGTTCGTCAGGGACTGTCGGTCAACGACACCCTCTACGCCCTGCCGTTTTATGGCGAAAGCACCATCACCTATTACCGTACCGACCTGTTCAAGGACGCCGGCCTGACGATGCCCGCGCACCCGACCTGGACGCAGCTCGGCGAGTTCGCCGGCAAGCTGCATCAGCCGGATAAAGAGCAGTATGGAATGTGCCTGCGCGGCAAGGCCGGTTGGGGTGAAAACATGGCCCTGCTGACCACCATGTCCAACGCCTTCGGTGCACGCTGGTTCAACGAGCAGTGGCAGCCGCAACTCACCGGGCCGCAATGGACCGCCGCCGCCAACTTCTACGTCAACACCCTCAAGCAGTACGGCCCGCCGGGGGTTTCGAGCAATGGTTTCAACGAGACGCTGGCGCTGTTCAACAGCGGCAAATGCGCGATTTGGGTCGATGCCAGCGTCGCCGGCTCTTTCATCACCGACAAAACCCAAAGCAAAGTGGCTGACAATGTCGGTTTCGTCGCAGCACCCACACAAGTCACCGATAAGGGCTCGTCCTGGCTCTATGCCTGGTCGCTGGCCATCCCGGCGACGTCCAAACACAAGGAGGCCGCCAAAGCCTTTGTGACGTGGGCGACCTCCAAGGAGTACATCCAATTGGTCGCCGAGAAGGATGGCATCACCAACGTACCGCCAGGCACGCGGATGTCCACCTATAGCGATGCCTACTTGCAGGCCGCGCCCTTCGCCAGTGTCACGCTGAAAATGATGCAGCACGCCGACCCTGCGCACCCGTCAGTCCAACTCGTGCCTTACGTCGGTATTCAGTACGTGACCATTCCTGAGTTCCAGGCCATCGGCACGTCGGTCGGCAAGCTGATGTCTGCGGCGCTTACCGGGCAGATGCCGGTGGAACAGGCTCTGGCCTCGGCCCAGCAAACCACCGAACGCGAGATGAAGCGTGCTGGTTATCCCAAGTAGCAACGACTTGACGCAATCACTGTGGGAGCGGGCTTGCCCGCGAAGAGGCCGGCACATTCAACATTGATGTCGTCTGACACGCCGTCTTCGCGGGCAAGCCCGCTCCCACTGGGTTCTTTGCAGACGGACGACCGCTTTTAATGCCCTCAACGGGGCGTCTCTATAGCTCTTATGAATGGATGGGAACAATGAAACGTTTAGAAGGCAAAAGCGCCCTTATCACCGGTTCTGCCAGAGGCATCGGGAGAACGTTCGCGCAGGCCTATATCCGCGAAGGCGCTACGGTCGCGATTGCAGACATCAACCTGGAACGGGCGCAAGCCACCGCGGCCGAGCTGGGGCCGAATGCTTATGCGGTCGAGATGGACGTGACTGATCAGCAATCAATCGAAGGCGCTATCGCAGCGGTCATCGCTACCACAGGCAAGCTCGATATCCTGATCAACAACGCGGCACTGTTTGATCTCGCGCCGATTGCGGAGATTTCTCGCGACAGCTACGAACGTCTGTTCTCGATCAACGTGTCCGGGACTCTGTTCACGCTACAGGCCGCGGCCAGACAGATGATCCGCCAGGGCCACGGCGGCAAGATCATCAACATGGCCAGTCAGGCCGGTCGGCGCGGTGAAGCGCTCGTCGCGGTGTATTGCGCGACCAAAGCCGCAGTGATAAGCCTCACGCAATCGGCCGGTCTCAATCTCATTCCCCATAACATCAACGTGAACGCCATCGCGCCGGGCGTGGTGGACGGCGAGCATTGGGATGGCGTCGATGCGCTGTTCGCCAAATATGAGAACCGGCCGCTCGGGGAAAAGAAAAGGCTGGCGGGTCAGGAAGTACCCTACGGACGCCTGGGCACGGCAGATGATCTTGTCGGTATGGCGATTTTTTTGGCATCGGCCGAGAGCGAGTACATCGTGGCGCAGACTTACAACGTCGATGGCGGCAACTGGATGAGCTGACTGGCCCCAAGGAACAGGGCCAGCCAATGCTTCAAAGGCGAAACCGATCCACCGATTGCGAAAGCTGGCCCGCCAAGGTGGACAGCTCATCGGTGGTCGAGGCGGTCTGGTTGATGACTTTGCTGTTGCCTTCGGACATGCCGGCAATCATTTCCACCTGATGGGCGATTTCGTTACTGGCCAGGCTCTGTTCACCGATCGTGCGGCTGATGTCATTGACCAACTCAGTGGTGTTGAGGGTGGCCTGGAGGATTTCGCGGATGGCACGCTCGACATCGGCGGTCACCGCCATGCCTTTGTCGACCTGTGCAACGCCCGCTTCCATGCTGGTGACCGCCTCGCGGGTACTTTGCTGGATGCGCGCGACCATGGCGGCGATTTCCTGGGTGGAGGCGCTGGTACGGCCCGCCAGGCTGCGCACCTCATCGGCCACCACGGCAAAACCACGGCCCTGTTCACCGGCGCGGGCGGCCTCGATGGCGGCGTTAAGCGCCAGCAGGTTGGTTTGATCGGCGATGCCCTTGATCACCTGAATGATGCTGAAAATCCCCTCAGACTCTTTGTCCAGGGTGCGGATCACCTGGGCCGACTGCTGCGCCGAACGCGCAATACCGTCCATGTCGCTGACCACCTGATGGATCACGCGACCGCCGTCCTTGGCCAGTTCCTCGGCCTGGTTGGCCATGTCCAGTGCGCGCTCGGCATGCCGGGTGATTTCCTCGATGCTCGCGGTCATCTCACTGGCGGCTGCGGCCATGGTGCTGGCGGCGACGCTTTGTTGCTGGCTGCTGCCCGCGACCTGATGGCAGCCGCTGCTCAATTGCTGGCTCATGCCACTGACGCCATGGGCGTTGCTGCGAACCACCTCGATCATGCCGCGCAGATCGCGCTGCATGATCGCCAGGCTGCGAATCAAGTTGCTGGCTTCGTCCATGCGGGTGGGTTCGACAATAGGTTCGCTCAAGTTGCCATGGGCGATGCTCTCGGCAATGCGACTGGCGATCTGCAACGGCCCCATGATGCTCAGGATGACCCAGCGTCCTTGGGCGAGCAGCAGTAACAAACTGGCGATGAGGACGGTGCCGAGGGTGAAGTTGGCACTGCTGATGGCTTGTTGAGTGCCTGCGCTGGTCTGTTGAGTGTTGGTTTCGATCAGCTCGCTGAGAGCGCCCATCTGGTCTTCCAGCTGGCTGAACGCGGTATTGAACGTGCCGAGTTGCTGCTGTGCGGTATCCGGGTTTTCCAGCGCCAGCCCGACAATGCGTTCGGCGGCACTGATGTACGTATCAAGGCTGGGCTTGATCTTGTCCAGTGCTGCCTTGAGGGTGTCGTTGACCGGCAGCTTGAGGTTATCACCGAGCACTTCACGGAAATGCGCCGCATGTTCATCGATGGAGCTACGGACCTCGGCCTTGCTGCTGGTGCTTTTGCCCAACCCGACCAGCATCGCCGACAGCACATCCGCGCGCAGCGCATCATGCATCATGTCGGCTTCGAGGTGGTTGCGCAGCGCGGTCATGCTGACCTCGTTGTCACTCACCGCTTCAGCCATCCGGATATTCCCCAGATAACTGACCAGGCTCACGATCAGGGCCGTGAGCAAACTGGTGCCGATCAACAAGATCAAACGTAATTTTATGGACACTCGATGAATCCCCTTGGCGGCATTTGCATGGTCAACTGTTGGGGTTATCGACTGTTCCAACCGGTTACTTAAGCTTTTTTCCACTCAAACCGTTTTTTGCGACCTGCGGTATACGCGGGCTCAATGCCCGCGAATGTAGTGCTCAAGCTGGCGAATCAAATCCGCCTGCTCGACGATGGCTTCCTTGACCAGATCGCCAATCGACAACAGACCGATCAGTTCGCCGCTCTCCAGTACGGGCAGATGGCGCAAATGACTGTCGGTCATGACCGCCATGCAGCGCTCGATGCTCTGCTGACTGTCGACGGTCACCACCGGCGCGCTCATGATCTCGCGCACTGGCGTACCGACTGAAGAACGGCCCTGTAGCACCACCTTGCGCGCATAGTCGCGCTCGCTGATCACGCCGACCACCTGCCCGTCTTCAATGACGGGCAACGCGCCGACGTTTTTCTCGGCCATCATTTTCAGGGCATCGAGAACCATCTGGTCCGGTGCGATGCTGTGCACCTGCTGGTTTTGTACGATTTTCAGTTTGAGCAACTGTGCGGCTGTCTTCATCAACGTTCTCCGATACGGTTCAGGGCAGCAATCAAGCCGCCGCGACTTCCACGACGCCGGCGTTCAGGCGCACCGGCCAGACCCGCAGGCGCTGTTCCGGGTACTCCAGGCAACTGCCGTCCTCAAGACGGAAATGCTGCTTGTAGATCGGCGACGCCACCACCAGATCGCCCTTGAGGCTGCCGATCAGTCCGCGACCGATGACGTTCGCGCCGGATTGCGGATCATGGTTGTCGATGGCGTAGAGGGTGCGACCCTCGGCCTGCGGCAGGTAGAACAGCGCCACCTGCGCACCGTCGAGCCAGACGACGACGCCGGAGTTGCTGACCAGATCCTGCTGACTGCACACCGCCTGCCAGGCCTGAGCATTGGCCGCGATTTCAGGGGCTTCGACACGCTGGGTAGTGGACTGGCTCATCAGGCATTCTCCTCGGTGACAGGGATAAGGTTGAGTTCGGCGGCCATGATCGGCCGGCGTTGACCGCGTTCCTGAACAAAGTGGATGTCCGGGTCCGGGCGTTGATCGTTGACGAAGGTGCGGAAGCGCTTGAGTTTTTCCGGATCCTTGAGGGCGTTGGCCCATTCGCATTCGTAGCGGTTGACCACCAGTTGCATCTGCGATTCAAGTTCTGCGCCAAGCCCCAGGCTGTCGTTGATGATCACGTCCTTGAGGTAATCCAGGCCGCCCTCCAGGCTTTCGCGCCAGACCGAGGTGCGCTGCAATTTGTCGGCGGTGCGGATGTAGAACATCAGGAACCGGTCGATGTAACGGATCAGGGTTTCATCGTCCAGATCGGTGGCGAACAGCTCGGCGTGGCGTGGGCGCATGCCGCCGTTACCGGCCACATAGAGGTTCCAGCCGTTCTCGGTGGCGATCACGCCAACGTCCTTGCTTTGTGCCTCGGCACATTCACGGGTGCAACCGGAGACCGCGAATTTGAGCTTGTGTGGCGAGCGCAGGCCCTTGTAGCGATCCTCGAGGGTCAGGGCCATTTTGACGCTGTCCTGCACGCCGTAACGGCACCAGGTGCTGCCCACGCAAGACTTCACCGTGCGGGTCGATTTGCCGTAGGCGTGGCCGGTTTCGAAACCGGCCTCAATCAGCTCGGACCAGATGTCCGGCAACTGATGCAACTGCGCGCCGAACAGGTCGATCCGCTGGCCGCCGGTGATTTTGGTGTAGAGGTCGTATTTCTTCGCCACCACGCCGATCGCGATCAACTTGTCGGCCGTGATCTCACCCCCGGCGATGCGCGGCACCACCGAATAGGTGCCGTTTTTCTGCATGTTGGCCATGAAGGTGTCGTTGGTGTCCTGTAACGGCACCAGCGAGGCGTCCATGATCGGCTGATTCCAGCACGAGGCGAGGATCGAGCCCACCGCCGGTTTGCACACATCGCAACCGGTGTGCCCACGACCGTGTTTGGCCAGCAGTTCTTCGAAAGTGATCACCCCTTCTACTCGCACCAGTGCATAAAGCTCCTGACGGGTGTAGGCGAAGTGTTCGCACAAGCTCTTGTCGACACTGACGCCACGAGCAATCAGTTCATGCTCGAACACTTGCTTGAGCAGCCCCGCGCAACCGCCGCAACCGGTGCAAGCCTTGGTCTGCGACTTAAGCAGGCCCAGGTCGGTGCAGCCGCCGTCGATGGCCGAGCAGATCGAACCCTTGGTGACGTTATGGCAAGAACACACCGTTGCCGACTCAGGCAACGCGCCTGGGCCCAGGGTTGGCGCGCCGGTGGACGATGGCAGAATCAGGCTGGCCGGTTCCGACGGCAAGGCAATGCCGTTCTGCATGTATTGCAGCAGGGTGTCGTAATAGCTGTTGTCGCCAACCAACACCGCGCCGAGCACGCGCTTGCTGTCGGCATCTACCACCAGACGACGGTAGCTGGCCGTGGCTTCATCGATGAACTGATAACTGCGCGCACCCGGCGTTTGGGCGTGAGCATCGCCGATGGAGCCGACATCGACGCCAAGCAGTTTGAGCTTGGTCGACATGTCGGCGCCCTGAAACGGCTCCGCCACTTGATTGCACAGCAGCGTCGCGACGCCACGGGCCATTTGATAGCCGGGGGCGACCAGACCGAAGAGGCTGCCATTCCAGGCAGCGCACTCGCCGATGGCGTAGATGTTCGGATCGCTGGTCAGGCACTGATCGTCAATCACCACGCCGCCACGCGGCCCGATGTCCAGCGCGCATTGGCGGGCCAGCGCATCCTGCGGGCGGATGCCGGCGGAGAACACGATCAGGTCGGCTTCGAGGAATTCTTCATTGGCAAAATTCATCCGGTAGCGGTACTGCTCGCCGGCGCTGATCGACTGCGTGCCACGGGACAGGTGCACGCCAACGCCAAGTCGCTCGATTTGCGCCTTCAGCGCCAAGCCACCCTGCTCGTCCAGCTGCACCGGCATCAGGCGCGGGGCGAATTCCACCACATGGGCTTCCAGGCCGAGGCTTTTCAGGGCGTTGGCGGCTTCCAGACCGAGCAGGCCACCACCGACTACTACGCCACGCTTGGCATTGGCTGCCGCGGTACGAATCGCGTCGAGGTCTTCAAGGGTGCGATAGACCAGGCGCGAGTCGCCTTCTGCACCTTCAATAGGCGGCACAAACGGATAAGAACCGGTGGCCAGAACCAGTTTGTCGTAAGCGACGCAACCTTGTGCAGTGATCACCTGGCGTCGAGCTCGGTCGATTTCCAGCACCGGCACGCCCAGATGCAGGGTTACGCCTGGCGTCTGATAGAGAGAGGCTTCGCCCAGGGCCAGCGACTCGGCATCGCGACCGCCGAAATACTCCGACAGATGCACCCGGTCGTAGGCGCGCATCGGCTCTTCGCTGAAGACATGCAGGCGGTAATGGTCGAGGGCGCCGCGCTCGATGAGCTGCTCGACACAATGATGTCCGACCATGCCATTGCCGATCACGATCAGTGTTTGCAGTTTGTTCAACGCGGCAACATTGGAATTCATAGTAAGCACCCAGCCAAAGCCAATCACGGTTAAAAAAGCAAAAAAAAACGCCTGAAACCTCTCGGTTCCAGGCGTCTTTGCCTGTTCTTCGCGGTGTTCGACCTGGCGCCTTCGCCTGATCCACCGATGTTGCCCACGACCTGCTCGGCCGGTCGATCTTCGTTGATCGACGGGGCTGCCCCTCTTTTTCAGATGAGGCTGAAGGGGTAATGCAGCCTTTGTGCCAGTCCGCGGCGTATGACTTTCTCAGTTCTGGAAAACCGGCTACTGAACGATGGGGGGATTTGATAAAGACTGCGGCCCAGGCGGGTTTCATCAGGCGCGAGTCAACTATGCAGGCCCCCGCGAGCGGGTGGGCGGACGTGGGAGCTGAAGGAAGGAATAGCTCAGGAAACCGCTTCGCACTGGTGCACGCTGTCAGGCATGGCTCTTTAAAAGTGCATACGGCTACGTTCTCTTTGGGCTTAGGCCCCGTGAGCAATGCCAGTCAGTTAGGCGCGAATCCCTGTGGGAGCGGCGGTGCGACGATTCGACTTGCTCGCGAAAGCGGCGTGTCAGGCGACATCAATAGTGACTGTGCTGCCGTCTTCGCGAGCAAGCCCGCTCCCACAGGATTTTCGTCGCTCAAATTTCTTAACTTACCGAAGTTTCGGCTAGCGTCGTCTTCAGCAGCACGGCGTATTGCATTTGCCACGGCCGCGACGTTTTGGCGCATACCGGCAGGCCATCGATTGAGCGCCACAGGGCAACAGTTTGTTAACATCCGTGCGCTTTTTTTCGTCTGATTGATCAGCCACTGTAGATTCCCGGTCGCTACACAGGATGCTTTTTTCCATGAGTACGTTGTATACCCGTCGCACGGTCCTGCATGGCATGAGCCTGTTGAGCCTTGGCCTGCTCGCCGGCTGCGATGACAGCAGCAAGCTGTCGTTCAAGTACGGCAAGGACCTCAGCGACAAGATCATGGGGCGTACCTTCAAACTCAAGGACGCCCAGGGCGAGTACCGGATGCTGGGTAACTATCGGGGCCTGATGCCGATGATCTTCTTCGGCTTCACCCAATGTCCGGCGGTCTGCCCGACGACGCTGGCCCGTGCGGCACAGGCGAAAAAACTGATGGGCCGCGATGGCGAACGCCTGCAAGTGATCTTCATCACCCTGGACCCCGAGCGCGACACACCCGAAATGCTCGACAAATACGTCAAGGCCTTCGATCCGAGTTTCGAGGCGCTGCACGGCACGCTGGAAGAAACCGCCGCCACCGCCAAAGAGTTCGGTGTGTTCTTTGAAAAGATCCCGAGCGGTTCGACCTATACCCTCTCCCACACCGCGACCAGCTTCGTTTTCGACTCCCGAGGCAATTTGCGCCTGGGGCTGTCCGCGTCCCTTACCGCTCAAGAGTGTGCAGAAGACCTGCTCACCGTCATGGAGGTCTGCTGATGACTTCGATTTGCGCATCACGTATTAAACAGCTGGGCATCAAACAACTGGTTCTAGGCCTTTCCCTGATTGGCATGGCCTGGCAGGTGTCCGCTCAAACCCAGGTGAATGACGCCTGGGTTCGTGCGACGGTGGCCGGCCAGCATTCAACCGGCGCCTTCATGACCCTGCAGGCCGACAGCGACAGCAAACTGCTCAGCGTGCAGTCGCCGGTCGCGAACACCGTGCAAATTCACCAATCCAGCATGAAAAACGATGTGATGAGCATGAGCCAGGTCGAGTCCGTCGCGCTGCCGACCGGCAAACCGGTAAGCTTCGACCCCCATGGATATCACATCATGCTGATGGACTTGACGGCCCAGGTTAAGGAAGGCGACAAAGTGCCCCTGACCCTGACCGTGGAAAACGCCAAGGGCGAAAAAGAGACGATCAAGGTTGACGCCGAAGCTCGGGCGCTCGGCATGCAGGATCACAGCAAGATGCATTGAGAGGCTCAATCCCGGCCCGTCTGATCGCCGGTGTTGCGGTGGTGTTCGGAGAACCATCAGCGACACTTCGTAAATAACGAATTATTGGTAAAGAATATTCGATTTTTCTTCGCTGCAATCTCCCCGCTAGCATGACTCTGTCGGCTCCAGAACACGTCCAGACAGGGAGAACGACATGCAACCCCTGAACATCGGTGAACTCTGGATGTGGTTCGCCTTCATCGTCTTCGTTCTTGCCATGCTGGCCGTGGATCTGTTTGTCTTCGGCGGGCGCAAGGCGCATCGGGTATCGGTGCGCGAGGCGTCGTGCTGGGTGATTGCGTGGTGCGCGCTAACGCTGACCTTCGCGGGATTGCTCTGGTGGTACTTGAATGGTGAGTTCGGGCCCGAGATCGCCCAACGCAAAACCCTCGAATTCCTCACGGGCTATTTGATCGAGCAGTCGCTGTCGATCGACAACATGTTCGTCTTCGTGATGATTTTCAGCTACTTCGCCGTACCGCCAGAGTTGCAGCGCCGAGTGTTGCTGTACGGTGTGCTCGGGGCAATCGTGATGCGTGGGGCGATGATTTTCGCCGGCGTGTGGCTGGTGTCGCAATTCGCATGGCTGCTGTATGTGTTCGGCGTGTTCCTGATCATCACCGGGATCAAGATGCTGGTATTCGCCCATCAGCGGCCCGATCTCGATAAAAACCCCTTATTGCGCTGGATACACGGCCATCTGCGCGTCACCGCCGGGCTTCATGGCGAGCGTTTTTTTGTGATGCAAAACGGCCGGCGCTGGGCGACGCCAATGTTTATGGTGCTGGTGCTGATCGAGGCCAGCGACCTGATATTTGCGGTCGACAGCATCCCGGCGATCTTCGCCATCACCACCGATCCGTTCATTGTGTTCACGTCGAACATCTTCGCGATCATGGGCCTGCGTGCCCTGTACTTCCTGCTGGCCGACATGGCTGACCGCTTCCACTTGCTCAAATACGGTTTGGCGATCGTGCTGGTGTTCATTGGCGCGAAGATGACGCTGATGCCGTGGCTTCACATGCCGATTGAATGGTCGCTGGCCGTTGTTGGCGGAATCATTCTGACTTCGGTGCTGTTGAGCCTGATCTTGACCCGCAAGGAGGATCAGATGCGATCCCTGTAGCTGTCGAATGCGATCTTTTGTCGTACTTGCCCTCACCTGATAATCTGAGCCCCCTTGCCTGCATGTCTCTGATGGACCATCGGCGCGCAAAGACGTCGCGATGATCACTTCACCCCCATTCAATCAAGACAACGGTGACTCTTTTGACCAGCAGCACCCCTGCATTTGCCCGCGATATCGACGGCAAAGCCATCTCTGCCAAGGTCCTCGACGAGGTCCGGGAAGAAGTTCTGGCACTCGCCGGCCAACAGATTTACCCCGCCCTGGCGGTCCTGTTGGTCGGCGACGACCCGGCCAGCCACGTTTATGTGCGCAATAAACTGCTGCGCGCCAAGGAAGTCGGCATCCGCTCCCTTGAATACCGTCTGCCGGAAACCGCCAGCCAGGCTCAGGTACTGGAACTGATTGCACAACTCAATGCCGATCCCGCGGTGAACGGCATCCTTGTGCAACTACCCCTGCCGGCCTCTATCAATGAGCAGGCGGTGATTCATGCCATCGACCCGATCAAGGACGTTGACGGTTTTCATCGGGAAAACGTCGGCGGGCTGGTGCAAGGCTTCGAGGTTCTGACCCCGTGCACGCCCAGCGGCTGCATGCGCCTGCTGCGCGAGACCTGCGGTGATGACTTGAGCGGCTTGCACGCGGTGGTCATCGGCCGTTCGAACATTGTCGGCAAACCGATGGCGACCTTGCTGTTACAGGCCAACTGTTCGGTCAGCGTGGTGCACTCGCGCAGCGTCGATGCCCCGGCGTTGTGCCGGTTGGCGGATATCGTGGTCGCGGCGGTGGGCCGGCCAGAGTTGATCGACGCCAGTTGGCTGAAGCCCGGCGCGGTGGTGATCGATGTCGGTATCAACCGCATCGCCAGCGAGTCTGGCAACCGTCTGGTGGGCGACGTCAATTACGCCAGCGCCCGCACCGTCGCCCGTGCGATCACCCCGGTGCCCGGCGGCGTCGGGCCGATGACCATTGCCTATCTGCTGAAAAACACCCTGATCGCCAGCCAGTTGCAACGCACGGCGCTGGCCCGCGGGCAGCAGTCTGTGGACGACTTGGCGTTGAACTGAGCACAACGCACGGTCAGTTAAGGCACGGAACCTGTGGGAGCGGGCTCGCCCGCGATGAGGGCGAGTCAGTCGATATCAATGTTGACTGATACACCGCTATCGCGGGCAAGCCCGCTCCCACAGGGATTGTGCTCAACTGACTGATATTGGGCTGTGTCAGTCGGGCGTCGAAACCTGTTTATTTCCCGGCGTGCAGCACCTGCGCTTGCGGCATCGCCGAAGAGTGGTGGTTGAGAATCTTCCACTGACCGCCCACTTGTTCATAGACAAAGGTGTAACGCGCCTGCACCTGACGGGTCTTGCCATCGGCTTCGGTCAGGAAAAAGGTGTAGACGCCGCTGTCCATGGCCACGTTGGCGCCCAATGGGCGGATCTCACGGTAGTTGATCTGCCCCACCGGCTTGAGCGCCATGAAGTGATCGAAGTAGTCCTTGATCTGCGCCGGGGTGGTGCGCACCTTATTGGAAACCGTCGGCTGCAGCACGGCGTTCGGCGCGTACAGGTCGACCACGCTCTGAACATTGCCGCTCTTCAACGCGCTATTCCATTGATCAAACAATGCGGCAATTTCACGATCCTTCACGTTAGCTGGCTGTTCGGCCACGCTGCTGTAAACGTAAGGCACTGCTTCTAACGCTTGGGCCAACGGGGCGGTCAGGGCGAACAACAGGGCGATGGTTGAGGTCTTGAATTTCATTGCGCTATTCCAATGGTGGTCGATGAGCACACTGTGCCGCTCGAAACGCCGCCCGCCATCGGCCAACCGGAGCCATTTGCCTATGCCATTCGGCAGATAGCGCCCTGCCCCGTTAACAAGGTTTAATGACGCCCCTGCCCGAACGGGCGTGCCTGCGCCGGAACCCGCCCATGCAACCCCCTGATCATGACCCCCGTAGCGCCCTGGCCATTCGCACCCAGTATCGACAATCGCAAAGTCGCGCGGCGCGGCTGCGACTGCTGGTGGATACCGGCCAGGAACTGACGCAATTGGCCCCCGAAGCCATGCGCCAACGCGTGCTGCAACGGGCTTGCGCCTTCCTCGCGATGGATCACGCGCTACTGCTGGAATGGGACGTGGATGTGCAGGTCAGGACCACCGCCAGTCACGGCAACCGTGATCGGTTACGCAGCCTCGAACACCTCGCCGATACCGCGATGCGCACTCCGCAATGGCAGGAGCAGCCGAGCGCGATCCTGCCTAATGTGCTGCGGGTGCCTTTGCGCGGTGGCGATGGCGCGGCCTTCGGTGCGTTGGTGCTGGCCAACAGCGTCAGCATCAGTGCACCGGACACCGAGGACATCGAATCCCTGCAATTGCTCGCCACATTGCTGGCCGCACACCTGGAAAACCAGCGGTTACTGGATGCCCTGGTCGCGCGTGAACGCACTATGTCCGATCTGGTGCATCGACTGTTCAGGGCACAGGAAGACGAACGCAAACGCATGGCTTACGACCTGCACGACGGCTTGGCACAAACCCTCGCCGGGCTGCATCAGCGCCTGCAAGGTTTTGCCGGTCGCTGCCCGCCACTGCCCGAGGAACTCGGCGCGGACTTACAAACGATTCTTGCACTGGCCCAACACTGCGTCGGTGAAGGCCGGCAACTGATCAGCGGCCTGCGCCCGACGGTACTCGACGACTTTGGCTTGCTGAAGGCGGTCGACAAAGAAGCAGATCGCCTGCGCGACGCCGGGATCAAAGTGAACTGGAGCACGCGTTGCGAAGCGCGCTTACCCAGTCAGGTTGAAATAGCCCTGTTCCGAATTGCCCAGGAAGGCATCAACAACGTTCTCAAACATGCGCAGGCCAGCCACGTCGTCCTGACGCTGGAACTGCACGAAGGGCAAGCCTCGCTACAGGTGGACGATAACGGCAAAGGTTTTGCCATGGAGCAACGACTCGACACCTGCGGCGCCCGCCACCTCGGGCTCGCCGCGATGCAGGAACGCGCGAGCCTGCTGGGCGGTGATTTCACTTGCGTCAGCCATGCGCACGGCGGAACACAACTGCGCGCCACAGTCCCCTCCGACCTCAATGGAACAGCTCAATGACTGAAGTTCTACGTCTGGTTCTGGCGGACGATCATGAAGTCACCCGAACCGGCTTCGTCGCGCTGCTGGCGGGCCATCCGCAATTCGAAGTGGTCGGCCAGGCCCGCGATGGCCAGGAAGCGGTGGACGCGTGCGAGCGCCTGCTGCCCGATATCGTCATCCTCGACATTCGCATGCCGGTGCTCAACGGGTTGGGCGCGGCTCGAATTCTTCAGCAGCGCCTGCCGGCCTTGAAAGTGGTGATCTTCACCATGGACGACAGCCCGGATCACCTGGAAGCGGCGATGAATGCCGGCGCCGTGGGCTACCTGCTCAAAGACGCCAGCCGTGATGAGGTGATTAACGCCCTGCAACGCGTCGCTGCGGGTGAGGAAGCCCTCAATAGCGCGGTCAGCGCCCGCCTGCTGCGACGCATGACCGAGCGCAACGCCAGTGGCGCCGCGCCAGCCGAAACCTTGACCGCCCGCGAACGCCAGGTCCTCGGGCTGGTGGCCAGCGGTTGCAGCAACCGTGAAATCGGCGAAAACCTCGGCATCACCAAAGGCACGGCCAAAGCCCACGTGGAACGGGTCATCGGCAAACTTGGCGCCGCCGACCGAACCCAGGCCGCCGTCCGTGGCATTGCCCTGGGTCTGGTGACCCAGTCATGAAAGTATCAAGCGCCCGACGCTGGGCCGATCTGCCGTTACGTGGCAAAGCCCTGGTGGTGATTTCCCTGCCGTTAGTGATCCTGTTGCTCTCGCTGGTGCTGATCTACATCACCGAGCGCCAGACCGCACGCGCCGAAGAGGACGTACGCCGTGTGCTGCTGGTGCAAGGCGATATTCAGGCCGTACACACCCTGCTCGCCGAGGCTGCCGCCAGTGTGCGCGGTTATCTGCTGACGCGCCGCGAGGATTTCCTGCCGGGTTATCGGCAAGCCAAGCCCTTGATCGAATCAGCCCTGCGCCGGCTCGACAGCAACGTTCGTGATGAGCGAGTTCGCAAACATCTGGCGGTTATCACGCCACTGATCGATACCAAGGTCGAGGGCCTGGTTGAACTGCTCGACGATCGCAGCGCCACACCCGAGTCGATCACCACGATCCTGATCAATAACAAGCACATCCTCGACGAATTGCGTGAACGCATCAGCGCCATGCGCACCCTTGAAGACACGCTGCTGGCCGAGCGCACCGCAGCGGCCGCCTCGACTCGCCAGCGTTTGTTGTTCTCTACCTTGCTGGCCGCGGCCTGCGGGCTGTTTGGCGCCATCGTGGCGGTGTTGTTTCTGTCCAAAGGCATCGTCGCCCGAGTCAAACAGGTCCAGGGCAACGCACAACGGCTGGCACTCGGTCAGCCGTTGTTACCGCAACCGCCAGAGAACGATGAGATTGGTCAGTTGGGCACTCGCCTGGTCGAGGCCGGGCTGTTATTGGCCGAACGTGAACGGGCGTTACGCGATAACGAAGAGCGCCTGCGCCTGATCATCGACGGAGTGAAGGACTACGGTATTTTCGCCCTCGACACACAGGGCTTCGTCACGAGTTGGAATGCGGGCGCCGAACGGATCAAGGGCTACACGGAACAGGAGATCGTCGGCCAGCATTTCTCGGTGTTTTATCTGTCGCAAGAATGCCCGCAGCATCCCGACATGGCGCTGCGCGAGGCCACTCGCGACGGTCATTACATGGAAGAGGCGTGGCGTTGTCGCAAGGATGGCAGCCGCTTCTGGGCCAGCGTAGTAATTACCGCGCAATACGACAGCAGTGGCGCCCTGCGCGGATTTTCCAAGATCACCCGCGACATCAGCGATCGCCGGGTGGCCGAGATAGCACTGAGCACCGCCCGCGAAGAAGCCGAACGCGCCAGCCGCGCCAAAAGCGAATTCCTGTCGCGCATGAGCCACGAACTGCGTACGCCGCTCAACTCCATTCTTGGCTTCGCACAACTGCTGGACATGGACTCGTCCAAAGGGCAGCGGGCGCAGATCGGTCACATCCTGCGGGCCGGACAACACCTGCTGACCCTGATCAACGAAGTGCTGGACATTGCCAAGATCGAAGCCGGGCGCCTGCCGCTGAATGTTGAAGCCGTGCCCTTGGCGGTGGTGCTGCAAGAAGCTCTGACGCTGGTTTCCCCCATGGCCTGCGACGCCGGCATTCAGTTGGTTGAACTGCCGATGCTGGCCGCCGACAGCGGGATCGTCGCCGATCGGCAACGCCTGGTTCAGGTGCTGCTGAACTTGTTATCCAACGCGATCAAATACAACCGGCCCCAGGGCCAGGTGCACATCGAAGTCAGGATTATTCAACAGCGAATTGCCGTATCGGTCTGCGATACCGGCAAGGGCATTGCGGCCGATCGACTGGAGCAACTGTTCAAGCCGTTCGAGCGCCTGGAGACCGATCCGAACGTGGAAGGCACCGGCCTGGGCCTGGCCTTGAGCAAGAGTCTGCTGGAAATGATGAACGGCAGCCTGACCGTCAAAAGCCAGCCCGGCGCAGGCTCCAGTTTCACCCTGGAACTGCCCTTCGTGCGCCTGCAGCCAGTCACCGAGCCACCTGCTGTACGAATCAGCCACCCAACGATCACGGCCGCCCTCACCGCCCCCGATTATCAGGGCAAAGTGCTGTGCATCGAAGACAATCTCTCGAGCCTGGCCCTGATCGAAACCCTGTTGCAACGACGACCGCACATCCAATTGCTCTCAAGCATGCAGGGGCAAATGGGTCTGGATTTGGCCCGTCAACATGCGCCGCAGCTGATTCTGCTGGACGTGGCCCTGCCGGATCTGGATGGTTTCAATGTGCTGCAACGCTTGCGCCAGTCTTCCATCACCCGTGCCATTCCAGTGCTGATGATCACCGCCGATGCCAGCGACCTCACTCATCTGGCATTGCTGGAAGCGGGTGCGACAGCGGTGCTGACCAAGCCGATTCACATCCCTTCATTCCTTGCCCATCTTGACCAGCATTTACCGGAGCCCGTGTGAACACCGACCTGCGCATTCTGATCATCGACGACCAGCGGCCCAACCTCGATTTGATGGAGCAGTTGCTTGTCCGCGAAGGGCTGTCCAACGTACTGAGCAGCACCCAGCCGCTGCGAACGCTGGACCTGTTCAACAGCTTCGAGCCTGACCTGGTGATTCTCGACCTGCACATGCCGGAGTTCGACGGCTTTGCCGTACTGGAACAACTCAACCGGCGCATCCCGGCTGGCGAATACCTGCCGATTCTCGTGCTCACCGCCGACGCCACCCGCGATACTCGACTGCGCGCGCTGGCCTTGGGCGCCAAAGACTTCATCAGCAAGCCATTGGATGCTCTGGAAACCATGCTGCGGGTCTGGAACCTTCTTGAAACCCGCGCGCTGTATAAAGCCCTGCGCACCCTGGTCTCGGCAGATCAGATCGAGTTGCTACGTCAGTTAAAGCCGCACCCAGTTAGCTGACTGAAGGGGCGGAATCACGGACGCTTTGCCACTGAATGTCAGATCACGGGGCTGGCTCGGTATTTTGGCGACCGGCTGCAAAAAGCCCAGCAAGGCCTGCTGGGTGTCAGCCCAGGCCGTCGGGTGTTCCATGTCGAGGAAGTGCCCGGCGTTCTTGATGGTCTGAAACTGAGCGTGACGGGAGTGAGTGGCAAAAAGACGGGCGTCTTCCACCGAGGTGTACTCATCCCGTTCGCCGTTGATAAACAGCAGCGGGACTTCGATGGCATCGGCACAGGAAACGTAGCAGTGAGTGTCCTGGGTCAGCACCTCATTGACGTGAAAATGCATCTGCCGATATTCGTGTTCGTCCAGGCTGCTGACATGGCGCTCATTGAAACGCTTGAACAGCGACGGAAGATGTTTGCCAATAGTGCTGTTGATCAAGCGCCCGACATTGCGCCGGTCGCATGCCTGGAGGAAATGTCGACCGCTCTCCAGATAATCGCGCATCGGCGTGTTGATTCGCGCGGCGAATGAACTGATCACTGCCTTTTCGATTCGTGGCGGCTGCTGCGCCAGCGCCAGCAAGGTCGCCGCCCCGCCCCAGGAAAAGGACATCACATGCTGTGCGCGAAAGTGCTCGATCAACTCCAACAGGATTGCAGCCTCGTCTTCCTTGCGGATCGGTTGGTCATGCTGGTTGTGTTGTTTCGATTGACCGGCGTAGGGCTGATCGTAGAGGACTACGTTGAAGCGTGGCCGCAGGTAGCGCACCGTTTGGGCAAAAGATGCGGTCGTTGCCAGCGAGCCATTGACCAGAATAATGGTCTTGTCGGCGGTGGCGTTGAGATAATGCTCGGTATAAACCTTGTACTTCTTACCAATCTCGACGATCGCAGTTTTCAGCATCATGTCATTCTCTTCCTTGAACAAATTGGATCAACACACAGCGTGAATGACTATCCGGCTTCCTCCGGGCAAGCCTGACAGCAAGAACCAGCGACAACGGTACAAGGGCGCTGAGATGAACGCCATGACCAACAAGTCACAAACCGACCAGTGGCTCAGTTAAGCAGGGATTTCCCCATGTGCAAGTACGCACGCTTGAAAGTGGCGGCCCTGACGCATCGCCAACATCCGCCTATGCTTGATCATTGACCCCACCTTCATCAGTTCCAGGGCTCTCGCTCCCTCACGTCCAATGAGGAGTTGAAAGATGTCGCTGACGCTTTACTACCATCCACTGGCGTCGTTCTGTCACAAAGTACTCATCGCGCTCTACGAAAACGGCACCGAATTCGAGAGAAGAATCATCGATCTCGGGGACGCTGCCGACCGCGCAGAACTTCAGGCATTGTGGCCAATCGGAAAGTTCCCGATTATTCGCGACCCTGTTCACCAGCGGAATTTGCCGGAGTCCAGCATCATCATCGAGTACCTGGATCGACTGTATCCAGGCACGCACAGGCTGGTTCCAGACGATTGGGAGAACGCGCTGGAGGTCCGGTTATGGGATCGTTTCTTCGACCATTATGTACAAGCGCCGATGCAACAGATTGTCAGTGATCGACTACACGCGACCAACGGTGATTTGACCAGGGAGCGGTCTACGCTGGAAACGGCGTACGGCATGCTCGAGCGCCGGATGGCGTCCAGAATCTGGGTGGCCAGCCCGGCGTTCAGCATGGCCGATTGCGCTGCGGCTCCGGCACTTTTCTATGCCAGGACGCTGGTGCCGTTCCCCGACGACTACGGCCACTTGAACGCCTATTTCGACAGGTTGGTACAGAGGTCGTCATTTCAGCGGGTGATCGACGAAGCCAGGCCGTGGTTTTCGTTCTACCCGTTTGCGGAGGCCATCGAGCAACGGTTTCGTGAGGCGCCGGACAATGCATGACCAGCAATTGGTCGTAACGCGATCCGCAGCAACTGCCAGAGCCAGCTGCTGCAAGGAGTGCGTTGCGGCTGAAATGAATTAACTGCGTTTGTGCAGTTCGGCCATGCGAATCGAGGTCTCATCGGCTGGCCAGCGCCGAAACCGTGTCCGTCAAAGACCTGGATGCACAACCCTTCCTCATGTACTCCCATGCAGCTTACCCGCCGTTCAACGAACCACTGACCGGCATGCTCCGCTCGGCCCGCGTCGCCCCGGAATATGTGCGGGGGTTGTGAGAACCCCGTAGAGGCAATCGTCGCGATGACACTTTCATTTCATGATCGCTCCTCTTGTATGATGCGCCGCTTCAAGCGTGAGCCGCAGGCTAAGACTCGCCAAACCCAGGCCCGCAGTCGTCGAGGATTTTTCATGAATAGGCTTTACCGGACCTCCCGCCAGGGAGTGGCCGCCCCGCGGTTCGCGCTCAAGCCCCTGAGCCTGGGCCTCGGCCTGCTGCTGTCCAGCGCCGCGCCTTCGGCCTGGGCCACCGCGACCGAACTGCCGGCGGTGGCCGTCACCGGCGAAGACGCCTCCGGTTATCAGGCCGACAGCGCTTCGGTCGGTGGTTTCGAGGCGGCGCCATTGCTTGATACGCCAGCCTCGATTTCGGTGGTCAATGAAGCCTTGATCAAGGATCAGCAGGCTCGCCTGCTCAGCGAAGTCCTGCGCAACGACGCCTCGGTGGGTGAAAGCTACGCGCCGGTCGGTTACTACGAAAACTTCGTCGTGCGTGGTTTCTCCCTTAACTCCGCCAGCAGCTACAAGATCAACGGCCGCACCATCACCGGCGAGCAGAACGTCGGGCTGGAAAACAAGCAGCAAGTGGAGTTGCTCAAAGGCCTTTCCGGTCTGCAAAGCGGTGTCAGCGAGCCCGGTGGTCTGGTCAACTACGTGACCAAGCGGCCTGCCGATGTGCGTTCGGTCACCGTCGCCACTGATGATCGAGGCACTGGTTACCTGGCCACCGACGTCGGTGGCTGGTTCGGCAGCGAGCAGCAGTTCGGCCTGCGCGCCAACCTGGCCCACGAAGACCTGCATTCCTACGTCGAACACACCAATGGCCAGCGCGATTTCGCCTCGTTGGCCTTCGACTGGAACATCAGCCCCGATGCACTGCTGCAACTGGATGTCGAGTACCAGACCAAAGAACAGCGTTCGGCACCGGGTTATCAATTGCTCGGCGGTTCCAGCCTGCCGCACCACGCCTCGCCGAAAAAACTCCTGGCACACCAGAGCGGTTCGAAGCCGGTCACCACCGATGCGCTGAACCTCAACGGCAACTTCGAATACCGCTTCAGCGACCAGTGGAAAGGCAGCCTCAGCGCCTCGCGCAGCCGGGTGGTGATCGATGACTACAGCTCGTTCGCCTGGGGCTGCTATGGCTCCGTCAGTTGCGCCAGCGCGGCGGTGCCAAATTACTTCAGCCCCGAGGGTGACTACGACATTTACGATTTCCGCAGCCCCGACGATACCCGCCGCAACGACGAAGTGCAGGCTGTCCTGAGCGGCCGCTTCGAAACCGGCGGCCTGGGCCACGAACTGAGCGTCGGGACCAGCGCGTTCCGCCGCGTGGTGGACAAACGTGATGCCATCAATCAGATGATCGGCAGTGCCAACATCAACAGCGAGCCGGCTGATTTTGCTCGCTACGAGGGACCGCTCAACGATTCCTACCGACGCCTGGACAGCCGTCAGTACGGGCTGTTCTTCAATGACTGGATCAGCTTCAACGAGCAATGGCAGGCAGTGCTCGGCGGGCGCGAAGTGCGCCTGGATGAAGAGACCTTCGACAGCCAGGGCGACACCACCCGGCACACCCAACGCTATGAGTTCCTGCCCCAGGCCGCGCTGATCTACAAACCGGTGCAAAACCTGTCGCTGTACACCCGCTACAGCAAGGGCCTGTCCCTGGGCGGCGAAGCGGCGTGGTTCACCACCAATGCCTATGAAATCCTCGCCCCCACCGTATCGCGACAAATCGAGGCCGGGGTCAAATACGACTGGCAGCGCATCAGCCTGGCCGCGGCGCTGTTCCAGATCCGTCAGGCCTACCAGTACTCGCGACCGAATGACGACGGCACGTTCACGTTCACCCAACAGGGCGAACAGAAGAACACCGGGCTCGAGCTCTCGGCCAATGGCTGGGCCAGCCAGCGCCTGCAGCTTTCTGCCAGTGTCGCGGCGATTCGCGCGCGGGTCACCGACAGCGGCACGCCAGCTTATGAAGGCCACCAGGCAATCAACGTACCGACCCTGCGCGCCAACCTTTACGGCGACTATGCCCTGCCCTGGTTCGACGGCCTGGCTCTGCTCGGCGGAGTGCAGTACAGCGCCAGCAAGTACGCCAACCGCCAAGGTGAAGTGCAGACCGGTGCCTATGCCATTTTCAACATCGGCAGCCGCTACAGCACTCGCATCGACGGTTACGACACCGTGTTCCGCCTGACCGTGGACAACCTGTTCGATAAACGCTACTGGCGTGACGCCGGTGAATACATGGGCGATGGCTACGTGTTCCAGGGCGCCCCACTGACCGCCCGGCTGAGCGCCTCGATCAACTTCTGACCGTGCGCCCCGACCGTTTCAGTTGAGGAGCCCACTCCCTAGCGTCGGGCCAACTCATGCCGGATGCATTGCTCGTAATACGTTTGCTTGATACCAGCAGGCTTGAGACGCGAGGGACTGTTATAGGTTTGTTCGGTAATGCCCATGGCCGTCATGCGCATCCACGGCCGGGGGAATTTTTGCGATTGCAGTTTCTTGCGTGCCCCGTAAAGCGTGAATCCGGAAAGCTTCGCCGCTTGTGCGTCTGCGGCTATATCCGAGCCCCAACTGCAGACGAAACGACTGTTTTTGCTCAGGTCCTTTGCCTGAGCCTCAAGCGAGAGAGTCACCAGGGCAAACGTTGCAGCCATCCATACCAAAGTCCGCATATCGCCAATGCCTAACCTTCTGAAAAGAAAGCAAGTTTGACAACGAAACGGAAGCCGGGGGGCCAGCAGTTCGCCTCATTCTCAGTTGTTTTTTTGGTCTCGATCGGCACAGCAGAGTCTCCTTGACGACGTCCGAAACTTTTTTGAGCTTTAACTGAGCCTTGCAGTCTCTAGTTTAAGAGCGTCTATCGACAGCTCATTGGGGCTGTATCGGCAAAGGCGTACTCCCGCTGCTGTTGCGCCATCTTGAGCTTGAGCCGCAGCGACTGTTGATCCTCAGCCCCGATGAAGATGGACGCTTGCTCGCGCAGGAATTCGGCGTCTCCCACCAAGCCGAGCAACTGGACCAGAGCAATTACGAGGCGGTGCTCGACCCTCTTTTGAGCGCTGGCGATTTCCTGCTCAACCTCTCGGTGGGGGTATCGAGCCTGTCCCTGATTCAGTTCGCCCAGCGTAAAGGCGTGCTGTATCTGGACACCTGTATCGAGCCGTGGGAAGGCGGTTATGTCGACCCCGACAAATCCCTGTCCGAAAGATCCAACTATGCGTTGAGGGAAGCGGCGCTTCAGCTTCGGGCTGAAAGCGCGCAAGGTCTGCCCACCGCCATGTTGACCCACGGTGCCAATCCGGGGCTGGTGTCTCACCTGGTCAAACAGGCACTGATCAACCTCGCTGAAGATTTGGGCGACACAACGCCCCTGCCAGCGACTCGCGAAGAATGGGCGCAACTGGCCAGCCGACTGAATATCCGCTGCATCCACATCGCCGAACGCGATTCGCAGTATTCATCGCAGCACAAAATCGCCGATGAGTTCGTCAACACCTGGTCAGTGGACGGCTTCATCAGTGAAGGCAGCCAACCGACGGAGTTGGGTTGGGGCAGCCATGAGAAAGCACTTCCCGAGGATGGCTATTACCACGCCTTCGGGTGCCAGTGCGGGATCTATCTGCAACGCCCCGGCGCCTCCACGCGGGTTCGAACCTGGACACCCTCGACGGGGCCAACCCATGGGCTGCTCGTGACCCACAACGAAGCCCTGTCGATTGCCAACTACCTGACCCTTGGCCAGGGAAGGCAGCCGACTTACCGGCCGACCGTCCACTACGCCTATCGGCCCTGTGACGATGCCCTGCTCTCGGTGCATGAACTCGCCGAGCGCAACTGGAAACCCCAGAGCGGCGAGCGCCTGCTCGATGATGAAATCCTCGACGGCAGTGACGAACTCGGCGTGCTGCTGATGGGGCATGCCAGAAACAGTTATTGGTATGGCTCGCGCTTATCGATCCAGCAAGCCCGGGCTCTATGCCCCTATAACAGCGCCACCAGCCTGCAAGTGACGGCGGGAGTGCTGGCCGGCGTGATCTGGGCGATTCGCAATCCTCAACACGGCATCGTCGAACCGGATGAATTGCCGTTCAGGGAGATTCTGCAGATCTGCATGCCCTACCTGGGCAATGTAGAAGGCATTTATTCCGACTGGACGCCCCTTACCGGACGTCACTCACTGATGCCCGAGCAGACCGATGAATCCGATCCGTGGCAATTCGTGAACGTCAGGATTACTTGAAGGCCTGACGTGGTTTATTCCACGCCAGGCAACGGCTCAAATACCGGAACCGTTCTGAAATGAGTCGCCCGTGCCAGACTCTCTTTGCCACGCCCGATGCAGCAGATCGATGACTTCTTCGTCCGATGTCTGCGAAAAATCCGTGTACCAATGGCCGATCGAAATCAGCCAATCGGGGATCAGCGGGCAAATCAGCTCGTCCACTTCGTCGCGCAGCGCCTCTGCCGTCTCAAGGGGGGCCACCGGCACGGCAACGACGATGCGAGAAGGCGCTTGCAGGCGCACGGCCTGTATCGCCGCCATCATCGTAGCCCCTGTCGCCAGGCCGTCATCGATCAGAATCACCACCTGATCCTTCAGCGCCAAAGGTGCGCGCGATGCCCGGTATGCCCGCTCGCGACGCAACAATTCCTGCGTTTCCTTTGCAACCACGCCATCGAGCGTACGTTGATCAATACCGTTAGCTCGCAGCGCATCTTCATTGACGATTTGTATGCCGCCACTGGCAATCGCGCCCATGGCGAACTCCTGATGGGACGGTACTCCCAACTTGCGCACCAGCATCAGGTCCAGGCGAACCTCCAGGGCCGTGGCCACTTCATAGGCGACCGGAACGCCGCCACGGGGCAAGGCGAGGACGATGACGTCGGCTCTTTTAGCGTATTTAAGCAACGGTTCCACCAGGCTTCGGCCGGCATCTACCCGGTCAAGCAAGATGGTTTGCAATGAAGGACTGGTCATTTGAAAACCTCCCTGGGGCGGAAGCCCCAAAAATCGGGCGTTCGTTTGACGGCGACCATCATTCCGATTGGGGAGCCTGCCACTAGACCGCCAGAATGCTGCAAGGCACCTGATACAGAATATGTTCGGTCGTGCTGCCAAGCAGTCGTTCCAGACCACGGTATTGGGTTCTGCCCACCACGACCACATCCATCTGATGCTGGTGGGCGAATTCGCTCAGCACCGAGACAGGGTGCCCCATGATGAAATGCCGACAGTCAGAGGGCACACCGAACCGAGCGGCCAATTTGAGAAAAGACTTTTCCAGGTCGCTGCGCAACTCCCTGGTAAGCTCCGCGAGCGTCAGACCGCCGCCCATGTCCGCCAGAAACGCTGCCGAAATGTCACAGGCGTACAGCAGATGCAACTCGGCATTGCACTGCAGCGCAAGGCCCGACGCCTGCAAGATGATCCGGTCATTGAGTTCACTGTTCGAAGGCTCGGTGTCTGATACGTCAACCGCGGCCACCACCTTCTGCGGCAAGGCGTGACCTTCGCCGCCCACCATGTAAACCGGTACCGGACAATGGCGCAACAAACGCCAATCCAGCGGCGTGAAGAACGCGCGCTTGAGCACGGGTTCATGCTGCACTTGCTTGATCAACAGATCGGGCTGCATTTGCGTGACGTGGTCAAGGATGTCCTGGCGCATGTTGTCAGCCCATGCGACTTCGGTTGTCACCTCGATCCCCCGGCCTTGCATCTTTACCGCCTGCTCATCGAGCCAGTCGCGGTGCTCCTGCAGGTAACTCGCCCGAGCCATTTTGCGGTCGCCCTCTTCGAGCAGCGACAGAATGTCCAACGAGGGGATCAGGCCGGCAATGTGCAAGCTGGCCCCGCTGGCCTTGGCCAGGGCAGCGCCATGGTTGATCGCAGGCGAATGGCGCAGCAGCGGGTTGATGATCAGTAATAACCGTTGATACTGGCTCATGATCTGACTCCAGACAGATGGATCCTCGACGCCGGCTCGAGAATCCAGCATCAGGCCCAGACTCCGCCCTTAACGCCTCTTAGGTCTTGATTTATATCAACTCCTTGAATGAGGCATCGCAGGGGCCACTTGAAAAGAATAGTTCACAACGGTGCCGTGCAACTCGTGCCGGAGTCATCGCCGATGGCCGTTCGCCTGAAAATCGGCGATCTGCTGCCACATCGCGATCGGGTTGGAGTACATGGGGAAATGCCCGCAGTGAGAAATCGGCGCCAACCGCACGCCTTGGGCCTGGATATGCGGCAGATAGGACAATGAAGCGTTCTGCTCGCCGTACATGAACATGCGTGGGCATGGCAGGCCGAGGAACTTGTCCATCAAGTCGGCGTTGTCGGAAAGATCGACCATCGACTCGAAGATCCCGCGCACCGCTGCGGCACGAACCTTGTGCCGCAAGCTTGCGGAATAAAGCGCACTGGCATAAGCCGGCGCGTCCCGGGCGCGTTCGATGAAGGCGGCGAAAAACACCTCGGGATCGTCCGCCGGGTAATCGACGATCTGCCGGCTGAGGAAACAGTCCTCCGGGGCGACATTGCCCTCGATGTCGACGAAGCTGAGCACACGGTCCGGGCATTGATGAGCCAGCATCAGTGCGGTCAGTCCGCCCATGGAATGGCCGACCAGATGAAACCGTTCGATACCGAAATGCTCCAGCATCTGCAACGCGGTCTTCAGCAGAAAAGGGATGGAAATCCGCGAAAGGTCACTGCACTGGCTCTCCCCGCAACCCGGTGCGTCATAAGCGACGAAAGGATGACCGGCGAATGCGGCGTGCTGCACGATGTCGGCATAGTCTTCCTTGGTCGAGCCAAACCCATGCAGGAACACAATCGGCGCCAGGACACCGTCGCGATGAAGGGTGGCGATGTTCAGCTGGACGCCCTCCACCGTCAGAGGGATGTGCGCTTGGGTGAAGGTTTCGGGTATGGACACGTGATGGATTCCTTGAGCGAAAAGGTGACCGCCGGTCCGCAAATGCTGTTCACTGTGGCGAGCGAGCTTGCTCGCGCCGGGCTGCGTAGCGGCCCCGGAAATCTGACAAACATTGCCTGTTTTTGTGAGTGCTGCGCACTCAAGCGGGAGCAAGCTCCCTCGCCACAGGTTTGCGCCGGCAGGCCGTCAATTTCGCGGGGATCGGGCCGTCTGTAAATTCCTGATTCGGGAATACCGTCATAGGTCAAACCTATCAAACTGTTTTTTGGAGCCGGGCAACCACCTCCTCCACCAGTGGGTTGGGCCGATCGGCATTCCAGGCCACCGCAGTCGTCACCACATTGAGCGGCTGGCTCAGTGGTCGCAGCACCACATTATCGGGGGCCAGTTTTTTCAGCGACGCCGGCACCAGGGCGATGCCTTGCCCACAACTGACGAAAGCGATTTGCGAAGCGACGGAGCGCACTTCATGCAATACGCGCGGGGAAAAACCACTGGCGCGGCAGGTCGCGATCAGGTTGTCGAAGTACACCGGGCTGACCTTTCGGGAAAACATCACCAAGGGCTCGGTGGCCAGGCTCGACAGGCTGATGCGCTTGCGTGCAGCCAATGGATGATCAATGGGCAGGGCCACGACCAGGCGATCCTCGGTCAGCGGCAGCGACTTGATCGAGGCCCCCAGATCACCGTCCAGACGGGCGAAGGCCAGGTCGATGTCCCCGGCTTCCAGCGCAGGCACGGCTTCGACGCTGTCGATTTCCCGCACAGACACGGTGAGGTGCGGGTATTCGATCTTCAGTTGCTCGATCAACCCGGGCAACACATCGAACATCGCCGTGGAAATCGCACCGACGGTCAACATCCCCGACTGCCCCGCCACCGCCTCTTCCACGGCCAGTTCCAGACGCTCCAGTTGCTCAGCGAATTTGCGCACCGCGGGCAGGATCGCCGCGCCCACCGGAGTCAGCTTCGCCCCGCGCCGCGAGCGGTCGAACAGCTTGACCTTGAGCGCTTGCTCCAACACCTGAATCTGCTCGCTCAGCGGCGGCTGGGACATCCCCAGGCGCTTGGCGGCGCGGCCGAAATTCTGTTCCTCGGCAACAGCCAGGAACAACCAGAGGTGACGAATCAGACGGAAATTGATCATGGCTAATCCATAGGTTTAACGTATGTAATGCTTCTGTTATTAGTAATATACCTATCAAATTGTCTCGCTGACACTGGGCGCCTCCGTCACCACTGGGGCTTTCCCATGATCAATAAGAGTTTGCTGGATCGCTTGGCGGCGCTGGACACCAACACGGTTTCCGACGCACTCGACTTCCTCGGCCTGCCGGGCGCCACCGTGGGGCTACGCCCGCTGTGGAACTGCCCGAAGATCGTCGGCCGTGCCAGTACCGTATTGCTGGCGCCCAAGTCCGACAATGTACCGACCGTGCACCTGATTACCCCGGTGGTTGAACAGATCGACGGTGACGATCGTGTGCTGGTGATCGCCGGCGGCATCGAAGGTATTTCCTGCTGGGGCGACATCCTCGCCAATGCCGCGGCCGGCAAGCAGGTGCGTGGCACGGTGATCGACGGTTTCAGCCGCGACATCGACGGCAGCGAAGCGATTGGCTACCCGGTTTATGGCCGTGGGGTCACCATGATCAGTGCGCGCAATCGGGTGGTGCAGATCGATGCGGCGGTGACGGTCAAGGTGGCCGGTGTCGACGTCAGCGAGGATGACTATGTCATTGCCGATACCTGCGGAACCGTGTTCGTCCCCCAAACCTATATCGAAAAGGTCATCGATCTCGGCGAGCGCATCGCCCGCCGCCAGGACGGCATGGTCGAGGCCGTGCGCAGCGGCCGCTCGGTGGCCGAGGTGATGCACGACACCCAATTCGAAGCGATCCGCGTGGAGCATGCCTGATGAATCTTGAAGACAAAGAACTGGTCGCCTTGTTTGAAGGCCTCGACACTCCTGGCGTCTCCGATGCTCTGGACAAACTCGGCCTGCCCGGGCAATGCCTCGGCGTGGCACCGCTGGACAATTACGGCAAGGTCATCGTCGGACCGGCGTTCACCGTGCAGTACGTCTCGGCCAGCGTTCCTCCGGGTACGGTGGGCGACTTCATCGAAGACGTCGCTCCCGGCGACGTAGTGGTCATCGACAACGGCGGCCGCACCGACTGCACCGTTTGGGGCGACATCATGACCCAGTACGCGGGCACCCGACAGATCGCCGCCACGGTCATCGACGGGGTGTGCCGTGATGTGAACAAAGCGCTGGGCGATGGCTATCCGATGTTCAGCAAAGGTCGCTACATGCGCACTGGCAAAGACCGCGTGCAAGTGCAGTCGGTCAACCAGCCAGTGTCCATCGGCACGGCGCGGGTTTGCTCCCGTGACATCGTGGTCGCCGACGCCAACGGCGTGGTGATCGTGCCTCGCGCCCGTGCCGCTGAAGTGGCGGCGTGTGCCCGTCAGATCGAATCGGTCGAAGCCGACATTCGTGCCCTGATCACTCAAGGCAAAACCCTTAAAGAAGCCCGGGCCGCCCTGGGTTACCACAACCTGCAGAGGAAAGTCTGATGACCACGCTCCCCTTCCCCCTGGATTTTCGCGCGCGGGCAAAAGTACTGGGCAGCTCGACACTGTATGAAGCGTCTCACCTGCCCTGCGCAGTCGACAGCGCGATCCGGCCGATCTGGGACGGCGCCTTTATCGCTGCCCCCGCCTACCCGCTGGAGTGTTCGCCGGGCGACAACCTCGCCCTGCATCTGGCGATGGAACGCGTACCCCGTGGCAGCGTACTGGTGGTGGGCACGGGTGGCTTTATCGCCGGTTATTGGGGCGAGGTGCTCACCGTGGCGGCCGAAGCGGCTGGCGTGGTCGGTCTGGTGATCGATGGTGGCGTACGCGATATCGCGGCGTTGAAGAAACGCCAGTTCCCGGTATTTGCCCGTGGCATCTCGGTCAAAGGCACGGTCAAGGCTAGCGCACCCTCGGTGGGACAACCGTTCAATTTCAATGGTGCTTTCGTGGCGCCGGGCGATCTGGTGGTGGCTGACGATGACGGTGTGATCATCATCCCCAAGGCCGATGCGGCACGCACCCTCGCAGAAGGCGAAGCGCGCGCGAACAAGGAAGCCCAGATGATGCAGGCGCTGACCGAAGGCCGCTCCACGCTGGAACTGATGAACCTGACCGACTGGAGAACCCGGGCATGAGCACCGACATTCAGCGCCTGAACCAACGTTTGGCCAGCGCACAGCCCTCGGCGACTTATCGGATCATGGATCGGGTGGCGGAGCGCCGGGCGAAAGGGGCGAAGATCATTTCGCTGTGTGCCGGCGAGCCCGATTTCGACACCCCAAAACATGTGCGTGAGGCAGCCATTCACGCCATCGAGCATGGCCACACCCGCTACACCCAGGTCGCCGGCGTGCGCTCATTGCGAGAAGCGGTGGCGGCCAAGTTCCGCCGCGAGAATGGCCTGGATGTGAGCTGGCAAGACACGCTGGTTTGTAACGGTGGCAAACAAGTGATCAACAACGCCCTGGCCGCGACCCTCAACGAGGGCGATCAGGTCATTGTGCCGGCGCCGTACTGGGTCAGTTACCCGGAAATGGTGCAACTGTGCGGCGGTGAGGCGCGGATCGTCACGTGCGATGCCGGTACCGGTTTCAAGCTGACGCCCGCGGCACTGGCCGCCGCGCTCACACCACAGACCCGTTGGTTGATCCTCAACTCACCGTCCAATCCGACCGGCGCGGTGTACAGCGAGGTGGAACTTCGTGCCTTGGCGGCTGTGCTGCTGGATCATCCCCACGTGCTGATTCTGGCCGATGACATCTATGAACACCTGATCTTCGACGATCAAGCGTTCCACACCCTGGCCCAGGTGGAGCCACGTCTGGCACCGCGCACCCTGACCATGAACGGTGTCTCGAAGGCCTACGCCATGACCGGCTGGCGCATCGGTTTTGCCACCGGGCCGCGATGGTTGCTGGAGGCCATGGAAAAGCTGCAGGGTCAGCAGACCTCGGGCGCGAGTTCTGTCTCGCAACAAGCCGCACTCGCCGCGCTGGAGGGGCCGAAAGACTTCATTCGCGCAAGCCGCGCCGCTTTCCAGGGCCGTCGCGATTTGATGGTGGCGCTGCTGAACGACACGCCGGGACTGGAATGCGTGAGCCCGGCGGGGGCGTTCTACGCGTTCGCCTCCTGTGCGGGACTGATCGGCCGCACCTCGCCCGCCGGTCGAATGCTGCACACCGACGAAGATGTCGCCCATGCGCTGCTCGACGAAGCGGATGTAGCGGTGGTGCATGGCAGTGCGTTCGGCCTTGGCCCCTACATTCGCATTGCCTATGCGCTGGACGACGCGTCATTGCGCCAGGCCTGCGAAGCCATTCGTGCGTTTTGTGTAGCGTTGCGTTAAGGAGTACGTGAACACAGTCAGTTGAACGCAATCCTTGTGGGAGCGGGCTTGCCCGCGAAGGCGGAGTATCAGGCAACATTAATGTCGTCTGACACGCCCTCATCGCGGGCAAGCCCGCTCCCACAGGTTCTGTGGTTGGCTGACCGGCATTGGGCAAGGGCAATCGCCAGGTTTTGTTTGTGACTCGGGTATTCATCACCCAGTCCCAAGAACAAACAACTCCAACATGGCCCAAACAGCATGCATCCGCAAAGACTGATCCTGCACAACGAGTTGCACGCGCGCCCTTCTCTGTATTTCGACGAGCCCGCCCACGTGTTTCATCTGGCGTTTCTGGCGAATGACGGCCAATGCGACACCCTGCTGAGTCGCTGCTGCCCCGGCCCGGTCGATCCGGATGCGGCCCAGGGCATCACCGAACTGGAGGGCCATGCCTTGAAGTGGGAGCGGCACGCGGAGTTCCTGACGCTGACGCTGGTGGTGCCCTCCTCCAGTCACGAGCCCTGCTGGAGCCCGCCCCCCAAAGCCTTGATGGACCGGGTCGAGCCCTTCATGCAGCACGTGATCAACGCTGTGCAGATTGTGGTGCGCACTGATACGTCCTTTTCTGGCGATTTGTCTGTTTATGGTTTCAAAGATCCTAGCGGCTCTTGCATAGGTGGAGGCGATGCGACGGTCTGGAGCGATTTTCGCCTGAGCCCCGACGGCACCAACCGTTTCCTGTTCATTAACAAACGCCTGAATGCATATCGGCTGGGACGGATGATCCGCCGCCTGCTGGAAATCGAAACCTACCGAATGATGGCTTCGCTTTCACTCATCACCGCGAAAGCCTTGAGCACTCAGCTAAACGTCTTCGACAAGACCCTGGTAAACCTCTCGGAACGTAATGCCGGCCCTGATACCGGAAATGCCAAAGAGCTGCTGACCGACATTGCCAACCTGTCGGCGCAAGTGGTCAGCAGCAGCGCAAAAACCCGACACCGCTTCAGCGCCACCCAAGCCTATGCACAGCTGGTTTTCGAGCGGTTGAGCGAACTCCGGGAAAGCCACGTGGGTGATTGCCAGCGACTGGGTATTTTCATCGAAAGACGCTTTAAACCCACGGTCAGATACTGCGCGGTCACCGAACAACGCCTGGAGCAACTGGCCGAAAGCGTGGCCAACCTCGGGGACTTGTTGCAGGCCCGTGTCCAGGTCGAAATGGAAGAGCAGAACTCGGAAATCCTGAATAGCCTGAACGCCCGCGCCGATACTCAAATCAAAATCCAGCGCGCGGTCGAAGGCTTGTCGATTATCGCCATCACCTATTACTTGTTGAGCCTGTTCAAGCTGTTCTACTCGGGATTGCATGTCATGGGCGCGGACATTTCCGCGAGAGACGCCCTGCTGGCCATGACCCCGCTCGCGCTCTGCGTCCTGCTGTTTATTTTGATCAGGATCAGGAAAGCCAAAGAGCATTGACCCACCGTAAAGTGGGAACGCAGTCGTCGAGGAGTTTTCATGGATATGCGCAAGTACGCCAACCGCCAGGGTGAAGTGCAGACCGGCGCCTATGCCATCTTCAACATCGGCAGCCGCTACAGCACGCGCATCGACGGTTACGACACGATGACCGCCGCCCCGTTCCGCCGGCTACACGGACAGAACGGGGCAGCGCGTCAAGGCAGTGCGATCAGAACGTCACACTGGCGCTGAGGCGTGCCGTGCGCGGTTCGCCGACATTGACCTGCAGCTGGCTGCCGGTGGAGGACGGGTAGTACTGTTTGTCGAACAGGTTGTCGACATTGAATTGCAGCGAAGTCTTGTACCCGAACACCGGCGATTCCCAACGCACGAAGGCATCGGCCACGGTATAGCTGCTCAGCCAGAAATCGTTGGCGTTGTTCGCCGCACGCTCGCCGACGTAACGCGCGCCAGCACCGGCATGCCAGGCCCCAAATTCCGCAGGGACGTTCAGGTGATGCGTGAGGTACAGGCTCGCGGTGTGCTTCGGCGCATTGGCGAGGCGGTGACCTTCGTCATCCGGATCGTCGAGGATTTCCGTGTGGGTGTAAGCGTAGGTGCCGATCAGGTCCCAGCGCTCGGCCACACGCCCGGTAATGTCCAGCTCCAGCCCCTGCGAACCGACCTTGCCCGCCGCCTCCGAGAGGCTGACGCCATTGACCGTCTGGCTGGTCACGACGTTTTTCTTGACGATGTCGAACAGCGCCAGGTTGATGTTCAGCCCCGGCAACGGATCGTACTTCGCACCGACCTCGTAGCTGCGGCCCTCCTCCGGATCGAAGGTGTGGCCGGCATCGTCGACTTCGGTATTGGGTTTGAACGAACGGCTGTAGTTACCGTACAGCGACAAGGTATCGGTGGCTTTGTAGACCAGGCCCAGAAACGGCACGAAGGCATCACCGTTATCGTCGCGGTTGACGGTGTAGCTTCTGCCGCGGCCTTGATCGCTGTACTGATCATAATGCTGCTGGCGACCGCCCAGGACCAGGATCCAGCGGTCATCGAGGTGCCAGTTATCCTTGAAGTACACCGAGCTGGAGGTCAGTTGGTTGCTCAGGTCGCTTTGGGTAGCGCTGACGAGACTGGGCTCGGCCAGACGACCATAAACCGGCGACGTGATGTCGAAACCAGACCGCGCGGTATTGCGGTAGGTTTTGCCACGGAATTGGTCGGACGCTTCGGTGTCCGCGCCGATCAGCAGGTCATGACGTTGGCCGAACAGTTCCTGCTGGCCGATGAAATCCCAACTGGCGTAACGGGTCTCATCATCGTAGTGAGCACCGTTGGCAGCACGTCGCAGATTATTGCCGGTCAACGAACTCGGCTGGGCAATCGAGAGGCTGTAGCGGTCGTTGTTCCACCCGTAGGTAACGCGGCTTTTCCAATCGTCACTCAGCTGATACTCGAAACGCGCGGTGGCCACTTCACGGATACCGACGCTTTTCGCCCAGCGTTCGTCGAGGCGCTTGTCGTAGTCGATGTCTGCCGGGTGACCGTTGGTGAACACCGTGCCGCGGTCGAAGGGATTGGAGTATTCGTTGTACTCGTAGCTCAGCGTCAAACTGGCGCGGTCGCCGGTCCAGGTCAGCGATGGCGCGACCAACGTGCTCTCATTCACGCCATAGTTGCGCCAGTAATCTTCATGGCCACGTTCAGCAATCAGGCGATAGGCCAGGCCCGTATCTCCCAACGGCCCGGTGGTATCCACCGCCAGGGTGCCGCCGCCTTCGCTATAAGCCGAGCCGCTCAGGGTTGTGCTCTGGGTGTATTCAGGCTTCTTGCTGATCACGTTGATCAGTCCGCCGGGCTCCAGCGCGCCGTACAGCATCGAGGCAGGCCCTTTGAGTACTTCGACGCGTTCCGTCGTGGCACTGAAGTTGTGCCCCAGATTGGAACGCACGCCATCGCGCAGGATCGAGCCGTCATCGTTGGTGCCAAAACCACGCTTGACCAGCGAGTCCCGGGAGCCGCCCAAGGTGTTGCCCTGGCTGACGCCGCTGACGAACTTCATGGCGTCGGCCAGCGAGCGCACCTGATAATCGTCCAGGGTCTGCTGGGTGACCACATTGATCGATTGCGCCTCTTCCTTGATCGGCACATTGCTTTTGCTCGCCGTGCTGGCTTGAGAAGTGGTGTAGCTCGTGTCTTGGCTGACGCGACTCGCCTGAATATCAGTGGTCGGCAGTTCGATCGCTTCCTGTGCCCACAATGGACTGGCAAACATAACGCAGGAGAGTGTTGGCAACGCGTGTTTCATGAAGACTTTGCGGCGGGCAAAGGGATGGGGATGGCTCAAGACGTCGCGCTCAATGAGTTAGTAGGAATGCTTCTCATTGTATGATGCGATGTATTTGCAGTAAATACGTTAACGGTCTTCAAGGGCATCGGCAGTAATGACCCCGCTACTGATCTCGCCCGCCCAGAGAGCTGTAAAACCATCAATGGATCCACTGCATCGTTAACAAACGGAATCAGTTTGACAAACACCCCATAAATCAACATTAATGGATCCACTAAATAACAACAAACAGCCTTGGAGAATCTCCATGTACCCCAAGAACACCTGGTACGTCGCCTGTACGCCCGATGAAATCGCCGACAAGCCGCTAGGCCGTCAGATCTGTGGTGAAAAGATGGTTTTTTACCGCGGGCACGAAGGCAAGGTAGCGGCCGTCGAGGACTTCTGCCCCCATCGCGGCGCACCGCTGTCTTTGGGTTATGTGGAAAACGGCAATCTGGTTTGCGGCTATCACGGCCTGGTGATGGGCTGCGACGGCAAGACCGTGGAAATGCCCGGGCAGCGGGTTCGCGGTTTCCCGTGCAACAAGACGTTCGCCGTGGTCGAGCGCTATGGGTTTATCTGGGTCTGGCCCGGTGATCAGGCGTTGGCGGATCCGGTGCTGATCCATCACCTGGAATGGGCAGTCAGTGACGAGTGGGCCTATGGCGGCGGCCTGTTCCATATCCAGTGCGACTACCGGCTGATGATCGACAACCTGATGGACCTGACTCACGAAACCTACGTTCACGCGTCCAGCATCGGCCAGAAGGAAATCGACGAAGCGCCGCCGGTGACTACGGTCGACGGCGACGAGGTGGTCACTGCCCGCCACATGGAAAACATCATGGCCCCGCCTTTCTGGCGCATGGCCCTGCGCGGCAACAACCTGGCCGACGATGTACCGGTGGACCGCTGGCAGATCTGCCGCTTCACCCCGCCTAGCCATGTGCTGATCGAAGTCGGCGTGGCCCATGCCGGCCATGGCGGTTATCACGCGCCTCAACAGCTCAAGGCGTCGAGCATCGTCGTCGACTTCATCACCCCGGAAACCGAAACCTCGATCTGGTACTTCTGGGGCATGGCGCGCAACTTCAATCCGCAGGATGAAGCCTTGACCGCGAGCATTCGCGAGGGACAGGGCAAGATTTTCAGCGAGGACCTGGAGATGCTCGAACGCCAGCAACAGAACCTGCTCAGCCATCCCGCGCGCAGCTTGCTCAAGCTCAATATTGACGCTGGCGGTGTACAGTCGCGTCGCGTTCTGGAGCGCCTGATCGCCAAGGAACAAGCCCCGCAGGAGTCAATGGCATGATCGAAGTGCTGGTGGTATCGCGCAACAACGAAGCCCACGACATCTGCAGCTATGAGCTGGCCAGTGTCGATGACCGACCGCTGCCGGCCTTCAGCGCCGGTGCGCATATCGATGTGCACCTGCCTGGCGGCTTGATCCGGCAATACTCCCTGTGCAACCACCCCGAAGAACGCCATCGCTACCTGATCGGTGTGCTCAAGGACCCGACCTCCCGGGGCGGTTCACTGGCCATGCACGAGCAGATCCAGCCCGGCATGCGCCTGCCGATCAGTGAACCGCGCAACCTGTTCCCGTTGGTCCATGAGGCCAGGCGCAGCCTGCTGTTCGCTGGCGGTATCGGGATCACGCCGATCCTGTGCATGGCCGAACGCCTGGCACACAGTGGCGCGGATTTCGAGCTGCATTACTGTGCCCGATCACGGGACCGTGCAGCCTTTGTCGAACGCCTGCAGCACTCGCCTTTTGCCGACCGGGTGTTCCTGCATTTCGATCAGGAACCCGAGACCGTGCTGGACGCGGCCAAGGTCCTGGCCATGCCTCAGAGCGACGTTCATTTATACGTGTGTGGCCCCGGCGGTTTCATGCAGCACGTGCTGGACACGGCCAAGGCCGAAGGCTGGCAGGAGCAATGCCTGCACCGCGAGTACTTCGCCGCCGCGCCCGTCGACACTGGCGCCGATGGCAGTTTCTCGATCAAGGTCGCCAGCAGCGGCCAGGTCTTCGAGGTGCCGGCCGACAAGAGCGTGGTGCAAGTACTACAAGACCAAGGCATCGAGATCGCCATTTCCTGTGAACAAGGCATTTGTGGCACTTGCCTGACGCGAGTTCTGGAGGGGGTACCGGAGCATCGCGACCTGTTCCTCACCGAGGATGAACAGGCCTGCAACGACCAGTTCACCCCTTGCTGCTCGCGTTCGAAAACGCCGCTGCTGGTGTTGGATATCTAGAACCTATTCCGAGCGGAGAATGACCTTCATCCGCTCGTCAGCCGTCGCTGAGCCGAAGATCTCGGCATAGCGCAATGTGGCATTGGCGTGTTCGCGCATGATCGCTTCGGCACGCGCGCCCTGGCGATTGACCAGGGCATCGAACACCGAGTGGTGTTGCATGTGGGCATAGTTGAAGCGTCGATATTCCCGCACCATGTCGTTGCGGTCCACGGCCAGGGCGGTCACCGAAGCGAAGGGCAAATGGTCGTTGCGCGCCAGGGCATCAGCGATCGCCGGGTTGTGGCTGCCTTTGACGATCACCTCGTGAAAACGCATGTTGAGGTCGTGATAGACCTCCAGGTCTTCTATGGTCACGTACCCTTTGTCGAACAGTTGATCACCCTGCATCAGGCATTGTTCGAGGGTCGCCCGGGCTTCGTCCGATAGCCCGCGCTCGGCGGTCTGACGCGCCGCCAGGCCTTCGAGTACACCTCGCACTTCAACCGCACCGGCAATGTCATCGGGGCTGACCGAACGCACCTGAAACCCGCGCCCGCCAAAACGCACCAGCAAGCCTTCCTGCTCCAGCGTGCGGAACGCCATGCGCACCGGCATCCGCGAAACACCGAACAACTCCGCCGTAGGGATTTCCATCAACCGCTCGCCCGCCGCCAGCTCGCCCGAGGCGATCATTTTGCGCAATGCGACCAGCACCGTTTGACCGGGCTTACTCATCCAGGCAACTTCCAGAAAGGTGGGTCTGCATAGTAACGCAAGAGAGTGACGCCAGGTTTGGGCAGAGGCCGCGGTGTTCTGCCTCAGCCTTGATAGGCCGGGTTTTCGATCAGCAGAGCCATGCCCTGCCCGCCACCGACACACGCGGCGGCGATGCCATAACGCAGATTACCCTCGCGCAGTTGCCTGGCCAGGGTCAGCACCAGGCGCAAACCTGTAGCGGCCAAAGGATGCCCCAAAGCAATCGAGCCGCCCCGCCGGTTGAGCCGGTCGCCGTCCAGTTCAAGCGCCTGGGCCACAGCCAATACCTGAGCGGCCTGGGCCTCATTGATCTCCAGCAAACCGATTTCGCCAAGGGACATCCCGCTACGTTGCAAGAGCAACTGGATGGCTGGCGCCGGCCCTATCCCCATGAATTCCGGTGCCACGCCTACCACGGCACTCGCCAGCAAATGAGCCAATACCGGACGCCGGGCCGCAGAGGCTCGCCCCACCAGCGCGGCCGCCGCGCCATCAACCACCGCGCAACTGTTGCCGGCCGTTTGCACACCACCCACATGCACCGCCCGCAACCGGCCCAAGGTGTCCAGATCGGTGGGTCGCGGATGACTATCGCGAGTCACGCGGTCTACACCCCGTGGCAACTGGATACTGCGTGGCTGATAGCCGGCCAGTTCAAAGCGCTCATTGCCGAGCGCCACCAGCTCCGGTTCAAACCAGCCGTCAGCCTGGGCCTGCAGCGCCAATTGATGGCTGTCGAGGGCGAACCGATCCACTTCTTCGCGGCTCAGACCATGCCGCCGAGCCAGGTTGTCGGCGGTGGTGATCATGTCGACGCCTGGGGCCGGGTCGTAGAGGGCTTCCCAGAGAAAATCCTTGAACGCCACCTCGGCACCGAGCCGGAAACCGCTGCGGTGGGTGTAAGCGGCAATCGGGTTACGCGACATCGATTCGGCCGCCACACACAAGGCTAATTGCACACCGTCATCCAGCTGCCTGGCGGCCTGCCGCAAGAGTTCGAAACCGGTGGCGCAGATGCGCTGCACACCCAGCGCCGGAGTCTCTTGCGGCACGCCACTGTAAAGGCCGATATGCCGAGGCAGCAGGTAAGCATCAAAACTGGCCTGAGCCATCGAGCCGGCGAGCACGCTATCGACCGAGGATGGATCAATAGCCGCGCGGGCCAGCACCTCGCGCCCGACCTTGATCCCCAGGTCGATCGGCGAAACCTGGGCCAAGGCCCCACCGAGATCGACCCAAGGCGTGCGCAGTGCTTCGAAAATCGCCACATCGCTAAAGCTCGAATACTGCCCCGCGCTGCTCACGACAGAGGTCCGGCACGCAGGATGGAAGGTTCTTCGCCGCGATACAGCGCCTCGACCTTGTCGGCGCGCCATTGCAGCACCGCGCGCTGGTTGATTGAGCCCTTGTCGGTGATTTCCCCGCGGTCGATAGAGGCGGGTTCGTCGAGCAGCGCGATCCATTCCAGGCGGCTGGCATTACCGGTGGCGTCGCGGTTGAGCCGCTGTAGCCAATCGCTGAACCACTGACGCACCGGCGCGCTGGCCAGGACCTCGGCATCGCTGGCGTGGGCACTCAAGCCGGCCAGACGTCGGCATTCATACATCCGGGGAAAGACCAGTGCACCCAGGCATTCGCGATCCGGCGCGGCCACCACCAAGTCCTGAACATAGGGCGTACCTTCTAGCACCGCGCGATTGCGCAGCGGGCCGACGCTGACAAACACGCCGGAGCTGAGTTTGAAGTCCTCGGCGATGCGCCCGTCGAACATCAGTCCCAGTTGCGGATCACGGGGGTCAGCCAGTTTCAGCGCATCGCCGGAACAGTAGAAACCCTGTTCGTCGAACACCTCGGCAGTCTGCTGCGGCGCGCGCCAGTAACCGGGCATGATGTGCGGCCCGCGAAAACGCCCCTCCAGCTTGCCGTCCACCGGCACCAAGCGCACTTCGCAACCGGGAGCCGGCAGGCCGATATAGCCGGCCATGGACAGCGGCCCGGTGGTGAACGTGCAGGACGGCGACGCCTCGGTCATGCCGAGCCCGGCCATCATGCGAATGCGTTCGCCACAATGCTGTTCGGCGACCCGGTCCAGGCGATCCCAAACCCGTTGGGACAAACCGGCGGCGGCGAAAAAGAACAGCTTCATGCGCGAGAAGAAACATTCGCGCAACTCGCCATCCTGCTCCAGCGCGTTGACCAGTTCTTCCCAGCCCTTGGGCACGGTGAGGTACGCGGTGGGCGATATTTCCTTGAGGTTGCGCAGTGTTTCAGCAAACCCCTGGACGGTCGGCTTGCCGTCGTCCAGGTAAAAGGTGCCGCCGTTGTACAGCACGATGCCGACGTTGTGGCTGCCGCCGAAGGTGTGATTCCACGGCAACCAGTCCACCAGCACCGGAGGTTCTTCGCCGAACACCGGAAAGGTCTGCAACAGCATCTGCTGGTTGGCGCAGAGCATGCGCTGGGTGGTGATCACTGCCTTGGGCAGTTTGGTGGAGCCTGAGGTAAACAGAAATTTGGCGATGCTGTCCGGCCCGGTAGCCGTGAAGGCGCAATCGGCCTCGGCACCACCGGGCTGCGCCAGCAGGCTGGCAAAACTCACCTGATTGCGACCCGGTATTTGGCCGCGCACGCTGATCAGCGGCGTTTCGGCCGGCAGCACCGCATCGATCGCCCGCTGATAGACCGCGGCGTCGCTGACGAACACCAGGCCCGGCTGCAACAAATTGCAGACATGCCGCAGCTTGGCGAAATCCTGGGACAACAACGAATAGGCAGGAGAGACCGGGCAATAAGGAATCCCGGCATACATCGCGCCCAGGGCAATCTGTAAATGCTCGATGTCGTTGCCCGAGAGGATCGCCAGCGGGCGCTCTGCCGAAAGCCCATAACCCAATAGGCTTTGGGCAATGGCGCGGACACTGGTCAGCATCTCGGCGTAACTCACCCGGCGCCAGTCGCCGCCCTCCTGGCGAGCGGCGATAAAGGTCTGTTGCGGGCGCACCCGGGCCCAATGCACCAGGCGATCGAGCAAGCGTACGGGCAACTCGGCCAAGGGCTCCAGGGAGCGCATATGCAATATGCCCTGCTCCTCGCTGACCTCGACCGCAGGGCGGCCGATGGACACCTGGCGATAGCGCGGCGCGTTGGCCTCGGTCTGGGGTGGCGATCTGAATTCGGAACTCACGTGCTTGTTCTCCATCAAGGCACGCCACCGGTCCGCCGGGAAGCGGTCAACCGGGGCATCGCAGCCTTGTTATTGTTATGTCTGGCGTGCACGCGGGCGACGATCGCTCTCAAGCGTGCGTCGCCCGACGCTGCGACGGCTGCTCAGATCGGGTAGTGCCGCGGTCCGTTCTGCAAGGTCACCCAACGCAATTGGGTGAAGTGCTCGATGGACGCCTTGCCGCCAAAACTGCCATAGCCGCTGGACTTGACCCCGCCGAACGGCATCTGCGCCTCGTCGTGCACGGTCGGGCCGTTGATGTGGCAGATGCCCGACTCGACTCGCTGGGCCATGGCCAGCGCACGGCCGGTGTCGCGACTGAAGATCGCCGCCGACAAGCCGAACTCGGAATCGTTGGCCAGGCGCAGCAGCTCTTCGTCGCCCTCACCGCGCAGCACCACCGCCACCGGGCCAAAGGACTCTTCGCGGTACAGACGCATGGCGTCGGTGACGCCATCGAGCAAGGTCGGCTGCAGAATGCTGCCCTCCAGCTGGCCACCCGTGACCAGGGTTGCGCCCTTGTCGAGGGCATCGTCGATCAACAGTTTGATGCGTTCACCTGCGCTGCTGTCCACCAGAGAACCGAGCACCGAACCTTCGGCATTGGGGTTGCCGGCGGGCAAGGTGGCGATCTTCGCCGCCAGTTTGGCAACAAAGGCATCGGCCACCTTGGCATCGACGATCAGGCGCTCGGTGGACATGCAAATCTGTCCCTGGTTGAAGAAGGCGCCGAAGGCTGCGGCCTCCACCGCTGCATCCAGATCGGCATCCTCCAGCACCAGGAACGGCGCCTTGCCGCCCAGTTCCAGCAACGCCGGTTTGAGATGACGCGCCGACAGTTCACCGACGATGCGCCCGACATGGGTCGAGCCGGTAAAGTTGACCCGACGCACCGCCGGGTTGGCGATCAACCGCTCGACAATCGCCGGAGCATCCTGGGGCGCGTTGCTGATGACGTTGACCACGCCATCGCCGAGGCCGGCGTCTTGCAACACCTGGCCGATCAGCCGGTGCACCGCCGGGCTCAGTTCCGACGCCTTGAGCACCACGGTGTTGCCGCAGGCCAGCGGCATGGCGATGGCGCGGGTGGCGAGGATCACCGGGGCGTTCCAGGGCGCGATGCCCAGCACCACGCCGCAGGGTTGCCGCAGGGCCATGGCGAAGCTGCCGGGCACATCGGAGGGAATGACTTCGCCGTTGATTTGGGTGGTCATGCACGCGGCTTCGCGCAGCATGTTGGAGGCCAGATGCACATTGAAGCCGTACCAGTTGGCCATGGCGCCGGTCTCGCCGGCCGCCGCGATGAATTCCGCGCTGCGGGCCTGCAACTGCTCGGCCGCGCGCAGCAACCGAGTGCGTCGTTCATTGGGGGCCAGGGCCGCCCAGGCGGGGAATGCCGCTTTAGCCGCAGCAACGGCAGCATCGGCATCTTCCAGGGTGGCGGCGGCAACTCGCGACACGACTTCGCCGGTCACCGGATTACGCCGTTCGAAGGTTCGACCGTCTCGGGCGGGGCACGACTGGCCGCCGATCAGCAGGGGCACGTCCAGCATGGTGATTCCTCTTTATTGTCTTTATCGGGAATACAGTCGAGGGGTTCACAGTAGCGCCTGGGCGCCGGGGCGAACAGCTGGCGGACGCTCGATCGCCCGGCCAGCTCGCCTTGTTCTCAACGCCAGGGCTCAGCGTTTATAAGCCTGCAAACCGGGCTTGATGCTCTTGTCGTCGAGGAACTGCTTCATGCCCTGCTCGCGGCCACCTTCGGTGTCCAGCAGGCGCGACTGATCGAGCTTGGCGTACAGGTAATCTTCGTTCTGCTCCCAAGTGAGTTCGCGGCAACGCTTGAAGCCATGCTTGGCCGCGCGCAGCACCACCGGGTTTTTCTCCAGCAGGTTACGCGCCAGTTCGATCGTCACTTCACGCAATTGCGCCAGCGGAACACTCTCGTTGACCAGGCCCATCTCGGCGGCTTTCTGCCCGTCAAAGGTCTTGCCGGTCATGATGTAGTACAGCGACTGGCGATGGCCCACGGTGTCAGCCATGGCCTTGCTCACCAGGTTGCCCGGCGGGATGCCCCAGTTGATTTCCGACAGGCCGAAGGTCGCTTCATCGGCGCAGATCGCCAGGTCGCAGGCCACCAGCGGGCTGAAACCGCCACCGAAGCACCAGCCGTTGACCATGGCGATGGTCGGCTTGGCGTACATGCGCAGCAGTTTCCATTGCCATTGAGAGGCTTCGCGGCGGATTTTTTCCTGAAGGATTTCCGGGCCGGCGTCCACTTCGCGAAAGTATTCCTTGAGGTCCATGCCCGCGGTCCAGGCTTCGCCCGCGCCGGTCAGCACCAGCACACCGGCGTCTGGATCCTGCTCCAGGGTTTCCAGAACGTCGATCATCTCGCGGTTCAGGGTCGGGCTCATGGCATTGCGTTTTTCCGGGCGGTTGAGGATGACCCAGGCGATGCCTTCCTCGACTTCCACTTTGACCGTTGTCCAGCGACCTTCGTAATTGCTCATGGTGATGCTCTCTTGTTCTTGGCTTGACGATGGGTAAAAACTAAACCGCAAATATAGTTATGTCAATTAACTATTAATAAAATTAACCGAACTGTTTTCGTGCCTGAAACGGGCGCAGCGCGCAGAGATATGAAAGAGGTCGTGGCTATCCACGGCCAATCTCGGCAAACTAGATAGTCTTCTTAACCGCCAGCTGAGGATTCACCCTGCAATGGCCAAGTCTTCCAAGATTGCCGCCGCCCCCGAGGCCCCTGCCGACAGCGCCGAAACCCAGGCGCCGCTGGATTCCGCCCTGGACGACCTGATCGGTTACGCCATGCGCCGGGCGCAGCTGAAACTGTTCCAGAACCTCATTGGCCGGCTCTCGGCCCACGACTTGCGACCGGCCCAGTTCTCGGCCCTGGCGATCATCGACCAGAACCCCGGGTTGATGCAGGCCGACCTGGCCAAGGCCTTGACCATCGAGCCACCGCAAGTGGTGCCGCTGCTGAACAAACTGGAAAGCCGGGCATTGGCGGTGCGGGTGCGCTGCAAACCGGACAAGCGCTCCTATGGGATTTTTCTCAGCAAGACCGGCGAGGCCCTGCTCAAGGAGCTAAAACTGATCGCCGCCGAGAGCGACATGGATGCAACGTCCAACCTCGACAGCCAGGAACGCGAAGAGCTGCTCAGGCTGCTGAAAAAGGTCTACCAGGCCTGAAACGCCAACGCCGGCGCGTTCCTGGGGGGAACGGCCGGCGTCGTGGCAGGTAAAAACGACTTACCAGATCGGTACGGTGTAGAGCACCAGAAAGCGGGTCTGGTTTTCATCGCGAAACGCCGCGCCGGTGGGGAAGTCATTGCGATAGATCGACTTGCGCGCCATCAGCCCGACGTTCTTCAGCGGGCCACTCTGGATCACATACCCCAGCTCCATCTGGAATTCTCGCTCCTTGCGGTCGTCGGCATTCAGCGCCGTCAGCTCGATATGGTCACCGCGAACATAACGTAGCCGGCTCTTCAGCCCGGGCACCCCGACGGCGGCGAAGTCATAGTCGTAGATCGCCTGCCAGGTCCGCTCCTTGGCATTGAGAAAGTCCGAGCTCATGGTCAGCTCACTCATGCCCATCAACTCGGTGCCCGACACGTAAGGCGTCGCGGTGTCACCACTGGAGTGCATATAGCCCAGGCTCAGGCGATGGCCGCCAAAGCGATAGCCGAACAGCGCCGACAGGTTGCGGTTGTCCACCTTGCCGGCCTTGGCGCTGCCGTCCTCGTCGCTGAAAAAACTGCGCAAATCAGTGGTCAGCGTGCCCTCGCCCACCTGTAGATTGTGCAGCAGCGCCAGGGTGTTCTGCTGATACAAGTCCGCCACTTCGGCGTGATAGGCACGCAGACTGAGGTCCTTGTTCACCTGATAATCGCCGCCGACATAAGCCATGTGCGATGAGGTGGCCGCTCCGTTGAAACGCCGGTTCGGCGAGGCAATGCTCATCGGCTGGTAGTCGGTGGAATCACGCTTGTTGATGCGATCGATGTAGCCGGTGTTGAAGGTCAGCCCGTCGATGTCCTTTGAACTGAGGGTGGTGCCACGAAACGTCTGCGGCAGCAGCCGTGACGGACTGGCGAAAGCGAACGGCAGGAAGATCGATACATCGCCGGTCTTCACCGTGGTCTGGGCAAAACGCATCTTGGCGGTCATGGCCAGGCGCGAATACTCGTCCGCCGCACGCTTGTCGCTGGCGGACACCGGCAACAACTCGGTGCCGCTGCGGTCGGGCGACGAGTCCAGCTTGACGCCCATCAGGCCGCGAGCGTCCAGGCCAAAACCAACAGTCCCCGGGGTAAAGCCCGACTCCATATTCATGATGAAACCCTGGGCCCATTCCCGGGCCGCGGTCTTCGCCCCGTCGTCCTTGTAGTCCCGATCCAGGTAGTAATTGCGCAGGGTCAAGGTGCCGTGACTGTCATCGATAAAGCCTTCGGCCAGCGCCGGAGTGGCAATCACACTCAAACCCAACAGGGCCAGATGACGTGCGCGAACAGGTAAGGTTGAGATCGCCACGAGGGCGTCCCGAGGGAGATTTGGCATGTTCGATGTCCACTTATTGTTGTTGTTTTTAGAACGGGATCGTCGGGTTGCCCCAAGGATCTCCGGTCAGAGAATGGAAACGCCTGAGGGTGGCGTCAATCCACAATGACCGATAATCGAACATTAATATTATTATCTATTTTATAAATACATCTTCCACCTTATGTCATCACATTGATTTAAATGAATTTAATGGCTTTTTTCAGTAAAAACCCTTGGTCATTCATTTTTTAGTTATCTTTGTTAATCTTAATTTCAGCCTGTTATCGCCTACAGCAATCAGGCTCGCGTTCCCCCATAAGCCCCAACAAAAACAATAATGAGGTTCGCCATGGACACCCCATCACGTCGCACGACGCTGACCATCGCCCTGTGTTTTATCGTTGCACTGATCGAAGGTTTCGACCTGCAAGCCGCCGGCACTGCCGCCGCGGGCCTGCGCCAGACCTTTGCCCTGGACCCGAAAATGATGGGTTGGGTATTCAGCGCCGGCATCATCGGTTTGCTGCCGGGCGCCTTCTTCGGCGGCTGGATCGCCGATCGCATCGGCCGCAAGAAAATCCTCATCGGCGCCGTGCTGCTGTTCGGCGTGTTCTCCCTCAACACGGCCTATGTCAGCAGTTTTTCCGGCCTGCTGCTGGCGCGCTTCATGACGGGCCTGGGCCTGGGTGCCGCCCTGCCCAACCTGATCGCGCTGTGTGCCGAAGCCGTGGGTGAGCAACGTCGCGGCACCGCGATCAGCATCATGTATGCCGGCGTGCCGTTGGGCGGCGCGCTGGCGGCGGTAGTCGCCATGCTGTTTGCCGAGCATTGGCAGATGACCTTCATCATCGGTGGTCTCGTGCCTTTGCTGGTGGTGCCGTTGATGGTCCTGCTGCTGCCTGAGTCCAGCGCCTTTCGCCAGCAACAAGGCAGCGTCAACGTGGCGCGCGCGTCAACCGGCCAGGCGCTGTTCGGCGAAGACCGGACCCGCGTCACCCTGGCATTGTGGTTGAGCTACTTCTTCACCCTGACCGTGATGTACATGCTGCTCAACTGGCTGCCATCGCTGTTGCTGGAACAGGGTTTCAGCAAACCCCAGGCAGGCCTGGTGCAGATGCTGTTCAACATCGGCGGCGCCCTCGGTTCCCTGCTCGGCGGGCTGCTGCTGGATCGCTGCAACGGCATCAAAGTGGTGCTGTTTGTCTACGCCGGGTTGCTGGCGGCGCTGGCCGGGGTCGGTCTGTCGGTGGGCATCGTCCCCATGGCCATCGCCGGTTTTTCCGCCGGGTTGTTTGTAATGGCCGCGCAGCTGGTGCTTTACGCCCTGGCACCGCCGTCGTACCCGACTTCGGTGCGTGCCACCGGCGTCGGCGCGGCGGTGGCTATCGGTCGCCTCGGATCGGTGGCCGGGCCGTTGGCCGCGGGGCAGATTCTGGCGGCTGGGGCCGGTACCACCGGGGTATTGCTGGCGACCTCGCCCGGGCTGCTGATTGCAGCACTGGCGATCATCAGCGTGATTGCCCGTTCGGCCCCACTTACGGTATCGATGGAAAAGGCCAAGGCCTGAACCCCATCAGTTAAAACGCGAGACCTGTGGGAGCGGGCTCGCTCGCGAAGGCGGAGTATCAGACGACATCGATGTTGCCTGTACCGCCGTCTTCGCGAGCAAGCCCGCTCCCACAGGGTCCCGCGTGCCGAGCCCTTCAGCCCTCCTTGACCCACTGCACAAGCAAGCTCGCTTCAGGCTTTTTTGCGAAGACCTTCTGCGGCAGCAGCAACCAGGCCAGAGCCGGCAGCAGAATCAGGGCACCGAGCATGTTCACCAGGAACATGAACGCCAGCAGAATACCCATGTCGGCCTGGAACTTGATCGGTGAGAACGCCCAGGTCGACACTGCAACCGCCAGGGTCATGCCGGTCAGCAACACCACTTTGCCGGTGAACAGCAGCGCCTGGTAATACGCCTGGGCCAGGGTGTCGCCGGCACGCATTCGAGCCAGGATCACACTCAAGACATACAGTGCGTAGTCGATGCCAATGCCCACGCCCAGTGCGATTACCGGCAGGGTTGCGACTTTCACCCCCATACCCAGCCCCACCATCAGCGCCTCGCACAGAATCGAGGTGAGCATCAGCGGCAGCATCGCGCACAGGGTTGCACGCCAGCTGCGGAAGGTCAGCAGGCATAGCAGGCTGACCGCGCCGTAGACCCAGAACAGCATCTCGTGCATGGATTTTTTCACCACGATATTGGTCGCGGCTTCGATTCCGGCGCTGCCGGCGGCCAGCATGAATTTGACCTCTGGCACCTGATGCGCTGCGATGAAGGCCTCGCTCGCCTCCACCACCCGATTCAGGGTATCGGCCTTGTGATCGGACAGGTAAACGTACAGCGACAGCATCGAACAGCCCTGATTGAACAGCTCCCGCGGTGCCCGGGTCTGCACGGCGCCCAGCGCGCCGTCATTGGGGATCAGCTCATACCACTTGAAGTTGCCTTCGTTGTAGCCGGCCGTGGCGATCTTGCTCAACGCCGCCATTGAAGTGGTCGACTCCACGCCAGGCAATTGCTCCAGTTGCCAAGCCAACGCATCCACCGCAGACAGGCTGGCGTAGCGCGTGCACTGATCTTCCGGCGTCTTGATCATGATCACGAAAATATCCGAACTGGCCGCATAGTTTTGGGTCATGAACAGCGCGTCGCGGTTGTAGCGCGAGTCGGCGCGCAACTCCGGAGCACCAGGATCGAGATCGCCGATTTTCAGGTTCAGGCTCACGGCAAAACCAAACGCTGCCAGCAGCAGGCCGCCCAGCATGGCGCCAATGGCCCAGCGCCGCTGGGTGAACAAATCCAGCACACGCCACAACGGATGCTTGATCTGCGCCTGCAGCTCGGCGGTTTCCGAACTCAGGCTGCGTTGCGCCGCTGCCGGGCTGACACCGATATAGCTGAGCAGGATCGGCAGCAGAATCAGGTTGGTGAAAATCAGCACCGCCACGCCGAGGCTGGCGGTGATCGCCAGGTCCTGAATCACCCGGATGTTGATCAGCAGCAACACGGCGAAGCCCACCGCATCACAGAGCAACGCGGTCATGCCGGCGGCAAACAGTCGGCGGAAGGTATAACGCGCGGCCACCACCCGGTGGGTGCCGCGACCGACGTCCTGCATGATGCCGTTCATCTTCTGCGCGCCGTGGCTCATGCCGATGGCGAATACCAAAAACGGCACCAGCGCCGAGTACGGGTCCAACTCATACCCAAGTATCGCGAGCAGGCCCATCTGCCAAAGCACTGCCACCAACGAACAAGTCACCACCACCAGGGTGCTGCGCGCGCAGCGGGTGTAACCGTAAAGCACCACCACGGTCACCAGCACCGCCATCACGAAGAACAACAAGACCTGGGTCAGCCCCTCGATCAGATCGCCGACGATCTTGGTGAAACCGGTGATGTGGATTCGCAGTTCATCGGTCTGGTATTTGTCCCGCAACGCCTCCAGCTGTCGGGAAAACTCGCCATAATCCAGGGCTTTGCCGGTCTGCGGACTGACTTCGAGCAACGGCACGAAGATCACGCTGGACTTGAAGTTACCGGCCACTAATTGACCGACCTCACCAGAACGCGCGACGTTGGTCCGCACCTGCTCGATACTGGTCGCCGAACCATCGTAGTCGTCGGGGATCACGGTGCCGCCATCGAGCCCCTCTTCGGTCACCGCGGTCCAGCGCGTGGTCGGGGTCCATAAAGACTTCATGTAGGGCCGGTCGACACCCGGCAGCAGATAGAGCTCGTCGTTGAGCCTGGCCAGCGTGTCGAGGTAATCCTTGGTGAAGATGCTGCCCTGTTTGACCTCCACGGAGATCCGCAACGAGTTGCCCAGACCGCTCAACTCGCTGCGATTCTCCAGGAAGTTGGCGACATAGGGGTGCCCCGTAGGGATGGTCTTCTCATAGCTGGCGTTGATACCGATGCGCGTGGCTTGCCAACCGAGCACCAGCGTCACCAGCAGACACAGCAGGATCACCAGCGGTCGATGGTTGAAGATCATTCGCTCGGCGAAGTTGCCCGACGCCTGGTCGAAGTCTTCCAGGCGGCCGATCACGGTTTGGGTTTTGTCGTCTTTCAAGTCTGACTCCTGTTGCACGGGCCGTGGCCCGATAGCGCTACACCGTGAAGTTTCAAGGTTTGGCGGAGGCCCGCGGATCCTGATCAGTTGCCACACCACTCAAACCGACGCTGGCCAGACCGCCGTCGGCTGCCTGTTGCACGGCAGCGACCGTCCCGCCGCTGCGGCTCTGGCGCTTGTCGAAGCTGCGGCCCTGGTCATGGCTGAACAAAAGTTCACCGCTCTGGCTGGCCAACAGCAGGCTGCCGTCACGCAGTTCGATGGCTGTCGCCAGTGTTGATTCGATGCCGGTGTCGAGGCGTCGCCAACTGCTGCCACGGTCCTCGGACCACCAGGCATTGCCGCGCAGTCCATAGGCAATCAAGGCTCCGCCGCGGGTGCCGAGCAGACCGAAAAAGCTGCCTTCATAAGGTGATTTCAGAGGCTGAAACGAATGCCCGGCATCGGTCGAACGCAACAGCAAACCGCGCTCCCCCACCAGCAGCAGATCGTTACCCGAAGCGCGGATCCCATACAGGTTCAGGCCCTGCGGATTGTTCACATGCTGCATCCACGGCCGCCAGCTTCGCCCGCCGTCGTCGGTACGGTAGATCTGGTTATAGGCGCCAACGATGTAGCCATGCAGGCGGTCACTGAAGTACAGGTCGAGAAACGGTTTATCCGGCCCGTCGTCCAGCATCTGCCGTGCCTGCGCCAGGTTGCTGGCGCCGTCCGGTTGATTGGCATCGCGCTCAGCGGCCTGCACCGCCAGCGCGGCGGCACGCTCACCGTCGAGTTGCTTGTGCCAGGTTTCACCGCCGTCCTCGGTGTGCAACACCACGCCCAGATGACCGACCGCCCAGCCCTGCTCGGCATCGACGAATTGCACCGCGGTCAGGCTGACGCTGACCGGCACACGGGCCTGTCGCCAAGTCATTCCAGAGTCATCCGAAAGCAGCACGATGCCGCGCTCGCCGACCGCCACCAGACGCTCGCCAGCCCGAGCCAACCCAAGCAATACCGCGCGCGCAGCCTTGGCGGTCGGCAGTGCCGGTTGCTGCAGTACCGCAAACGTCGCGGCCTGCGCAACCATCGACGTGCTCGCCAACAGACATAACGCCAGCGCGCAGGCACTCCATCGCAGACCGAAACTCGCAAAGCTTTTTTCAACGTTCATGTCTTTATCCCGCCTGGAAAATCGCCAGCGACCGCGACGAGCTTTTCGCCCGTCACAGCGCTCCATGGTTCAACGCATGTTTTCGTTGGCCATGGCATCCGGTGTGTAAAAGGAAGCCGAAGGTTTTGCGATCGTCTGGTACTGGACCGCCAGATCGTTGCTCGAAGCGTTAAGGAAGTAAGCGCCGGTATCGAGGTTGTAGCTGCCCCACATGACTTGCGCAGTGAGCGCCGGCAGGTCTGGCGCCAACAGCGTCAGCGAATACATCTGCCGTCCCAGTTTGCCCTGGGCGTCATACCCGTCGACCATCAGGATCTGCCAGGAATCCTCGTCGACGTAGTAGGTCCGATGCGGCACCACATGGCGCTTGCCGGATTTGAGCGTGGCCTCGACCACCCAGACCCGATGCTTCTCCCAGCGCACCAGATCAGGATTGAGAAAGTTCGGTTTGACCAGGTCGTCGCTCTTGGCCAGGCCGGCGCGATTATTGTTGTAGGGGACGATCAGTTCTTTCTTGCCCGCAAGCTTGAGATCGTAGCGGTCGGTAGGCCCGAACAGCATGAACGCTTCGTCAAACAGACCGACGCCAGAGGTGACGAAGTCCGGGGTGTCGTAGGCGATGTTCGGCGCTCGGCGTACCCGGCGCTGGCCAACCAGATACTGCCAGGCCGCACGGTTGGCCGGGTCCATGTCCCAGTGGGTCATCAAGCCTTCGCCGGCCTTGGATGACGGCAATTCGGTCAGCAGCTTGCCAACCTGGTACTTGCCGGCAAAATTTTCCAGGCTGCCGCTTTCGGAGTAGTAGGGAAACTGATAGCTGAACAGGGCCCGGGTCGCCTGGACCTTCTTGCCACCGGCGGTCATCAGCCAGGTATCAAAAGGTGCGCTAATGGTCTCGCCGCCCTGCCAGGACAACCGGTAGTTCCACAACACTTGCGCGCCATTTTCCGGTATCGGGAACGGAATGCCGCCATAGGCGCTGGCGACTTTTTCGGTTTCCACATCCAGCGTGGCACGGGTGGCATTCTTGCCGGTGTTGTCATACACCCATTGCGGGGCCGCCGCCGAGCGATGGGTCGGGTATATGTCCAGGCGATAGTCCGGGTATTTCTTCAACAGAACCTTGGTGCCTTCGGCCAGCACGCTGGCGTACTGCTCCATGTTCGAGGCCTTGATCGAATACAGCGGTTTCTCGCCGGCGAATGGATCGGCACGTTTGTCACCCGGTTTGTAGCCCGGCGCGACCTTGGTGTAGCCGCCGTCCCAGGCCGGGATGCTGCCATCGGCATTGCCGGCGCGCTCGCCGCCAAGGGGCGTCAGTTCAGACTTCAAGCGTGCAGCCTGTTCAGGTGACACTGCTGCCTGCGCCAGGCTGATGCCGGCCAGGGCCACGGTGAGGACGCAAGTGTTCAGGAAAGCGTTGTTCTGCATGGCGAATCCACCTTATTAGAATGAGGTTTTCACGTAGAGCGAGACGAAGTCACGGTCGGCCAGCGACTGCCCGTAACTGAAATTGCCGTCCTCGCGCAGCCCGGCTTTCGGGGCCCCGAAGAAGTTCACGTAGTTGAGGCCGACATCCCAGCGCTGCAGGTAGGTCGCCTTGAGCCCGACACTCCAGTCGCCGGCATGGGTATTGCCGAAGCCCGACTTGTTGACGGCCGAAGAACGGCCATCGAGCACCACGCCCATGCCGATCGGCACGGTCAGGTCGATCCCGTCGACAATCTGGAAGTACGCCGGCTCCACCAATACCCGCAACGCAGTGGCATCGCGCGTTGTGTTGGAATCCAGTGCCGCAGCGTTCTCGGTGACGCTCAGGGTGCGGTTCCACGCCAGTTCGGCCAGTGCCGAGCCGCCATCCCAAAAAGCACCAGGCGATAGCAGGTAAATCGCCGACAGGTTGGCGTGAGCGGTTTTGCCCCGGGCAAACAGTGAGTCATCGCCGCCATCGGCCTCCATGCCTGGGGTCACCACTTGCAGGTTGCTCACCAGCGGCGCATTCCAGCGCACGGAGGTTTCACCGGCAAAGTTGAACGGCCCATAGGCAGTGGAGAAGCTGACGCCGGCGGTCTTGATGTCTTCGGCGTAGACCTGACGATAGGAACTCAGGATCGGCAGCCCGGTGGCCGCCGCGGCTGCACCGTCGAGGTAGGCATACAAGCCGATCGGGGCTTTGTCGTGATACTGCGCGGCGTAAAAACCCAGCTCCAGTTCGGTCCCGGTCGGTTTGAAGCGAATCTGCATGCCGCCCTGCCCCGAATTTCGTGGCTTCAAATCGCCGCCATTCACCGTATCGTTGCCGAACACTTCGCGCAGCGAACCGCTGCCGTAGCCGATAGCATCGACATCGCTCAAGTAGCTACCAGCACCGGGCAGATTGGAACGTTCCCACTCGAACTGGTAGTAAGCACCCACCGACAACTGCGGGTTGATCTGCAACTGCCCGGAGATCTGGTTGACCGGACGCAGGATCTCCTTGAACTGAGTCCCCGGCACGCTGAGCAGCTTGACCACATCGGTCGGGCCCTGGGCATTGGCGATGCCGTTGCCACCGTAGAACAGGCTTTCCCCGTAGATCAGGCTGTGCCGGCCCAGACGCGCCACGCCCTGGGAGTCTTCGCCCAGGTCACCGCGCAGAAACACAAAGGCATCGAGAATTTCCGCGTCGCGACCGTGAAGTTCGCGGGTTTCGCTGAGGAAATGCGGTTGCTCGCTGCTGTCGGTGTCCTGGTTGTAAATATCGTCGTACCAGGCCGCACCGCTCACACGCAGCCCATAGTTTTGGCGGCTCAGGTCCATTTCGGAAAACAGGTCCAGACGGTTGGAGACCAGGCCACGGCTGAAGTTTTTATCGCCCTGACTCTGGATCGACGGATACAGACCATTGGCGGTCGGCGCGTTGACCAATCGGCTGTCCTGACCGTGCAGACGCCAGGCCTGGCTGTACTTGATGGTGTTGTCCCAACGCAGTTTCCAGTCCGAATCCCCCAGGTCCATTTGCATGGCCTCGGCCCTTTCGACCATCACGCCTGCGCTGCATAACGCCAGAAACAGGGCGCAATGCTTGAAACGAAAGCAACGTTTAACGTTGTCCATGGACGCTCCTCATTATTTTTATTTTTGGCATGGCTTTGCACTTGTAGGGGCTTTCGCCGCTGTCTACAGGTGTGCGTTTCAGATGTAGGTGGAGGCCAATCCGCCATCGACTGCCAGGTTGACACCGTTGATCCAGCGCGACTCGTCGGCACACAGGAAAGCGATCACCGCCGCCACCTCATCGGCATAACCGGGACGTTTCATGCGATGGGCATCGGCCTGGGTTCGTGCTTCACCGAGCATGCTCACGAAGTCGCCGAGGATAGGCGTGAAGACCGGGCCCGGCGCCACGCTGTTCATGCGCACTGAATGTTCGAGAAACCAGGGCTGGGCCTGCAGGTAGTTCCAGACGATCAAGGCTTCCTTGAAATACTGGTAGCAGGTCTCATCCGGTACCGGGTGCTCGGCCAGCCAGGCTTGCGCGGCGGCGAAACCTTCGATACGCGCCAGCGCCTTGTGCCGTTCCAGGCGTAATGGCCACTCGGCGCCGAGGATCGAGGCGATATTGACGATGCTGCCGCCAGCGGTGATGCGCGGCAGCAATGCCTGGCTCAGGTGACGCAACCCCAGGTAATTGACCTTCGCCAGCAATTGCGGGTTTGCGGTGCCCGGCACCCCGGCGATATTGCACAGGCTGTCGATCCGTGCCGGCAACTGCGGCAGCAGCCGGTCGATGTTCTCGGCACTGCTCAGATCGCCCTGGACAAAACCGTCCAGGGTCATGTGCGGGGGCTTCAGATCGACGCCAATCACCTGGGCGCCGTGGGCGCGCAGCAGGCTTGCAGTGGCGGCGCCGATACCCGAGGAGACCCCGGTCACCAGCACAATCTTGTTGTCGAGTTTCATGTTGAGTCCTCTTATTATTTTTGTGTACTCGCCCGACTTCGTCGGTCTGGTCCTGGCCGTCAGAACGGGTAGCGCGGCGCCTTATCCTTGACCGTCACCCACTGCCATTGGGTGTATTCGTCCCAATCGGCCGGGCCGCCAACGCTGCCGCCATTGCCCGAGCTGCCGCGCCCACCGAACGGGTTGATGCACTCGTCGGCCACCGTCTGATCGTTGATGTGCAGCAGGCCGCAATTGAGTTGTTCGCCAATCGCCATCGCTTGCCCGACCGAAGGCGAAATGATCCCTGCGGACAAGCCATACTCGGTGCGGTTGGCCAGGTCGATGGCCTCATCGTCGCTGGTAAAACTCACCACCGTGGCGACCGGGCCGAAGATCTCTTCGTCGAATGCGCGCATGCCCGGGCGCACGCCGGAAAGCACCGTAGGTTGGTAGAACAGCCGTTCAAACTCACCGCCGGCTTCCAGTGTTGCCCCGGCAGTCACACTCTCCGTGACGATTTCATGCACGCGTTGCAACTGTCGTTTGTTGATCAAAGGCCCCAATACCGCCTCGCCACGAGCGGCATTGCCGACCGTGATCGCCCGGGCTTTCTCTGCCAGCCGGCGGACCAGTTCCTCAGCGATCGATTCATGGGCCAGGATGCGTCCGGTGGCCATGCAGATTTGCCCCTGGTGCAGCCAGGCCCCCCAGGCGGCATTGCTCGCCGCCAACTCAAGATCGGCATCTTCGAGCACGATCAACGAGTTCTTGCCACCCAGTTCCAGGGCGACTTTTTTCAGATGACGCCCAGCCACCTCCGCGACCTTACGCCCGGCTGCGGTAGAACCGGTGAAGGCGATCATCCGAACATGCGGGTCGCGGCACAGGGCCTCACCGGCCACTGCTGCGCCCGGCAAAACCTGCAGCAATCCTTTTGGCAAACCGGCCGCCTCGAACAACCGGGCAATGATGAAACCGCCACTGACCGGGGTCTGCGGATCGGGCTTGAGCACCACCGCGTTGCCGGCTGCCAGCGCCGGTGCCACCGAACGCAGGGAGAGCACCAGGGGAAAGTTGAACGGCGAGATCACCCCGACCACGCCATGGGGCAACCGGCGTGCATAGGACAAACGCCCCGCTTCGCTTGGGAGAACCACACCATGGGGTTGTGACAGCAGACCGGCGGCCTGATGCAGCAAGACGATCGCCTCGCGAACCTCATGTTCACCCTTGAACAGGCTGCCGCCACTTTCCCGAGCGATGTACAGCGCCAATTCGGCGAAGTGTTGCTGGGCCAGGGCTGCGGCTTTGCGAAAGATCTCTGCGCGTTCCCGTGGCCCCAATGCCGCCCAGGCCGGTTGAACACGGGCAGCGGTCAGGGTGGCAAACGCGATGTCCGCCGCATCGGCTAAACCGGTGACGGTCAGTACCTCGCCGGTGGCCGGCTCGATGACTCTGTTGACGCCGCCCAATGGACGTATCCAGTCGCCATTGAAGATGCGTTCGCACCACAGTGCGTCTCGCAGAAAATCAGATGGTTCACTTACCGACATTTCGGTCTCCCGGCTCTTGTGTTTGTAATTGCCTGACGCGCCCTTGCTAAAAGGATGCAGCGTCGTGAAAGCACTAGAGCAAGGGCTGTGCCGACTTCCACCGCTGCCTCGGGTTTTAGGTGGCGAAGGCTCTGGCCTGAAGGTTTGAGAGGAGCACTGATGAAAAGGGCAAGGCGTTAGGCGCTCGGCCGACACCCGGCCACTTGTCCAAATGATAAAGTTATGTTTAATAACTGTTTTGCTAATTGATCATTTCGATCAGTCGACTCGTTCAGGGGCATATAACAATGAATAATCCCCATTCGCTGCTTCCTCATCTCGCGGTGCAGGAGGAACATTTCTCCCCCCGAGGAGACAGCACTCAACTGACCGAGGGCAACTCACCAACCCTGGCCGAGTTGACCGAATGCCTGTTCTTTTCCCCCGTTGACGGACGTATCTGGCTCAACGACCAGCGCATGCTGCTATTGCACAGTTCATCCTTCGGCGCGCTGCGGCGGGAGATTATCGAGCGCCAGGGACTGGAACAGACCCGTGGTCTGTTCACCCGCACCGGCTATTTGTCGGGTGCACGCGATGCGCGATTGATCCGCGAGCGCTGGCCAGACGCCGATGCCGCGGCGGTTTTCTCGGCCGGCACGCGCCTGCACACACTCGAAGGCATGACCAAGGTCGAACCCCTGCACTTCAAATTCGACGCCGACTCAGGCTTCTACGAAGGTGAGTTCCTCTGGCACCACTCCTGCGAGGCCGACGAACATATCGCCGCCTACGGGATCGGCCAGGATCCGGTGTGCTGGACCGAACTGGGCTATGCCATCGGTTATGTCAGCGGGCTGTTTGGCCGCCTGGTGATCTTCCGTGAAACCGAGTGCCGGGGCATGGGCCATGAGAGCTGCCGGGTGATCGGCAAGACCGCCGAGCAATGGGGCGATGTCGAACAGGACCTGAGTTACCTCACCGCCACGCCCTCCAGCGTCGCCCCCAAGCAGCGTCCAGCCCCGGCGCCCGCGCCACAGGACGACGACAGCGAAACACTCGGCGGGCCAAAACCCATTGGCGCCAGCGCCGCCTTCAACGCCGCGACCCTCGCCTTGCAGCGCGTTGCACCGACGCCGGCCACGGTGCTGTTCAGTGGCGAGTCGGGAGTCGGCAAGGAATTGTTCGCCCGTCAGTTGCATCAGTTCAGCCCACGTCATCAAGCCCCTTTCGTGGCCCTCAACTGCGCCGCGATCCCGGACAATCTGATCGAGGCCGAACTGTTCGGGGTCGAGCGCGGCGCCTATACCGGCGCGACTCATTCGCGCCCTGGACGCTTCGAACGCGCTCACGGCGGCACCCTGTTTCTCGATGAAATCGCCAGCCTCAGCCTGCCGGGCCAAGGCAAGCTGCTGCGTGCATTGCAAGAGCGTGAGATCGAGCGCATCGGTGCAAGCCAGCCGATCAAGGTCGATGTCCGGGTGGTGGCGGCAACCAATGTCGACTTGCGCAAAGCGGTGGCGGCCGGAGACTTTCGCGAGGACCTGTTCTACCGCCTGAACGTCTACCCCATCACGTTGCCGCCACTGCGCGAACGTCGTGACGACATCCCGTTGCTGGTCAATGCGTTCCTGCGGCGCTTCTGTCAGGCCTACGCCCGCAAGCCCGCCGGGCTGACCATGCGCGCGCTCAAAGTGTTGTTGCGCTATGACTTTCCCGGCAACGTGCGGGAATTGCAGAACCTGGTAGAGCGCGGCCTGATCGCCAGCGAAGACGGTCAAGCCATCGACCTGGTCCACCTGTTTCGCAACGAACCCATGCCGCAGGAAGCGTACTCTCTGGACGGCAATGGCAGCCTCGCAGCCACTGACCCGAGCCCCGCCAGCACGCAGCCTCGTCCAGCCTTGCTGGAAACCCTGGCTCGCCTCGAACACGGCTTCTCCATCGAAGGCCTGGAGTCGCGTTTGATCGACGAAGCGCTGCAAAAGAGCGAAGGCAACCTGGCCGCCGCCGCGCGACTACTGGGATTGAGTCGTGCGCAGTTTGCCTACCGATTGAAGAAGTACCGACAGGCATCGGCCTGACTCAGGCTGAGTCAATGCAGGCGTAGCAACGACTACCCGTCGTAGATGAGGGTGAAACGAAATTATCTTGCCAATATAGTTATGACAATTAACTATGTTCGAAGTTAACTTGTTTTCCCCACAACACGCGCCCCGGAGTCCACATGCCCCATAACAACAACATCGACGGCATCATTGAACAACTCAGCCAACTGCCTCCCCTCAGCTCGCTGACTGTCGATCAGCAGCGGCAACAGGCCGAACAACTCTTCGGCGCCGGCTCCTGCGCCGAGGGCGTGACCTTTGAGGCCGCCAGTCTGGCCGGCGTCAGCGGGCTTTGGGCCACTCCCACAGATGCCCGGCCTGACTTCGTGTTGCTGTATCTGCATGGCGGAGGCTACTCATTTGGCAGTGCCCAGGCCTATCGCCCGCTCGTCAGCCAACTGGCAGCCCGAAGCGGAATTCGTACCCTGTGCATCGATTACCGCCTGGCCCCGGAACACCCTTTCCCGGCCGCCGTAGAGGACGCTCTGGATGTCTACCGTGCACTCCTCGAAAACGGTGTGAACACCGAACACCTGGTGCTGGCCGGCGACAGTGCCGGCGGCGGTCTGTGCATGGCTTTGATGTTGGCTGCCAAGGCCGCTGGTTTGCCGCTGCCCGCGGCGGCGGTAGTGATGTCGCCTTGGGTGGACATGGCTCAGACCGGAGAATCCTGGAATTTGCAGAAGGCTCGAGATCCATTGCTCGGCCCGCTTGCTGGCAAGACCATCATGCCCGACACCTATCTGCAGGGCGCCGAGCCACTGAATCCGCTGGCCTCCCCCCTATACGGTGACCTTCGGAGTCTACCGCCAATGCTGATCCAGGTTGGCAGTCGGGAATGCCTGCTGGACGACTCAACCCGACTCGCCAGCCGCCTGGCCAGCGCCGAAGTGGCGGTACACCTGGACGTCTGGCCGGGAATGATTCATGTCTTCCAGAGCATGAGCGATCAACTCGAAGAAGCCCGCCGGGCACTGGACCAGATCAGCGCCTTCCTCCTTCGGCACCTGGGGGAAGATGTGTCCTGACTTCAAGTTGCGTAGAATGCGGGGTCGATACCGTCTCCAATAAACAACGGCCGGTAGACTCATCCTCCCTGTGCTCAACTGGTGACTTGTGGCGCCCTTTTATGTTCAATGCCTGAACTATCAACCATGAGCGAGCGCTCATGGGTATTAATTGCCTGTACAAAGGCCCTTTGCAGGTTTTGTCTGTCGGTATCGTTGCTTGTTGCGGGTAACGCGTCTGGCGCGCCATTGCCGCTTGAGTTGTATATCCCGGACGCGCCGCCACTGACGTTTGTCGATGACTCCAAGGGTCACGGAATGGTCGGAGAAGCCGTCCTGATGGCCATTGCCAACGCCGGTTATGTCGCTCATGTTCATGTGCTTCCCTGGGCCAGATCGCAGAAATACGTCAGCGAGAAGCAGGATCTTCTGATAGCCCCCTTGTCTCGCACGCCTGAACGCGAAAATCGCTTTACCTGGATCGCACCGATCATGCCCATGGAGCGCGCTTTTTTCAGCCTCGACCGACCGGTGAGCAGCTTTGCACAAGCAAAAAAAACCTACCGGGTGATCGGCGTCGGCCTGGGCAGTGCGCAGGAGGAAATCCTGCGTGCACAAGGCTTCAGCGACGAGCAGATCTACCCGCTGACCATTGGCGACAACCCCGCGCAGATGCTTTTGAAAGGTCGCCTTGATGCCTGGTTCAACGGTGTTCCCGAGAGTCAATACATCTGGCCGAAGATGTCTGAACGCAAGCTGTTCATGAGCCCGGTCATGAGCAGAGTGGAGCTCTATCTGGCCTGCTCCAGGCTTTGCTCCGCTCAACGGGTGCAAGACTTGCGCAAGGCGGTTGAAACGCTTCGCGATGACGGCACTCTGGCGCGTATACAGAAGCGCTACTTGTCGCCATAAGGATCCGCAACAACTCGTCCGTTGGCCGCAGATTCGCTACTATGTTTGCCCCGCTTTCCTTGCCTGCGGATTTCTTCATTCTGGAGCCCGAATGCCTAGTCAAAAGGACATCGCCGCCGAAAGCGGCGCACCGATGATCCCTGAGCAGCGCCGTGAATTGATGCTGCGCCAGTTGCGCAAGCATCAGGTGCTGAGCGTTCATCAGTTGATGGAGATGTTCGACTGTTCGCACATGACCATCCGCCGCGATATCGCACTGCTTGAGCAGGAAGGCCGTGCTTACTCGGTCACCGGTGGTGTGCGAATTGCCAGCCAGCTCCACAGCGAGCCCAGCCATCAGATCAAGGCGGTGGTCGAGTTGCCGCAGAAGCAGGCGATGGCCAAGCTGGCCGCGCGGCTACTGCATGCAGATATGACGGTTTATCTGGATGCGGGGACGAGCACCCTGGAGATCGTCCCGTACATCAAGGCGCTGTCCGGCATGACCGTGGTGACCAACGACTTCGGGATTGTCCAGGCACTGATCGATGCGCCCCATGTCACGGTGATTCATACCGGCGGGCAGCTGGATCATTCCAATCAATCGTGCGTGGGCGGTCTGGCGGTGGCCACCTTGCGCCAGATTGTCACCGATGTCGCGTTCATCTCCACCAGCTCCTGGGATTTGCGTCGCGGCCTCACCACGCCTTCGGCGCTGAAGGTGGAGGTCAAGCAAGTCGCGATGCAATCGGCTTCGCAAGTGGTGCTGGTGGCCAGCAGTTCGAAGTACGGTACGTTCAGCATGTACAGGATCGCCGGCCTCGAACAGTTCGACATCATCCTCAGCGACGACGCGCTGACCCCTGCCGCGGCCGATAGCATCCGCAAGCAGGGGGTCGAACTGTTGCTGCCTTCCGATAACAGCGTGTAAGGCGTTAGCGCGCCTTCCAGTCCCGCAGCCACTGCAAGCCGGCCGATGTGTTGCCACGGGGCCGGTATTCGCACCCTACCCAGCCGTCATAACCCAACTGGTCGATCAACTCGAACAGATAGGGATAATTGACTTCTCCCTGGTCCGGCTCATGTCGATCCGGCACGCCGGCAATCTGGATATGGCCGATGCCGTCGAAGTCCCGACGCAGTTTAGTAGCCAGGTCACCTTCGACGATCTGGCAGTGGTAGCAGTCGAACTGAACCTTCAGGTTACTGGCGCCCACTTCCTTGCAGATGGCCTGGGCCTGATCCTGTCGGTTGAGAAAAAAGCCCGGCATGTCCCGCGTATTGATCGGTTCCAGCAGCACCGTGATGCCAGTCTTGGCGGCCTGCGCGGTGGCATAAGCCAGGTTCTCCAGGTACACGCCGTGATGGCGTGGGCGATCAGTTTCCGACGGTAGCAGCCCGGCCATCACATGGATGCGTGAGTTGCCCAGCACCGCGGCATATTCCAGCGCGCGATCGAAACCGCTACAAAATTCACTCTCCCGCCCCGGCAACGACACCGTGCCGCGCTCGCCTGCCGCCCAATCGCCGGGCGGTGCGTTGAACAGTGCCTGCACCAGGCCGTTGTCGCTCAAGCGCTGTTTGAGTTCCTGAGCGCTGTAGTCGTAGGGAAACAGGTATTCCACGGCTTCGAAACCATCGGCGGCAGCGGCGGCGAAGCGGTCCAGAAACTCATGTTCCGGATAGAGCATGCTGAGGTTGGCGGCAAAACGAGGCATGGTAGCTCCTATGTATGTTTTTGTAGGAGCCAGGCTTGCCGGCGAAGGCGCTCTTAAGGACGTCTTCGCCGGCAAGCCTGGCTCCCACAAGTCGACAGTGCGTTAGACAAACGGCCAGATCAACAAGGTAATACCGAAACCCAACGTACCGAGCAAGGTGGTCAACACCGTCCAGGTGCGCAAGCCGTCGGCCACGTTCAGCCCGGACAGTTTGGTGAAGATCCAGTAACCGGCATCATTGATGTGGGACATGGCCAACCCGCCACCGCCCATGGCCAGGCACAACAGCGCCATGTGGTTCGCCGTGAGATCGAGGGTAGCGATCAGCGGGCTGATAATGCCGGCGGTGGTCACCAGCGCCACCGTGGTCGAACCCTGAACCGCACGCAACAGCATGGTCAGCAGAAAGCCCAGGGCGAGTACCGGCAGACCGGTGGTGCGCAGCATATCGGAGACGACGGCGCCGATTCCGGTATCCACCAACACCTTGCCGAACACCCCGCCGGCGCCGGCAATCAAAATCACCATGGCCACGCCAGGCAAGGCCGAGCCGATCACGTCAGACACCTGGGTACGACTCCAGCCCCGACGCGAACCCAGCAACCAGGCACACAGCAAGGTATCGATCAGCAGCGCCACCAGCGGCGCGCCGAGCACGGTCATGATGCCGCGCAGGACCGAGTCGGCCGGCAGCAACGAGGTGGACAGCGTTCCCAGCAGGATCAGAATGATCGGCAACACAATCAGGCTGACGATCAGACCAAAACCCGGTGGTGGCGCCGGCGGCAACTTCGAGACGATGCTGCTGGTGGCTTCTTCCAGGCCCATATGAGACGCGGCCACAGCGGCTCGTTCAGCGCTCTTGCCGTTGCCATTGGACCAGGCCGCCAGGTCCTCGTTGGTGACATGCGGGCCGTAGACCTCGGAACGAATATCGTCAGTCATCGGGTACACCCGACGGGTCATGCGCCCCGCTACGCGATAGCCGACATAGCAAAGGAACGCGGTGATCGGCAGACCGAACATCAGCACGCGGCCGAGGTCGGCACCCAACTGGCTGGCAGCAGCCACCGCACCAGGGTGTGGCGGCAGGAAGGCGTGTACGGTCAGCAACGCAGCACACATCGGCAGCGCGAACACCAACAACGGCTTGCGCGCACTGCGAGCGACGCCATAGGCCAGCGGCATCAGGATGATCACGCCGACCTCGAAGAACACCGGCACCCCGACCATGAACCCGGCAATCGTCAGCGCCAATGGTGTGCGTCGATTGCCGAAACGGTTAATCAACGTCTTGGCCAGCGCCTCGGCACCGCCGGAGAGTTCGATGATCCGCCCGATCATCGCGCCCAGGGCAATGATGATCGCGATATGGCCCAGGGTCTTGCCCATGCCGCCTTCAATGGTGGCGACCAGATCGGCCGGTTTCACCCCGGCCACCAGCGCCACCAGAATGCTCACCAGCATCAAGGCCACGAACGGCTGGAACTTGTACTTGAGCACCAAAAACAACAACAGAGCGATCCCTAGCCCCGCGGTAACCATCAAGATTAACGGGCTCATTTCAGAAGCCCTCCACGCCGGGTGAACGAATGGGTTCTTCTAAAAATGCCGCAGTGAAGATGAGTCATGCCTGGATGTCCTCTTGTTATTGTATTTTTCAGGCAAGCCGGGGTCGTGGGGAGTCGCTGCGCGTCTCCCGAACAGGGCCTGCGTTATCGGTCTGTCGTGAAAAAAAAACTAGAGCGCTACCAGTGCGCGCCAAAGGTCACCCGCAACTCGTCCAGTGCTGCCTGATCGAGCGGTTCGGGCTTGGGATTGCTCATCAGCCACAGCCGCGCGGTTTCCTCGAGTTCTTCCAGGGCGTAGCTGGCCCTGGAAACCGAACTTTCCCAGACCACCGGCCCCAGCCGTTCGAGCATCACGCCGCGAACGCTGTTGGCCAATTGCGCAACCTGCTCGGCCACCTTCGATGAACCGGGCCGCTCGTAACCAATCAACGGGATAGGCCCGACTTTCATCACCTGATACGGCGTCAGCGGCGGCAGGATGTTGTCCGGCTGCCAGACACCTGCCAGCGTCAACGCCACCAGATGGGTGGAATGGGTATGCACCACGCCACCGACGCTCGGGTTGCGGTCGTAGACCTGGCGATGCAGCGCCAGGGTCTTCGAAGGCTTGTCACCAGAGACCCATTCGCCCGCCAGATTGACCTTGGCGATGGTCGCCGGGTCGAGGCGGCCGAGACAGACATCGGTCGGCGTGATCAGCCAACCGTCATCCAGACGCGCGCTGATATTGCCGGCGCTGCCGACGGTGTAACCGCGTTCATAAAGGCTGCGACCGACCTGGCAGATTTCTTCGCGCAAGGCGTTTTCATTACTCACTGCGCACCTCCGGTCTGGGCCAGTTGCTTCAGCGCTTTGCTGAAGAAATCCCGACCACCGAAGTTGCCCGATTTGAGCGCCAAGGCAAGAGGCTCATCCGTGCTGCTGACCGTCGCCGGCACACCCGGATCGATCTGCGCGCCGATCTGCAGCAGCTGCACACCCAGCGCCTGAACCACGGCACCCGAGGTTTCACCGCCGGCAATCACGAAGCGTCGTACGCCGCTCTGGCGCAGGCCTTCGGCGATTTCGCCAAACGCGTTTTCCACCAGGCTGCCTGCCTGCTCGACGCCTAACTGTTGTTGCACTGCCTTGACCTCGTCCGGTGCGCTGGTGGCGTAGATCAATACGGTTTGTTCATTGTTCTTGGCGAAGGCCAGAGCCTGGGCAACCACGGGTTCGCCAGCCGCCAGGGCCAACGGATCAATCCGCAGCGCCGGCCGACCGGCTTCGAGCCAGGCTGCCACTTGCCCATTGGTAGCGATCGAAGCGCTGCCGGCCAATACCACTTCACCGCCCGATACTGCCGGGAGTTTCGAGGCATCGAGGTCACGCAATTTGCCGGCGCGACGGAAGTTTTCCGGCAAGCCCAACGCAAGCCCCGAACCGCCGGTGAGCAACGGCAGGTCGGCACAGGCGGTCCCGAGGGTGTACAGATCGCGGTCCGACAAGGCATCGGCAATCGCCATGCCGACACCTTGAGCCCGTAGCTCTTTGATTCGCTCACGCACCGGCTCGGCACCTTGGGCAATGGTGTCGTAGCGCAACAAGCCGACGTTCAGACCGGTCTGCGATTGCAGCACCCGAACCAGATTGGCGTCGGTCATCGGCGTCAGCGGATGATGCTGCATGCCCGACTCGCTGAGCAGTTGATCCTGCACAAACAAGTGACCGCGAAAGATCGTCCGGCCATTTTCAGGGAACGCCGGGCACGCCAGGGTGAAGTCGCTGCCCAGTGCCGCCAGCAGCGCTTCGCTGACCTGGCCAATATTGCCGGCCGCGGTGGAGTCGAACGTTGAGCAGTACTTGAAGAAAATCTGCTCGCAGCCTTGCTCACGCAGCCAGGCCAGTGCTGCGAGGGATTGTTCGACCGCCTCGGTGACCGGAATGGTGCGCGACTTCAGGGCGATGACAATCGCATCGGCATCAAGCCCGGCAGCCACTTCGTTGCTTGGAATGCCGATGCTTTGCACGGTGCGCATACCGCCGCGCACCAGCATGTTGGCGAGGTCCGTAGCACCGGTGAAATCGTCGGCGATGCAACCCAGCAATGGGCGTGCGGTGGTTGTGTTCATTGGGCGTTCCTCAAACCGGCTCAGTCTTGGCAGTCGGCAACTCGATGCCGGGGAAAATCTTGATCACCGCCGAGTCGTCCTCACGACCGAAACCTGCACTGGAAGCCTGCATGAACATCTGGTGGGCGGTGGCCGACAACGGCAGCGGGAATTTGCTGGCCCGCGCGGTATCCAGCACCAGCCCCAGATCCTTGACGAAAATATCCACCGCGGACAACGGCGTGTAGTCGGCCTTGAGAATGTGCGGCACGCGGTTTTCGAACATCCAGGAATTACCGGCGCTGTGGGTGATCACTTCGTAAAGTGCATCGGCGTCGACCCCTTCACGCAGGCCCAGCGCCATGGCTTCGGCGGAGGCCGCGATGTGTACCCCGGCGAGCAGTTGGTTGATGATCTTGACCTTCGAACCCAGGCCATGGCTGTCACCCAGGCGATAGACCTTGCCGGCCATGCCCGCGAGGACCGCTTCGGCCTTGGCATAAGCGTCGGCCGGGCCAGACGTCATCATGGTCATTTCACCGGCAGCCGCCTTGGCCGCGCCACCGGAAATCGGCGCATCCAGATACAGCAAGCCTTGCGCGGTCAGGCGCTGGCCCAGATCGACGGCGTAGGTCGGCGCCACAGTGGCGCAACCGATCACCAGGCTGCCAGGACGCAACGCAGCGACGGCACCACCCTCGCCAAACAATACGGTTTCGGTCTGCTCGGCATTCACCACCACGGTAATGATCACGTCGCACTCGGCAGCCATGTGCGCGGGAGAAGAACACGCCACGCCGCCCTCGCTGGCAAACTGTTCAGTCACCGCGGCACGGACATCGCAGGCATGCACATTAAAGCCACTGCGCAACAGTGAGCGGGCAATGCCCAGGCCCATCGCGCCCAGACCGACAACACCGACATTCTTGCTATTCATGGGGTACTCCTTAGTGACCGGCTTATGAGGAAAACAGCGGCCTATTCCACGCCGGCAAGGCGCAGGCGGCGGGCCGCGTTGTAGATATGGGCACGGGCGGCATGCCCGGCGGCGAGCGGATCGCGCAGCCGAATGGCCGCCACGATCGCTTGATGTTCTTCATGCACCTGACGGGAGAAATCCGCCCTGCCCGCTTCATTGGTGCGGGTGATACGGGTCGCAGCCTCCAGGTACTGGCTGACGAATTCCAGTGTCTTGAGAAAGTAGGGATTGCCCGTGGCTTGAGCGATGGCACGGTGAAAAGCCACATCGGCGCGAACACCGTCCAGCCCTTCATCCACCTCTTCATCAATGTGTGCCAACGCCTCGTCAATCTGCACCAGATCGGCCTCGCTGCGATTGAGCGCCGCCTCGCAGGCGATTTCCGCTTCGATAGCACGTCGTAGCGCCAACAGGTGAAAGACACTGCCGGGCAGATTGGCTTCGGCGTAATCGATACGCAGCGGGCGGATGTTGGCGTTGGCGGTGACGAAGATGCCGCGCCCTTGTTGGGGCTGCAGCACGCCTTCGTTCTTGAGACGGGAAATGGCTTCGCGGACCACGGTGCGACTGACACCGAAGGCTTCCGAGAGCATGGCTTCACTGGGCAGTTTGCTGCCGGTGGCGAACACACCGTTCTCAATCTTGTCCAGCAACTGCTGAGCGACGCTGTCACTCAGCACGTGAGTCGGGACCTTGTCGAACATCGTAGCCATCCTGTTTTTGTCTTGTTATCAGGTTGTCATACAGGTTGAGCAGATAATCCCCCAATGAACGGATTATGTGAAGCGTTTTTTAAAATAACATTTTTTAACATGCGTGCAGAATGGAAGCGCAACCACTGCTCAGTGGGATCCAACTGAGAGGAGCGTTGTTATCAAGGGATGAGTCGGTGCGCTTTCTGGAAGCGATTTGAGTAATGCCAGTCAGTGGAACCTGTGGGAGCGTTTAACTGTCTGGCATCGGGTGCTTTGGAACGACCACTGGCTAGATTTTGAAGCGCGCCACCGTCTGGTGCAGTGCGCCGGCCATCTGCGCCAGCTCCAGCCCGGCGCTGTCGGTATGCCGGGCCCCCAGCAAAACCTGTTCGGATAAGTTGCGAATGCCCATCAGATTGCGATCCACCTCACGCGCCACCAGTGCCTGCTCCTCCGTAGCACTGGCGATCATCATGTTGCGCTCGTTGATCTGCGAGATTGACCGGGTGATCTCTTCCAATGCTTCGCCGGAGCGTTGCGCGACTTCCAGGGTCGTCTGCACCAGGTGACCACTGCTTTGCATGGCGGTCACCGCGTGTCCGGTATCCAGCCGAATGTTGCCAATCATCTGCTCGATTTCCTGGGTCGACACCTGAGTGCGATGGGCCAGTGCCCGCACCTCATCGGCGACCACCGCAAAACCACGTCCGGCATCACCGGCACGGGCTGCTTCAATCGCAGCGTTGAGGGCCAGTAAATTGGTTTGCTCGGCAATGCTGCGAATCACATCCAGCACCGTACTGATGTCCTGCACGCGCCCGGCCAACTGCTGGATACGCTGCGAGGTGTCCGTCATGCCGTCCGCCAGCGTACCTATCGAGGCCACCGTTTCCTGAACTTGCGCACGACCACGTTGCGCGGTTTGCTCGGACACCCGAGACGCCTCGCTGGTGCTGACCGCATTGCGTGCGACCTCGTCGACGGCTGCTGTCATTTGATTGACCGCTGCTGCAGCCTGTTCGATCTCCAGGCCCTGCAACTGCAAACTGCTACTGGTCTGGCTGCTGACTGCGCTCAGCTCTTCGGAGGAACTGGCCACCCGATCGACCGACGCCGCGATGTGCTTGACCATCGCGCTCAAGCTTTGCTGCATCTGGTGCATGTTCATCATCACACTACCGTCGGCACTTGCATTCACCGGCACTTGAATCGTCAGATCGCCCTGCGCGATTTGACTCAAGAGCCGTGCCGCATCATCGGGCTCGCCACCCAACGGTCGGGTGACACTACGCGTAACGATGAGCGCAGCGACGATGACCGAGGCCAGGCAGAATACAAGCAACACCAACATGTTCCGACGCGCTTCGCTGTACAGGACAAGCGCCGACCTTTCACGATCGGCGAAAATCTTCCCTTGCAGCGTCATCAGGGCGTCCAGGCTTTTGTGAACTTCATGTTCGGCGGGGATGACTTGCTGTTTCAACTGCGCCATCGCGGCATCAAAAGCGCCCTGCCTGATCAACGCCTGCACCTGGGTGAACGCGGTGACATAAGCCTCGCGATTCTTTTTCAGGACAGCATAGGCAGCCTTGCCTTCCGGTAGATCGAACAACGGCTGGAGCGTTTCAAGTGCCTCGCTGATGCGCTTTTTGGTGGCATCGATGGCCTGATGCGCTTGCTGATTCTCTTTGTCGATCAACAAATCCCGAGTGTTCCTGGCGTTGTCCCGTACACCGGTGGCAATCACCATGATCGGCCCGATCTTTGGCCAATCCTGCTTGACGATAACCACCGACTGTTCCTTGAGCGTTGCCAGATCGAGCAACGCGTAAAATGCCATGCCCATCAGTGCCAACGGTGCAATCAAAAAGCCGATAACGATACGTTGTGCCGTGCTCAACTTGACCATCAATTATTCCCCGATTAATGCCTGCCCGACGGGCAGCACAGCAATTGGCAGTCGCCACCAACACGTTCATAAAGCAAAAAAAAAACGCCTGAAACCTTCTCGGTTTCAGGCGTCTTTGCCTGTTCATTCGCGGTGTCGATCTGCCGCCTTCGCCTGATACCCCTGTTGCCCCCGACCTGTTCAGCCAATCGATCGTCATTGACCGAGGGGGCCGCCCACACGAATGCGTTTCAGGTGGGCCTGATGTCAACGGTGCAGGCTTTGTGCCACTTAGTAGCGAAGAATGTGCTGATTCACGGAGGATTATCGCAACGACTGCGGCTTAAGCGAGTGCAGGTAATGGTTAAGTCGACTTCTCAGGAAAATCGAATGACAAGGTCAACCACTCGAGACGCGAGGACTAAAGAAAGCCAAAGCTCATTAAGCCGCCACCGACTGGTGCAGGTTGTTACTCGTGACGCTTTATAAAAGTGCATGACGCGACGTTGCCCCGCTCCGCCCGGTACAAAACACCAGCGAAACGAGGTGGGTGCGTCAATGCATAAGGCTCAGAACGTCATACTGGCGCTGTATGCCGGGTCCCGCACAGGGATGGTTTGCACGCTATCCGCCGGGACGTGGGCAGGTGCATATTCCAGCAAGGCCCGTGAGCGCGTCAAAAATACAACCTTATAAAACAACAAGTTGAAGCGTTTTAATCAATTATTGGACAAAAGGCTATATTTTTGACTAGTGACATTTGACAGGCCGCCTTGAGTGGTCGATACCTAACAAGTCGACGTATTACCAAGACGAAAGTCCGTTTAGTAGGTATACGCCGCCCCCTGGCATGTAAATTCATGATCGAAAGTACTTGTTGTTCAAAGGGCTGATGGTTCGGCCCCTTGCGGTAGCTTTGGCCATCGCAAAGATCATTTCATCTCATGACGCTGCGACATCACTTATAGCGTTAAGCAATGTTTACACTTTACATCAAGAGCTCTGATTGAGCGCAGTACAAGCCACCCCTTACTCACTACCCCGTTACGCGCGCCGAATAATTGACTCAACCTTCTTGCTTAGCGTTACTTGAGCATTACATGTTCCATTATTGATACACCTGTTCCAAGAACTTAACACTTTCTACGGAGCTTGCCAGTATGCTGACGAGTACCCAAGGCACCCACTGGTATCTTTTGCAGTGCAAGCCTCGTCAGGACGAACGGGCCCAAATCAATTTATTGCGACAAAACTACATCATATTTTGCCCGCAAATCATTAGCGAGCGCCTGATTCATGGCAAACCCCATCGATCCCTCGAGCCTCTCTTCCCTGGGTATCTTTTCATTCAGCTGAGCCGTGACGACAATTGGGCGCCTTTGCGCTCTACCCGTGGCGTCAGCCGCATCGTCGATTTCAATCATGGGCCGGCAATCGTCCCTGACGACGTCATCGAGCATCTGCGTACCCGGTGTTTTAAACCATTGAAAATTCATCCTAAACCATTCAAGCCCGGTGAAACCCTGCAAATAACCCGAGGCCCCCTGTCGACACTAGAAGGTATTTTCATGACCATGTTAGGTGACGAGCGAGTCATGATCCTGCTTCATTTCTTGAATAGAAACCAGCAAGTTCGCATTCCATTGACTGACATTGAACGACGACGGCCTCAATTGTAAATTTGGCGATTTGCTTTCAGCATCAGCACACTTTACGAAGAACTTTCTTCAACTCCGCACTCGTTGATACCGGCATTTAACGCCCACATCCATTATCGCCAACCGCCTTACCGATCCGCTCTTGAGCGAGTTGTTACCTTGACTTGTAAAACACACCTTTACGAACCAATTATTGATACCGTCCACATTCACTGCTTTCCCGGCCTGTAGTCATTGAATTCATTCCCAGGAGCAATGACATGACCATTAAGATCCACGGTCCTTTCGCACTGCTCATGATCTCTTTATGTCCCGGAACGGCCTGGAGTCTGGATCCCCAGTCCATTGATATCTATGGGTTCGATTTCACCCCCACCCTGCTGTTTTCAGAAAGTTATGATGACAACTTCCGTGAACTGGAGCGGGCGCAGTCTTCCATGGTGACAAAAGTGGCGCCCACTTTCGAACTCAAGGCTGAAGACCGCAACAGTGCCACCCGACTTATCTGGCAGCCTACCCGGTACATTTATCATGATGAATCGGATGCCTCGAATACGGCACAACGCGTGCGCCTCAACAGCATCATGGAATTCACCGACCGCCATCGCCTGAAACTTGACGCAGAAGCACGTAAATACGAGCGTACGACGTCGACCGCAGTCGATGGCATTAATGACAAGATTCGCAGTAACCGTGTCAATGGCCTCTATACCTATGGCGCCAGGAGCGCTGCCAACCAGATCGACCTGGGCGCAAGTTACGCTCAACTTCGCTACGACAATTCAGGCGGCATCAACGACGACAAAGAGCGCGATACCACGGGCCTGACCACCACCTGGTACCACCGCATCGGCAGCAACACACGTGGATTGCTGGAGTACGACCATACCGACTTTGATTACCAGTCCAACAACCGTCTCAACAGCACATCCGATGCGGTCCTCGCCGGTGCCGAATGGGATTTCACCGCACGCACCTCCGGCAAAGTCCGTGTGGGTTATGAGCGCAAGAACTTCGATGACAGCAGCGTCGATGACCTCAGTAATCCGACCTGGCAGGTGGATCTGCGATGGAAGCCACGAACCTACTCGACCTTCTCGTTTATTGCCCGCCAGGCCATGGCCGAGGGTGACGACGGTGCTGATGCCGTCAAGACCACCTCTGCCCTGTTCGGCTGGCGTCATGGCTGGACCGAACGCATCACTACGGTGGCTGGAGTCGGGTTGTCCCGCTATGAGTACGAGGGTCAGGACCGCACCGATGACCTTCGTGACTACAACCTCGCCGTGGAATATGCAATGCGCCGCTGGCTGGATATCGAACTGGGCTATCGCTACCGCAACGATGACTCCGATGCCGACAATCAGAGTTTTGAACGCAACATCTTCTTGCTCGGTTTCAACGTAAGTCTTTAAGAGGTTTTCTCCATGAACTCGCGAATGCTTGGCTTGTTGTTCGTGCCCTGGCTGTTGCCCGTGACTTTTGCAGCAGACACCGGCGCCCAGTACAAACTGGCAGCCGGCGATGTGTTGCGCATTACGGTATTCGGTGAGCGGGACCTGAGCTTCGAGAAAATCCGTCTCAACGATGCCGGAATGTTTTCCTATCCATTTCTGGGTGAGATTGCCGCCAAGGGGCTTACCCCCAAGCAAGTGGAAAAGATCATCGTCGACGGGCTCAAGCAAGGTTATCTGGTCGACCCCAAGGTCAGCCTCAACCTGATCGTCTACCGCTCGTTCTACATCAATGGAGAGGTAAAAAAACCCGGTAGCTACCCCTTCGAGCCCGGGCTGACATTGGAGAAAGCCATCGCCCTGGGCGGTGGCCTGACCGAGCGGGCTTCGATCAAGCGAGTGACCATTGTGCGCGGCGATGGCTCGCCACCTGTGACCGACAAGGTCACGCGCAGTACCCCCATCGCCCCCGGTGACACCATCTCCATTGCACAAGGCTTTTTCTAATCATGGATAACAGCCCAAGCGTATACGTCGAACGTCCGCTCCAGGCGCATCTGCCGCAGCATCAGCAGTACAGCGAGGAAAAGGACACCATTGACCTGCTCAAATACTGGAGGGTGATCTGGCGCGCCCATTGGAAAATCGGCTGGTTGATACTGCTCAGCTGTGCGCTGGCGATGGCCGCGTTGTCCTTGGTTCCCCCGCAGTACATCGGCACCACTACCCTGCTGATCAAGGAAAAAACGCCACCGGTGCTGGCCTTTCAACAAGTCACAGATTCAAGCTCCGGGTCCGTCGATTATTTGCAAACGCAACTGGCGCTCCTGCAATCGCGGGAGCTGGCCGAACGCGCAGTCAAGAAACTGAACCTCACCACTCACCCGGTGACCGATCCACGCCAGCAACCGGAATCATGGTTCACGCCGCGAAAATGGCTGGCCAATCTTGAGCTCGGCCAATGGCTGCCAATACTCGAACGCTTCGCGCCCAAGCAGGTGGCGCCCTCTGAAGCCGACGTATTCAATGAAGTCACGCGAAACCTCATGCGGCGTACCAGCGTCAAGTTCGTCGGCAAGAGCCAGTTGATCAAAATAGAAGTGGAGCTGCCCGATCCTGGCCTGGCTGCCGCGACCGCCAATGCGATTGCCCAAGGCTTCATCGATAGCCAACTCGACAACAGTCTCAAATCCTCGCAAACCACCACCAGCTGGATGAACTCGCGCCTGGTCGAGTTACGCAATAACCTGCGCAGCTCTGAGAACAAGCTCCAGGCCTATCGGGAAGCACAAGGCCTGGTCGACGTCGGCGGTGTCGCCACCATCAGCGCCAATGAACTGGAAATGACCGGCAACCGCATGATCGATGCCCGTCGTAACCTGGCGGAAGCCGAGAGCCGGTACCGCCAAGTGCAGGCGTTGAGCAATGGCGACCTGAGCCGACTCTCCAGTGTGCCCGCCGTCTTGAGCAACGCCCTGGTGCAGAAATTCCAGGCGCAACGGGCCAAGGCTCAAGCCAAGGTCGAAGAATTGTCCGGGCGTTACGGTCCAAAACATCCAACCCTGGCCGCCGCTCGCGCCGAGTTGCGTACGGCCACCGACAGTTTGCGGCTACAGGTTCGACAGGTGGTTGCCAGCATCGAACAGGATTACCAGCTGGCCAGGGCCAGTGAAAACTCGCTGCGACAATCATTCAACAGCAACAAGGCGCAGATACAGGATATTTCGCGCAAGGAATTCCAGCTGCGGGAGTTCCAGCGTGAAGTCGACAGCAACCGCGCTTTGTATGAAACGTTCGTCACCCGTTTAAAGGAAACCACGGCCACGGCGGACATGGATTCCACCAAGGCGCGCATCGTCGACCCGGCGATTGCACCCTTGGAGCCGAGCAAGCCCCGTAAAACCCTGATTCTGGCCATTGTCGCCGTCGTGGCTGCGATGATTGGCATAGTGCTGGCATTAATGTCCGAAACCCTGAACAAAACTTTCAAAACCGACGAAACGATCGAAAGCACGCTTGATCTCCCCCTGCTCAGCGTGGTGCCGCTGGTCAGGAATAGAAACCGCCGGCAACTGGCGCGATTGTTCGACGACAACGACCATCCGCGTTTTTGCGAGACCATTCGCAACCTGCGCACCTGGTTGATGCTGCACGGCGCAGAAATGCCGTCACAGGTGGTGCTCGTTGCATCGACCATGGCCGATGAAGGTAAAAGCACCATCGCCAACAACCTGGCCTCCTCGCTCACGTTGCTGGAGCGCGTGCTGCTGATCGACGCCGACATGCGCAAACCCAGCCTTTCGCTCAATTTCGATTTTCCGCCAGACGGCCCGGGGCTGGCTAATGTCCTGGCGGGTACTGCCCGGCTTGAAGACTGCATCCGCACGGTTGGCAATCTCGACATGTTGCCGGCGGGGAAGCTTTCGCCCCCACCGCTGGATTTGCTCAGTTCGCCGCGCCTGGGCCCCCTGCTCGAGGCGCTGAAGTCGCGCTACCAACGCATCATCATCGACTCCCCGCCTGCGCAGATGGTCAGTGATGCGCTGTTACTGGCCAAGCATTCGGATGCGGTGATCTACGTGATCAAAGCCGAGAGCACGCCTGTCAACCAGGTGCAAAAATGCCTTGCGCTACTGCAACAGGGCAACGCGCCGGTGTTTGGCGTGGTGCTCAACCAGGTCGACCTGAGCAAGGCTCGCAAGCAGGGCTACAGCCACTCCGATACGTTCCAGAACTACGACTACCTGTCCCGGTAAAACCTTGCACCTGGCTCTTCAGCAGCCGCCTTCCAAAACCACAAGAACTGCTTCATTCCAGTCGAGCGATACCAGCATGCGGGCGCGAGGGCGAGCAGTATTCGGCGCCGATGTCCAACCCATGCCTGGAGGTTGAGCCGATGACATCGCTATACACCACTCAAATGACACACCGGCGAGGCCTGACCTTCTGGGGCCAATGGGTGTGTGCAATCAGCCTCGTCAACCTGCTGCTGACGGTGCTCGTGTACTGGCGCGTCGGCAGCCTGACCAGCGAATACCGCGTTCTGATGATTCTTACGGTGCTCGGTTCGGTTCCGATCTACAGCGTGATGCAGGTTTACCACAAACGTCATGAATGGTTGTCCGGGCTCGCTCGGTTACTGGCGGCCTGGTTGATCCTGCTGGCCGTGCTGATCAGCATTGCCTTCGTCACCCAGACCAGCGTGATTTTCTCGCGGCAAGTGATCCTGCTCTGGGCCTTCCTGGGTTACCTGATCCAGGCAGCGAGCTTCCTGCCCCTGCATAACCTCGCCCGACTGCATTCGCGCAAGCTTTGCAACGAGCGACGCGCGCTGATCATCGGGACATGCCCGACCGCACAACGGCTTGCGAGGAAACTGTCGAGACCGAACCGCGAACCGGTACTGGGTTTTATCGCAACCGCCGAACATACCGGCCCGGCACCGAGCATTCTGCCGCTGCTGGGCCGCGTCGACGAGATTCGCCAGATCATCACCCGCCTGAACATACGCCGCGTCTACATCGTCTTGCCGATGGCACAAGCCGCCATCATTGAAGCGCTGTACATCGATCTTCTCGACATGAATGTCGACGTGGTCTGGATTCCTGACTTCGGCAGCATGGTGCTGCTCAATCAGTCGGTCTCGGAAATAGAGCGAATGCCGGCCATCTACCTCAATGAGAGTCTCATCAGTTCGCACCCCGGCAGCCTGCTCTGCAAAGAGGTGTTCGAACGTAGCCTGGCCGCCGTGGCCATTATCGTACTCAGTCCCTTGCTGCTGATCGTAGCGATAGCGGTCAAGGTCTCTTCACCCGGCCCGGTGCTGTTCAAGCAAAACCGCTACGGCTGTAACGCCGAGGTGATCAAGGTCTGGAAGTTCCGTTCGATGCGCGTGCATGAAGACAGCGAAGTACACCAGGCCACTCGCGAAGATGATCGCGTCACCCCGCTCGGGCGTTTTTTGCGCCGTAGCTCCATCGATGAGCTGCCGCAGCTATTCAACGTGCTGTTCGGCCAGATGGCCCTTGTCGGCCCGCGACCGCATGCGGTCACTCACAATATTTACTACACCGGCAAGGTACGCGCCTACATGGCCCGCCATCGCCTCAAGCCGGGCATCACCGGCCTGGCCCAGATCACCGGCCATCGCGGTGAAACCCAGACGCTGGAAAAAATGCAGCAACGCGTCGCCCAGGACCTCAACTACATCAATCAATGGTCGTTGTGGCTAGACATCAAGATTCTCGTCAAGACCCCTTTCACGCTGTTCTCAAAGGACATTTATTAGGGGAGTGAACCATGATAAATCTGGAACTGATCGGGCATTTCGCACCCAATCTGCTGGACGCCAACAAGGCATTTTCCTTCATTAATTTTGCCTCAGTTGGCAGTCTGTTCGACCGACACCCGACGTCCATCGCCTATTTTTGCGACGGCATGTTGATGTCTACCTTCATGTCGCGCATCACCGGCCGCACCATCGGCCGAGTCAGCTTCGACTTCACGTCCATCGCCGACGCCGTGTTCAGCTGCGCCGAGAAGCAAGGCAAGCGCCTCTATTTTGTCGGTGCCCGGCAAGCCGAACTGGACCTGTTCCTCAATAAGATCAAGGCTCGCTACCCTGCGCTGATTATCGCCGGTCATCACAACGGCTATTTCGATGCGCCGCAGGCCGCGAGCATTCATGCGGACATCTGCCGCAGCGAAGCCAACATCCTGATCGTCGGCCTGGGCGCCGGGCTCCAGGAGCAGTTCGAACAGGATGCCCTGCGTGCCGGCTTCAACGGTGTGGCATTCACCTGTGGCGGTTTCATTCGCCAAGAAGCCACGGCCACCCATCATTACTACCCAGAGCTGATCAACCGCCTGCATCTGCGCGCGTTCTATCGGATGTACCGCGAACCGCACACCATCAAGCGCTACCTGGTCGATTACCCGACCAACTTTGTTCATCTGCTGGTGATGATCGTCCGGCGCAAAGTGACTATCCATACCACTTATCCCTGAGCGCCAACCATGCATATCCTGTTCGTCCTCAAGGACTTCAAGCGCGATGGCGGCCTCGAGCAAGTCCAGCAGCGCCTGGCCAGGCAGTTTCTCAAGGATGGCCAGCGGGTCAGTTATTTCGTCATGAACGGCGACACGGCGGACGATGAAATGGCGACCACCTTCAAGGGTCGCGGCAATGGATTGGTCGGTCTGCTCAAGTCGATCGCAATGCTGCGTCGCCTGATTCGTCGTGAGCGTGTGACCCACCTCATCGCCGCCAAGGAACAGGCCAACCTCTGCACCTGGTTTGCCACCTGGGGTCGCTCATGCAACGTCATCTACGCCCGTCACGCGGCACTGGATTGCAGCGAACAGAACATCGGCCCCGTCACCCTGCGTCTGCTCTATGGGCTGTACCTCTGTGGCAACGGTCAAGTGGTGACGGTTTCCAACGGCTTGCGCCAAGCCCTCGCTGATCGAGTGCCCTGGGGTCGTCAACGCATTCGTTATTGCCCCAACGCCGTGGTCACTGAACAACTGCTCAGCGCCGCGCAGACACCCCTGCTCAGTGGCTTGCCGGCCGAGTTCTGGCTAGGGGTGGGCCGGCTGATAGAACCGAAAGGTTTCCATTTGCTGCTCGACGCCTATGCCGTGGCCTTGGGCAACGCCGCGCTGCCGGATCTGGTGATCATCGGCGATGGTCCGCAATTCGTCGCGCTGACCGCCCAGGCTCGTCGCCTGGGCATCGAGGACCGTGTGCATTTCACCGGTTTCCTGAGCAATCCCTACCCGTTGATCAGGCATGCACGGTTGCTGATCCTGAGTTCCTTTCACGAAGGCTTGCCGACGGTCCTGATCGAGGCCCTGGCGCTGGGTACGCCCGTGCTGGCCTGTGATTGCGAAACCGGGCCCCGGGAACTGCTGGATAACGGGCGCCTTGGCCAACTGGTCAAGGTCAATGATGTACCGGCGCTGGCTGAAGGGATGCTGCGCAGCCTCGCCGCCGCGCAAGGCCAGGTTGCGCCAAGTCCGCAAGTGGCCGCTGATGCAGTCCGCCAGTACACCAGCCAATACGCCGCGCAGGCGTACTACCAGGTATGGAATCATGAAAAAAGTGCTGATTATCCTGCAGGACTTGGGCGGGGGCGGTGCCGAAAAAATGATGGTGCGCCTCGCCGGAGCACTGACTGACGCCGGCAATGACGTGACTTTGCTGATGCTCACCGGCACCGGTGTGAACTCCGCGCGCCTCGACCCACGGGTGAAAAAGGTCGAGTTGAACAGTGCACGTAGCGCCAGGGCAGTGCCGGCCCTGGCACGCTTTCTTCGCCGCAATCGCTTTGACGCGCAACTGGCCGCACTCACCCACGTCAACGTCGTGGCCATCGCCGCGGCCGCGCTGTCCGGAACGCTGGCGCGGCTGCATGTCAGCGAACGCAACGCATTTTCCCATGACAAATATGTCAATCCCGCGTTGAAAGTGCGCACAGCTTATCTGCTGGCACCGCTGCTCTATCGGCTGATCCCCAATCCGGTGATTTGCGTCTCGCGCGGTGTCGCCCAGGATCTGGTCGACTCCACCATCACCCGCCCGCAGGATGTCACCACCGCCGACAACCCGGTACTCGACAACGATTTTCGCGACAAGGCACCGGGACGTCCAAACCACCCTTGGCTGCGGCAAAAGTCCACCCCGGTAATTGTCGCCGTGGGTCGCCTGGCACAGCAAAAAGGCTTTGATGTGTTGATCGATGCCTTCGCCCGATTAGCCGCCCCCAGCACCCGATTGATCATATTCGGTGAAGGCGCACTCAGGACTCAATTGCTCGAGCAGGCGACCGCACTCGGCGTGGCTGACCGGTTCGATCTGCCTGGCTATACCAGCGATCCCTTGGCAGAAGTGGCGGCGGCCGATTGTTTTGTATTGTCGTCGCGCTTCGAGGGTAGCCCCAACGCGCTGGTCGAGGCCCTGTCCACGGGCACCCCGGTGGTAGCGACGCACTGTCCCTATGGCCCGCAAGAGATTCTGGACAATGGCGCGATCGCTCCGCTGGTGGCGGTCGACGACCCTGTTGCCCTGGCACAGGCCATCACCGTGGAGTTGACGTTGGCGCGAGATTCAAAGCGTCAGGCCGCCCGCATCGATGCCGCCGCCCGCTTCGTGAGTGCCAGCGCGGCGCAAACCTATCTCGATGCATTGCTCGGGAGCCAGTCGTCGTGAACACACTGGAAGTCAGGTACACCACGCTGCGCAACGCCTTCACGTTGTTCGGTGTGCTGTTCTATATCCAGGCCATCGGATTCTTTTTCGGGCTGGCTAATGTGTCGAATCTGGACGCCGCCGAAAAAGATCTTGAAGGCAATGTGGTCAATCAGATTTGCGGCCTGACCACCCTGCTGGTGCCGCTGTTCTTCTTCCTCCGCAACAAAGTTTTCCTTAGCAAAAGCTTCTACAGGAACAACGCCTTTCTACTGATATTCATGCTCTGCCTGGCGGCATCGATCAGTTGGTCCCACGACCCGATGCTGAGTTTCAAACGGTTTGTGGCGCTGATCAGCGTGGTGTTCTTTGGCGGTTTCGTTGCCTACAACTACAGCCTCGAGAAAATCGCCTTCATGCTTGGCTGTATCATCGGCGCCGCTGCGCTGTTGGGCTTGATACTCGCGCTTGTCAGGCCCGACATCGCGTTCATTTACGGCGGTCTTCGCGACGGTGCGTTCAAAGGGATCTTCCCGGATAAAAATGCCGGCGCCCGGATCAACGCGATCGCCATCGTGTTACTGCTGCCGATGATCCGTCAGCTCAACCCGTGGGCCATCCTCTGCGCGGTGTGTTCACTGGTCACGATTGTGCTGGCGCAATCCGCCACCGCCATCGCGCTGATTGTTGCCGGAGCCGTGAGCTATTGGTATTTCCTCACACTGATCCGTCTGCATATCAACCGTTCACTGCCGGCCTTGCTTGGCACGACGCTCATCTACTTGGTGATCTGCCTCTTTCTATACGGCAATTACGCGCTGCTGCTGGAGCTGACCGGTCGGGACCCGTCACTCACCGACCGCACACGGATCTGGGAGCTGCTCACTCCGTTGATCGACGCCGAACTTCTCAAGGGCTATGGCTTCGGCGCCTTCTGGTCCAGCCCGAGCGCCGAAACCTTCATCAGTCGTTGGGGTTACATCGGCAATGCCCACAGCGGCTACATGGAAACCTTGCTCAACGGCGGCATCGTTCAGTTGATAGCGCTGATCCTCATGCTGGTCGAGGCGCTGATCAAACATTATCGGGCCTTGATGGTGGATCAATCGGCACGGTTTCACGTCAGCGCGATGGTCATCATTGGCTCGTTCATGCTCACCAACGTTGTGGCGTACGTCATTCCCAATTACCGCTCGGCAGAGTTCCTGGTGTTCTGCGTCCTGGCCCTGTCCTTTCGGCATCACCACGCGACATACCCCGCGTTGTCACGACCACCCCTGGGTCAGCGTCCGCCTGGCAAGGCATTACCACGCGACTCGGCCAAGGCCTAACAAAAGGAGAAATAACCATGCCCGACCAAGCCCTCCCTTCACCCCATACGGTGTGCGTCATCATCGCGATGTACAACGGTGCCGACAGCATTGAGCAAACACTGGCGTCCGTGGCCGGGCAAACGCGACTGCCCGAGCACGTCATCGTCATCGACGATGGTTCCACCGATGATGGCCCCCAACGGGTCAGGGACTTCGCGGCGCCGTTTCGCCTGACGCTGTTGCATCAAGCCAACGAAGGCCAGGCCAGCGCCCGCAACCACGGACTGCGGCACACACAAGAGACTTTTGTGGCGTTTCTCGATGCCGATGACAGATGGTATCCGCGAAAGCTGGAGCAACAAGTGGCACTGTTTGAGGAACTGGATCGTCAGGGACGGCCGGTGGCGCTGGTAGATTGCTACGTGCATAACGACTACAGCGACGGCAGGCGAATACTGGAAGACCGGCAAAAAAACGGCAGGCATTTCGACGATTTCATCCGCGCCAACGTCCTCAATGGCGTGTCCTCCGCAATGGTCAGACGCGACGTGATCATGCAACTCGGCGGTTTCAATCCCAGCCTGCGTTACTCCGAAGACCGCTTCATGTGGACCCGGATCGCCGAACACTGGGAGGTCCACACGGTGCCAGAGGTGCTGCTGCAGCGCATGGTCAACAGCGCCAACATGACCGCGCAACCGACAAGGTACTACCCGCACAAGATCAGGTTCATCGAAGAATACCTCACCCACTTTGGCCCGCAGCTCAGCAAGCAGCAACGGATCGATTTCGCGCTGGGCAGCCACAGCGACTTTCTCGAACTGTTTTCCCGCAGAGGCGAGCATGCCCAGGTGATCGGTGTGTACCGGCGAATGCTGGAGTATTCCTGGCAAGCGCTGATCTTCAGGAATGGCAAACCGACATTGCGCGTCCTCTATGCATGCGTCCAGTCATTGCGCAAGGCAGCTGCGTCAACCACCGCTCATTGAGCCGGTATCCGCCATGGCCAATCACCGTCTGGTTAAATTGATCTGGATTTTCACCGAGAAATTCGGCCTGATTTTCCTGTCGATGATTACCTTTGTCGCGTATGCCAGGCTGCTATCGCCCGCAGAGTTGGGTGTGGGCACGGTGATCATTGCCGTCGTCGAATTGATCGGCATGATTTATTCCTCGGTTCTGGAAGACCCGCTGGTACGACTCGAGCGGCTGGAAGCCAAACACATCGCCACAGCCTTCTGGGCGTCGGTACTCGTCAGCCTGGCCTCCATCGTCGTCATCTCGGGCGCGGCGATTCTGTACACGCCCGACCCGATGCTGCAATGGATGACGGCGGTGGCTTCGGTGAAAATCCTGTTCACCATGATGGCGCGGGTCTATGTGGCGCAAATGCGCCGTAGCGGCAACTTCAGGATGCTGGCGTCGCGCACGCTGCTGGGCAAGGTGTGTGGTGGCGTGGGCGGCATCGCTGTCGCGCTCTGGGGGTTGGGCGCCTGGGCGGTCATTGCCCAGGCACTGATCATGGAGTTCGTGTCCATTATCGTATTGATGCGCGCCGACCCACGCCGCATTGCCTTTTACATTGACGGCTCGCTGTTGCGTGAGCTGTTGAAGGCCGGCGCACCGGTTGCCGTCAACGCGCTGAGTTCGCAAACGCTACAGCGCGGGGTCACCGTCATCCTGGGCATGACGGCCGGCACCAACGCGGTGGGCATGTTCAACATGGCGATGCGCATCATCGATCTGCCGCGCACGGCGATCTATCACGGCCTGATCAGCTATGCGCTGCCGGCGTTTGCCCGACGCAGCGCCGATCCATCGCGGTTGCGCGCGATCATCAGCGATTCGACCGCCGTCAGTTGCTTCCTGCTGACGCCCCTGTTCATCGGCATCGCACTCACGGCGCACGATCTGATCCTGTTGATCTTCGGCGCCAAATGGACCGAGGCCATTCCCCTGCTGCAAGTGCTGGCGTGCACGGCAGCCATCGGTAATACCGCCATGTACGCCACGACCGCACTGGTCGCGGTCAATTGCAGCCACCTGACCATCAAGGCCGAAGTGGCAACCACCGTATTGGCTCTGGCGCTGGTCTATGGCTTCGGCAGCCTCTATGGCGGCATGGCCGCCGCCCTCGCCCTGCTGGCCCGGATGGCGATCATCACGCCACTGCAAATCCGCGGGTTGAACAGGGCAATCGGCTATGACTGGCGGCTGTTTTTCGAAATCAGCTATCGCAGCGTGATTGCCTCGTTCGTCATGGCAGCGATCGTCCTGATGGTTTCTTCCCGCCTGGGTGTTCAGGGCTACCTGCACCTGCTCTACAGCATCGTGGTGGGCGCGCTGAGTTATGCCGTGGCGTATAGCGTGATGCATCCGCGCTGGCCGCAAGAATTCAAATCGGTTTTCACCACCCGCTGAGAGGACGCACCCGCAAACCTTTTCCCTTCCCGGACCACATTCTCCTGACTCGTGCAATTTCCTTGTGACAGGAACGCCTCATCATGCACAAAACCACGTTGATTACCGGCGGGGCCGGATACATCGGCTCCCATACCACCCTGACCCTGATTGACGCCGGTCGACAGGTGCTGGTCCTCGACAACCTGTGTAACAGCTGCCGCGAATCGCTCGCGCGCCTGGAGTATCTGACTCGCAGGCGAGTCGATTTCATTGAAGGCGATATTCGCGATAGCCGCCTGCTCGACGATATCTTCAGCCGCTACGACATCGATGCCGTGGTGCACTTCGCCGGTCTCAAATCCGTGGAGGAAAGCGTTCGCAAGCCGCTGGATTATTACGCCAACAATGTGGTCGGCACACTCAACCTCTGCCATGCGATGGCCCGGTTTGAGGTGTTCAAACTGGTGTTCAGTTCGTCGGCCACCGTGTATGGCGCCCCCCGGCAGATACCGCTCATCGAAGACCTGGGCGCAGGCAAACCGATCAATCCTTATGGCCGCACCAAGCTGCTGATCGAAGAGTTGCTCACCGACCTGTGCCTGTCCGATCCGCGGTGGACCATTGCGGTGCTGCGCTACTTCAACCCGATCGGTGCTCACGATAGCGGGCTGATCGGGGAAAACCCCAACGGCAAGCCCAACAACCTGCTGCCTTGCCTGACACGGGTCGCGATGAGGCAAGTGCCCGAACTCATGGTCTACGGCAGCGACTATCCCACTGTCGACGGAACGTGTGTGCGCGATTACGTCCATGTGGTCGACCTTGCCGATGGCCATCTCAGGGCGTTGCGGGCGTTGCAGAACACAAACGGCATCCACGTCTGGAACCTGGGAACAGGCATTGGCCACAGCGTGCTGCAGGTCATCCACAGCTTCGAGGACATTACCGGTATTACCATCCCCTTGCGGTTCGCACCGCGCCGCGACGGCGATATCGCCGAATGCTGGGCCGACCCCACCAAGGCAGGGCGTGAGCTAGGCTGGTACGCACAGCGCGACCTGATGCAAATGATCATCGACACCTGGCGATGGCAAATGTGTAATCCGCACGGGTACCGCTCCCAACCCGGTTTGGCAGCATCGATTGCGTTAAAACAATGGGTATGAGCAGGTTCATTCTTTTGGCGACCCTGCTATCGGTCGTTTGCAACGCGTCGGGGGGCACTCCCCCGCCGCTGGCCAACGGCCTGGTGCTGTGGCTGGACGCCGCCGACGCGTCGAAAATGACCCTCGATGCCCAGAACCACCTCCTGCGGTGGCACGACAAGTCCGGCGAAGCCAATGACGTTACCGTAGACAATGGCGCAGACGCCGCGCTGCCGCAGCGTGTGGGGAACGCCATGAATGGCCATCCGGTGGTGCGCTTGAGTGGTACTTCAGCCTTCCTTGGCAAGGCCATTCGTACGGCTAAAGGCCCCGTTACCCTATTGATCGTTTCACGCAGATTGACCGGGCAAAGCGGCGGCGAGACCTGGCAGCGACTATTCAGTTCGCGCCCGATAATCGCCGATAACGACAACGTGCCGCCGAATTTCGCGATCAGCGTGCAACAGCCCACCGCCTACGATCCGACCCTCTTCGTCCTGGAACTCGACGACGTGCCTATCGGCCCGTACGCGGTGGGGCGGAACGTAGTCGGCAGCGCCGAACATTTGCGCGGCGACATCGCCGAAATACTGATGTACGACCGGCACCTCGCATCCCTGGAGGAACGGCAGCGCGTCTTTCGGTATCTGGCGGACAAGTGGTCCGTCGCCCTCCCCAAGGTTGCCAATTCCTGGACCCGCATCGGCCCCTTGGGCATGCTACCGGAACGGACCAACGCCGAACTGCCGCTGTCCGATCAGGACAATGTCGGGCAGTGGATGCTGGACACCCAATTTTCAGACGACTTTGACGGTGCGACCCTTAACGCCAGTCGCTGGCACGTCAACAATGCCACGGGCACCGACTCGCTGGGACGTAAGCCGGCGCTGTTCACGCCAGACAATGCCTACTTGAGTGACGGCCATCTGAACATCGTTTTCCGCAAGGAAACCTTGCCGCAAAAATACGTCCGCCTGGGCTACAAAGACTACAGCTCGGCGATGGTGCGCACCCACGGGCGCAGTTTTTACGGTTATTACGAAGCCCGCGCCAAACCGATGGACTCGGCAGGCTCCAGCGCCTTCTGGCTCGCATGGACGGGGCTTGCCGACAACGCCACGGAAATCGACATCTTCGAAATCGGCGGAAAAACCAAAAACGCCTCCTTCGACCGTCGCTACAACATGAACGCCCACGTTTGGGCCACACCACAAAGTACCGAACATTTGACCGATGGCAGCAGCTGGATCAGCCCTTGGCGGCTGGCCAGCGCATTCCATGTATACGGTTTCGATTGGCAGCCCGACACGTTGCGCTGGTACGTCGACGGCGTACTGGTGCGCGAGGCAAAGAACACCCACTGGTTCTTCCCCATGCATATCCTCTTTGACAGCGAGGCCATGTGGAATTGGTTCGGCGTTGTCGACGACGCCGATCTGCCCTCCACCTTCAGCGTCGACTACCTCAAGGTGTGGCGCCGCGGTCAATAGCCGGGCCTTGAGCCCAATGCCGGTAAGTCAAGAAATTTGAACGACGAAAATCCTGTGGGAGCGTGGCTTGCCCGCGAAGAACGATGACGCGTAGTACCTGAAAAACCGCGGTGCATTCTTCGCGGGCAAGCCACGCTCCCACAGATTCTGCGTCTTGACTTACCGGCATTAGGCCTTGAGCCCGCTTTTTTGAACCCGATCCTTCCAACCCTTCACGCCACTAGAGAGGGCGCGGTAAATGAACAGTACGATGACTTCCGAACAAGCGACAGCCTGCCTGAACCTGGCGCTTGAACGTAACAGACAACTGTTCAACGAAGCCCACAACCTGACACACGCCGCCCTTGATCTTCTCGATCAGCCCCACATGGACATAGAAAAGTTCACGCTCTATCAGAAGAAAAGAAGGCAGGCCGATCTTAAATACCTGGAAGCCATCGAGCACTTGCGATTAATCATGGCTGAATACCCTGGCCATCTCTTCTCTGCGGAGAACTCAATACATGAGCCACAGTTTCGGCTGAGAGATGACGACGAAATCTGACCTTCAAGATTGCATTTGATATTGCGGGAAAAGCGCAGCTGGCCTGGCATCCCCACTGCGGCAAACATGCCGTAACGCTCTGCGCGAACCAGAACAGAGCACTGCGGCTCGGCAATTCCCGCAGCTGGTGCGTTGATCGCCTTTTCTGCCTTCGCAGCTCTATAGCCATCGAATGGAACCCCTCCCGCTGCATGAGCGACAGGCTGACAAGTTGTCGATGGCACGGCTGGCAAACAACTTGCTTAGATCTGATCAGGCTTGAGCCATCAACGACGATGGCTTCGCAAACATCACGGACAACGGCGTCCGCTCCCCTGCTCATTGCGACAGGTGGGCGTGCGCCGTTTTTGCTTTCACCCCGGCATAAAAGGAAATCCTCATGCCTGCTCAAGGAATGCTCCCCCCGGGTCATGCCATCGCGCCTGCGCACAGCGGTGTCGGCAAGTCACGCCCTGCTGGCATTGCACTCCGGTCATTGTTCGACCCTGGCATGGCCCTGCTAGAACGCAGCAGGATCGGCCTCTGGTTACCACTCGGGTTGGCCCTCGGCACCTGCGGTCTCGCACTGGCCGAACAGCCAGCAAGCGCACTGACCCTCATACCTGGCGTCCTCTATCTGGGGTGCGCGTGGCATCTTCGTGAGCGTCATCAACGCCATCTACAGACATTCTGGGACACTGAACTTGCACAACTGCTGCGCAGCTCCCGGGATGCCGACCCAGCGACGCTACTGGTGGCCGCCAGCACGCAACTGCGCAACAACGAACGCCTACGCAGCGAAGTACAGTTTGCCAGTCGTGGGCTGGAGCAAATGGCTCAACAGGCCCGCGACCAAGGTGAGGAACAGAGCCAACGAATCGCCATGATCGCCGCCGCCAGCGAGCAAATCGACCAGACCTTACACAGCATTGATGCCTTGGCCCTGGGCGCGCTGGCAGCCTTCGCCAACGCCCATACCATGAGCGAAACCGGTTGTCTGGAGGCGCGTTCAGTGGGTGACAGCATGCGCGCCATTCAGCACAGCCTGGGCAATACCGCACACGCCGTGGAAGCATTGCTGCAGCGCACTACCGCAGTAGAAAGCACCGTCAACAGCATTCAGGCGCTGGCCAAACAGACCCAGTTGCTGGCACTCAATGCCTCCATCGAGGCGGCCCGCGCCGGCGAGCACGGTCGCGGTTTCGCAGTGGTCGCCGATGAGGTCCGCAGCCTGGCCCAAGCCACCGACCGGGCTACCCACGAAATCACCACAGCCGCGACGGCGATCGCCATGGCCGTGCGCCAAGTGGATGGCGAGGTCAAGGAACACCGCGACCTGCTGGCAGCCGGTAGCCAACAGAGCGAGCAACTCGCCGCCAACCTCGACGACCTGGCTCAACATAGTCAGATCAATCTGCAACACCTCGGCGCCATGCAACAGGCGCTCAGCGAGCACCAGCAAGCCAATCATGACCTCAGCGAACAGTTGCAACAGGTCAATGGGGCGGTGCAGGAGCAGAGTACGCAGACCCATGCGCTGCACGACCTGACCCATTATCTCAACCAACTCACCGTCGGAACTCGCCCATGAACCTACAATTCGCCGCAGCACTCGATGGTGGGCAATCCCGACGAACCCGTTTGCCGCAGGGTGACGCGGGCCTAAGGCAGGCTCTCTTGCTGGGCCTCGATCTGCTGCAAGGCCTGCAGCAGCATCGTGGTCTCGGCGGACAGACCACCCGCGAGGCACAACAGCGTTGCCAGGCACTGGGTCATTCGCTCGACCAACGCTGGAAAGAATGGCCGTATAGCGCACAGTGCCAGGCCTGGAACGCGTTACGCCGCGACCCAGCGGATTTCGATGGCCATTGCCGGTTGCTGCAAGACCTGCTCGGCGCCATCCAGCACCTCAAACTGCAGCGCTGCGCGCTTAATCTGCAGCCCCCGAGCATCGCCGAGCGCTGTTGGGAGCTGGAAGACCTGGGGCGGCTGCGCGGCCTGTCGGTGCGCGCCGCCGCCCGTCAGCGTTGCCCACTGGAAATGCTTGTTCAATTGCAGTACCTGCGCGAGCGCTTGCTCAGGCATGCCCCCCAATCGCTGCACAACGCTCTCGAACGACTGCAACGCTGCCTGATCGGTACAACGACAGTGTCCATCTCCCCGGCGGAGTGCTACGCCCTGCTCACCCCATTACTCGACGAACGCCTCGACGCCATCCGCCGGGATCTGGGCTGAGGCTTACCTCCATTCGACTTCGCAACGGTGCGCAGGAGAGCCGTTTTAGTTCACCTCGCACCCAAGCCGTCCAACAAACAATCAGTGCTTCGCTCCTCCTGGCTCCAAGCCCCCACGATATCCTGTTCGATGACAACAGAAACCACTTCAAGCCTTTGTTCCAATTGGCTTTTAGTGCAAAAAAAATCAGACACAAACCCGGCAAGCCCTTTGCTATTGCTGTCTTACAGACTCATGCAGCACGCCAATGGTGGCGTGCTGCACTTTCCGGGCAACGGCGTCCATCAGGTCCCTCTATCGCGGGTGCCTGGCGCATGCCGTTTTTTTTTACCCCTAAAAAAAAGATGTGGTTATGACTGATGAGCGTGACTCGCAACATCCAGTACACCCCGGCCGGCGCACCTTCCTGAAGCAGTCCCCTGGTGGCGGCAGGCACTGTCGCCGGGATCGCCGCCCTTGATCTGGCCTCGCCAGGCTTGCTGCGCAGCGCGGTCTGGGCCGCCGGCAGCGATGCACCGGAGAAAGCTGCGCTGAAGGTCGGTTTCATTCCGCTCACCGACTGCGTATCAGTCGTGGTGGCGGCAACCCAGGGTTTCGGCGAAAGATACGGCCTCACCATCACGCCAAGCAAAGAGGCCTCCTGGGTCGGCGTGCGCGACAAACTGCTCTACGGTGAACTGGATGCTGCCCATGTGCTCTACGGCCTGATTTATGGCGTGCAACTGGGCATCGGCGGGCCGCAGAAAGACATGGCCATGCTCATGGGGCTGAACCAGAACGGCCAGGCGATCACCCTCTCCAGGCAGCTGCAGCAAGCGGGCGTGACCAATGGCGAGCAACTGGCGGCCAAGGTCAAACAAGGCGGTACGCCACTGACCTTCGCCCAGACGTTCCCCACGGGCACCCATGCCATGTGGCTCAATTATTGGCTCGCCAGCCTCGGCATCAATCTTCGTTGAGCTGACCCCAGGTCAGCAAACACTTCGATACCAGGAAAGGCTGCTTCCAGGCCCTGAGTAACGTCAACCTGAACATCGCTCGCGGTGAGTTTGTCTCGTTGATCGGCCATTCCGGTTGTGGCAGGTCCACGGTGCTGAACCTGATCGCCGGTCTGCTTGAAGCCAATGGCGGCGGCTTGGCCAGCAAATGCCGGCGGCTTGAAACGAAGTCCGAAGAAGCCCTCTCGCACTCCGATCGACACTCATTTCAGCTGACGGATCAGCGCCCCTTCGCAAAATGCCCGCCTCGCGCGGCTGTGTGAAAACGCAACCTGCCGTGGTTTAAAGCAAATACCCCGACTTGTCGGGGCATCGGCGATGGTTTGAAGTCAGGAGCCAGCCGACCAAGTAACCACATGACTTCAACGTTGCGTTGACACTCGGCCTCAAGTCGCCGTGACGAGCGAATGCGTTGAAAATAGCCGTACAGGTTACTAAATAATCGGAAGCCCGTTGTTGATGATCTCACGCGTGTAGCTAGCCAGCTCTTTGGTACTCATGTTCGCGACCACATCCGCCTCGATGGGTTGATGGGCTACGATACTGACTTCAGTAGAGCGCAATGAGTTGTAAGCCACGTCCCCAACAGCAGGACTGATCGTTACTGGAACGATACCCACCCCCATATCCTTGGCAACCCGGAAGGCTCCCGACTTGAAAGGCAGCATTTCCCCGCCTTTGTTTCGGGTGCCTTCAGGAAAGATCCAGAGGGAAGTATTGTCACCTACAACGCTCTTGGAGATCTTGCGCAGACTCTGGATCGACGCCCGAGGGCTGTTCCTGTCAATGAACAGACTGCCCGTCAGCCAATATAATTGCCCGACCAGAGGCAACCACTTAAGTGATTTTTTACCGACAATAACCGTACCTGGCTTAAGCGCCTCAGCAACAATCAGAACATCATAATTACATTGGTGGTTTGCCACATAGATATACGGTTGGGCGGTGGAGATAGTGTCGAATCCGCTGACAGCGACGCGAACCGAGAATATTTTATTGATCACTGTGTATGACCGGCAGGCCACATGCAGGTTTTTGTTCTTTGAAGGATTGACTAACATGAACAAGCATAAAAACGGAAAACTCAGAACAATGAACAGCACTACCAACAGCCACCGCACAAACAGAATCATAACTTACCCACCTTGCCTAAATCATCTGAGCCATTGAATAAACCACCTCGAACATCAGTACGTTCTATCAGCGCGACACCATAAAAGCCTTCATCATCAACACACACCATCAACCCAAAACTATGGGCCAGGACGCCATCCGCCAGTTCGGCCAATTGATAGGCACCCACCAGAGACAGACTCAAAGCCTTTGCCCGATCCAGAATCTCGAGCCTCGCCCCGAGGGTCAGATTCAGACCGCTCGAGGACATCCGCCAGGAATCCGGAACAGCGAGACTTACCCGACTGAGCCCATCAAGCTCAACTCCGTGCCCTGCTATAAACGTGAGTATCAGGTCGATCAGGCCGGCCGCGCTTGAGTGAAAGAGACGCCCTGTTATGCAGGACCTGACGATCAGCCCTGGCATCTTCAGGTCAGTACATGTCTTGAAGCTGAAAATTGCTGCCGCATCGAGTCGTTTTTCAACAGGGAGATCAATGCTCTGTGCATAGAGCGTTCCGAACTCACCGCTAAACGTTTCAATCGCTGTCATGTAGATATAATCAGACTCACCTCGCCTGGCAAATCTTAACCCTTGTACCAATGCGTTATAGAAGCTCAACTCTTTCGCGCACAGAGAAACATTCGGTCCTTTAATGCCATATTTTATCGCCAGCTGGCCCGCTGAGGAGTTTATGACGGTATTGGGAATTTGTGCCGGATTCACCTGAAATGCAAAACGACTACCGTTCGACTCTTTAATCAATTGAATAACAGTGTCGATGGAACCATTGGACGTCGCACCAATAATGGCCGAGCGCGCCAGGGAGTCACCATGATTGCCATCCTCAATCAACGACATCGCTGCCAGTAGCAACAGGGATTGTCGATCCAGGTTTTTCAGCTCCCGACTTGGTACCAATTCGCTGGACATCAGGTCCCACGCGGGTGTTTTCCCCCGATGTAACTCCACTCCTCCTTGCTCGAATACGCCGGGCATCTGCAACATGACCCAATCGCTTACGACCAGTGCAACAGCGTCATCCATCATTTGAGATTACCGAATACCAAAATTGAATTATTCCCGCCAAAAGCGAAAGCATTATTGACCACCACGTCGACCTTTCCGACTCTGAAGCCCTCCGCGACAACGTCGATGGGTATTTCAGGATCCTGCTCGGACACATTGATCGTAGGAGGCAACCCCTCGCTGAGCGCAAGCATGCAGGCAATGGCTCCAAAACCCGCCGCCGCCCCCATGCTGTGCCCCATCATTGACTTGATGGAACTAACCGGTGGTGGTGAATGACCAAAAACCGCCTCGATTGCCTTGCACTCATTACTGTCATTGGCAACCGTACCGGTACCGTGAGCGCAAATATAACCAACAGCCCCAGGCGTAACCGACGCGTTTTCAAGTGCCGACTTCATGCAATCGCCAACACTATGGTGATTCAATCTCACCATATGATCAGCATCACAGTTCATCGAAAATCCAAGCACTTCGGCATAAATATACGCCCCGCGACGCATTGCCCGATCATAGTCCTCGAGGACTAGTGCACTACCGCCTTCTGCGGTCAAAACGCCTTTACGGCCCGAATTGAAAGGCGTGCAGTCTTTGTCGGTCATGCTGCCCAATCGATGGAATGTCGCAAACGTCGCCTTGTAGACCGCATCGCTTCCACCGCAAATGGCAAGTTCGCAGTCCCCCGCCTTGATGGCTTCGTAGCCGAATATCAACGCGGTATTACTGGCCGAACACGCGTTGCCAATCGTAACTGCCTCGCCGGTCGAACCTATCGATCTCAAGACATCGCGGCTTATTTCAGACGCAAACGTATGTTGCACCGACGCTTGCAGGCCTGGCTGGGACTCAGCCATTGCCGTCACCATGTTGTCGATCAGGTTGGATTCACCATAAGTCGTGCCGAAGTAACAATTGACCCGTTTACCTGAAATCGCTTCTCGCTTGATTCCGGCATCAGCGAGCGCCAGCCCGGTGGCGGCAAGGGCAAAATGACTGGGAGTCCCGGAACGAACGAAAGAACCGAAGTCTGGAATCAATGTGCTAATGGTGGATTTCACCTCACACCCATACTTTCTTTCAAACCGGTCCGTGTTGACTTTGGAAAGCAGCCCCGTGCCATTTACCCCGGTCTTCAGTGCATGAAAAAATTCGGCTTTTCCAACCCCGATCGGGCTGACCGGACCCAAGCCAGTGACGACGACCCTTCTGCCCTTGTCGGAGCTCTTCATGCACACTCAACCTCAAGGGTCTTGTCGATAAACGAGAGAATTGAATCCACGCTGGTAATCCGTGGAATGTAGGCCTCATCGACTCGAACCTGAAAAGCGCCCTCGATACCGGCCAGGATTTCTATGCCTGACATCGAGTCAGCACCGTAAGCCTCTACAAAGTTTTTATTATTCTGGATTTCTCCGGTACTGACGCCCAAGACTCGAGAAACAATCTCCTTGATTTTTGCTTCGTGAACATGAGTCATAAAACCTCCTGGAATGACGCTATCAGATGATAAAAGGAATTACTTTGTAACTGTCGAATTGGTAGTGAACGTATTTTTCACCAAAATATTCAACCAACATTTTCTCTTCATTGCCGACTCGCTTAAGAATCAATAAAAGCGCAACAAAGAAGACAACCAGGGCAGCATAGATACTGGTATATAAACCAAAACCCGTGACAATGAGAAGCGTACCGAAATACGCCGGATGCCTGATACACCTGAAGGCCCCATCCTTGACCAACTCGTGATCGACCAACACTCTCAGCGAGTGCGAAAAGTGCCGACCCAGTATGATTTTCCCATGAGCCCTCAGACCGACTCCAGATAAAATCATGAAAGAACCGATCACTTGAAGTAAGACATCACTGCATATCAACAACTGTAACAGCATGACAATCGATATAGCGCACGACACCAGAAACCCACTCTTGATACCTTTATCGAAAGAGCTGTCACTGTCTGTTTCCCGTAGAAAATACAGTTCTGCAAACAGCAAAACACTCGCCATGATGATCGGTTGAAGCAACGCAAAACCCGTGCAATAAAGCAGTATCACGGAAGCGCATGATACTGGCACCAGCAAACTGGCGGCTACATCAATCCTGAATGTTTTCAAAATATGCCCCTACCAATACCGACAACTTCGACTGCGTCATGATCACCTTGACATTTTTTTCGATATGCCACGGATAGATAAATAGATCATTGAAACGCGCCCAAGGAAATAATTTCCGCTGGCGCCTGAAGGCATCCACAAAAGACAGCACTTTGTAAATCCTGAACAGTGTGCGCACCTTCACTCTTCGCAACATGGCAACATCCTCAACTACCTGGAGCCTGGCGTACACTTCGCCTACCAGATCGTTATAGGTCATCGTGTCATCGCTCAGCAGGTAATACGTCTGCAGTGTCTGGTCAGGGCGGCGTGCCAGCCATTGAATAATGCACTGCGCAATACTGTCCACGCCAATGACATGCAACGCCGGGAGCTGATTCGTCACCAATGGCAGCAACTTCAACTTGCACAGTGAAATCATCGGCAGCAGATTTTTGTCATGGCGCCCCAGTACTGTCGGCACCCGCAAAATGACCCCTTGCACCTTGTGGCTATTTAAATGGATAACTTGCTCTGCCGCCCACTTATCGTCGGCGTACGCATCCCGTCTTTTTTCAGGATTGTGAGCCTTGACGCTGCTCAAATGAAGAAGATTCTTCTTGTCAGTCCCACCGAGGGAAATCGACGCAAGTATCTGCTCCGTGAGCATCTCGTTACTGTCGGTACTCGCCCCCAAACGACTGAGGCCGATCCCCGTACAATTGACAACAAAGTCACTGTCACTCACTAATTCGATAAATTCCCTGGAGCCGAATTCGCAAACGTCATAACCAACCCTCGGCGAACGTGAGTGGCGAGTAACCTGGATATCTTTCACCTGGCTGAGGATCTCGTAGACGCCCTGCCCGATAAACCCACTGGCCCCTAAAAGCAGTAACTTCTTCACGTATACAAAATCCTTTTCATGGTGTTAAAGACTCGACCGTGAAGCACCCTGAGCGATAAACCATACGAGCCTTCATACCCTGTTTTTGCAGGGTTTTCCTGACGGTTCTGAGAAACATACCGTGGGATATGACGATCGTTGTCTTCCCTGTCTCGGAGCAGGATTTGTAAAGTTCATCGGCAACACCTACAGCCCGAAGGTATTCCTTTTTTCGGGGGACGGCGCCCAACGAAACTCCCAGCAACCACAGAACTCTGTGCAGAGCGAACCATTGTCTTAACCCCATTCTCAGGAGCGGAATGGTGCTTAATCGCAGGTCGTACTCTTGTAATCGACTATCCTGTTGAATACGCGCAGCCTCGAACAACCTGCACGCCGTTGCATAGGCTCTGTTGACCGGTGAAGAAATGACCTTGGCCTCAGACGCTAAAAGTGGCCGGGACAAGTCTGGTTGGCTCAAGAAACCTGAAATTTCATCCTCATCGATAATTGAGGTCTGATTATATACATCCAGAAGCAATTTAGCCGAGACGGCACCGCAACGATTGTAATTGACCAACGGCGAGGCGTGACGTATTAAGTAAATCACAGCAAATAGACCCCCGTTACAATGGCATTACCGACAACAAACAAAAATGGTGTATCCCAGGTGTGAGGGGACTTCGCTTCCGTCAAGGTAAGAGCAAGAGGAAAAACAGCACACAGCAATACAAATTGATGCCACTCAAAGTAATCTTTAAACAACACGCAAAACAACATCGACATCACGAATACTGTTGCAGACCCCTCCAGGGTTCTTTTGAATTTTTTATCCACAAAAAAACCTTTCGTGACATATTCGTGCTTTCCAAATCGGATACCGACAGGTTCTGCCAAACCGTCACCAAAGGTGGTGGCTAAAATAGTGATATAAAGCAACTCAATCGGCACACCGATTGCCAACCAGATGTATTGCGTCACCCACAACACCAACAACCCCACCACGGTTTGACTAACCAACCATGAAAGCGTATTGGGTGAGTCTTCGGGCCGATCAATACTCGCAAACATATGCTGGGCAATCAGATAACGACGACGCGACCATCCGCACATGGCCAAGAACAGAATAGTGGTGGATACCGCAGACAGCAGTAATCGCTCATGAGTACTCTGGATGTTGAACAACGCGAAAAATAGACTGGGTAGTAGAAACATCGCAAAATGCCCAACTTTCCTCGTGTAGTTTACCCGCACCCCCTTATTGATGACTAAAAGCCCCAGTCCCTTGCACAGCATAAAATAGAAAAGAACAATACTTAACAGAGCTGAACCAACCTGGACCATTTAATTATCACCCCCATTGACGTCATAAAAAGATAGGCAGATCTGCACCACACCCGTTACCACCGGATAAACACAGTCTGTTCAGATAATCTTTCGTAATGAATCAATGCAGTAATCCACATCGGCCATCGTGTGGTTGTATGTCAGACACAACCTGATCCTGGATTGGTGATTGGGTACAAAGGGAGGTACGAACAGTGACCCCATGATACCTTTACCGACCAACTCGGCATTGACTCGGGCAGCCTCCATAGGATCCTTGAAGACCACCGGGATCACCGCAGTCCTGGAATGGAGCTTATCGACGCCAAGTGATTCAAGTTGCTCATGTGTATAGCGGGTGAGATCTGCAAGTTTTGCCCGACGCGCCCCCCCTTCCGAAGCATTGATCTCCAGGGCTGTGCAAGAGGCGGAGGCGACACCCGGTGAAACTGACCGGGAAGCATTATAGGTGGGGCATCGGAACCTGACTCTTTCAGCAAACGCCTCATCCTTGAATACAACGAACCCACCGGATGAGCCAAAAGCTTTACTCATGGTGCCGACAATGTAATCGATCTCCAAGACCACTCCGGCCGCTTCGCAAGCCCCTTGGCCAGAACTGCCTAACATACCGACACCGTGAGCATCATCAATGTAGATTTCCAGGCACGGATGGAAGCGTTTCAACCGGACTATCCTTCCCAGATCAGCTACATCGCCGTCTGCCGAAAAAACTCCATCGGTAATGATTAAAATTTTCTTATCTTGATTTAACTGGACCAGCTGCTCCAACATTTCGATATCGGCATGACTGTAGGCCCTGAATGGACAACCCGATAACTTCACGCCGTCCCAGATTGAGACATGTGACAGCTTGTCCAGCAAAATCAGATCGGCACGCTCAGCCGCCAAGGGGATAACCCCAAAATTCGCCTGATAGGAGGTGGTAAACATCAGCGATGTTCGCCCAGCATACAAATCGCTATAGCTATTTTGCAGACGCTCATGGTATTCGGTGAAGCCACTGAAGATCATGGGGCCGCCGATATTTGAGCCGTACTTCCGGATGGCAGCAATCGCCGACTCTTTCATGCGCTCGTGATTTGAAAGCCCTAAATAATCGCACGAAGCAAAGTTCAGCATATTGCGACCATCAACGAGCGTCATATCCCGACCACAGGCTGAACGCACTTGAGGAAAGTAGGTGTAATAGCCCAACTCTTTCGATTTTAACGCAACATCATCAATACGCATAAGACTCTCATTCAACCGATGCGGTATATCTATAGATTCGATAAGCTCTTTCATGGCAAATGCCGTCCCGGGTGAGGTGACGCATCGTTCGAAGAACCATGACATTATCCTCCAGCATCCAGGACAGACTGATTTTGCTACGACCGACCTTGCTCAACGCGATCGCGGACAACTTCAAGGTGAGTGCTACCGACAACCCTTTTCGTTGATACTCAGGAGCGACTCCCGTAAAAAAAGCGCGGCCATACAACCCCTGCTCATTCATCGCAGGGGCAAACATAGTAAAACCGACAACTTTATCATCACGCTCAGCGATAAGCGCCGATATGTTTTTAATATTGCGCGAAGCGATTTCAAACTGCTCTCTGGAGGCGGGACTGTACCCCCAGTTTCGTTCCCAGGATTGATTGTAACAGTCTGCCAACAATTGACTTTTGGCAATCAGTTCATCTTGCCCGCAGTGATGAAATTCAATATCGGCCAATCGCTGAGTGAGCTTTTCTTCCAGAGCGTGCTGTTGATATCCCTGGGACGGCGGTTGAAAGACAATTTCAATCAAGTCTTTTTCCTTTCGACATCCTGCTTGCGTCAGGGCATACGTCAACTCAACCGTGTTTGACGGCAACGAAAACACATTGAAATCAGACTCAAACGTGCGCAATCCTCGCTCAATCAAGAACGAACTGTGGAGTGGGCCTACCAAGTCAGACACCCGCCCAGGTAGCAACCGCGTGCTGTTTATATACTCAACTGAACTGCACATCAGCTGTTGCAGGATGCTCGCTACTGGTAGCGCTATCAGCGTCGAAAAGTACGCATTACCCAGTCCATTGACCCTGATCTCTTTGTCGAAATGCACGATGCAGAAAGCGACTATCTCGCCACTCTCGTCCTTCCATGCTACTGGTACATTATGCTCAGTTGCGGAGTACTCGCACGCAGCTGTTACTCGCTGCTCAAGCTGCTCTTGTGTGCGCCCCACCACCGAAACACGCTTATCCAAACACATCAGGGCATACCAATCGCATGCCGCCAAACCTGTGACCCTACTCATCAGTACTCTCGACCATCATTCACTGCAAGGTTTCTAGGCGGCCAGACACAAAGCCCTGGTGGTTTTGTCGTCGATTTCGATCCAGAAGGGAACGATACTTTTATTATCAATAAGCCGCGGCGGAGAAATTCTTTGCGTATTGACCCCCATCCGTTTCAGTAGGCGCTCATTCCCTACAGCAGTAAACGCGATCAATCGAAACGCCCCCTTTGAGCGTGCAACATCAATCACTTCCTTCACCAACTTCACTGTATTTTTCCAGGCTTGCTCAGCACTCAATACCTGGCCTTTCGGCTTGCTGATGGCGAAACGGGAAAGTTCCCATATATCTGGAGAGAACGGCAGCGGGCTCCCTTCCATTAAGTGAGGGAATACATCGCCTAACAGGTAGGGACGATTAGTGGGAATCAACCGGGCACAACCAAATATTTCATGGTTATTATCACAGGCCAGAACATACACCGTATCAGGACGATCAAAAGCGTCTAACTCAACACCGTTTTCACAGCGCAAAGGCCAGCCTAACTCTTTAACGAATACCTCATACCTATATTTAGCGAGCGCGGATGCCATCCCAGGCAGAAGATCACTAACAGTCCCTGTTACAGCAGTCAGCATAGTAAACACCTAGCAAATGTTATTTCGCCAGTACAACAAACCGAGCCCCATGTTAGTAGCTGCCCGAATGGGCAGGTTAATTAAAACAACATCCCATGACGAGCAGCACTGATCGCTCAATGGTGAATAATTTGTCCTCTCCGGCGAGTTGAAATGGTGACATTTTTGTATCGAAAGTAAAAAATACCAGGCACTCCAAACCCCGACTTCTTAGTACTTACGTACCAAAAAACATATGAAATAACTAACACTTTTTCACTGACTTGACACTCCGGCGCCCTTGCGAGGTATTCATCTGTGCCACGGACCTTACCGGGTGAGGTATTGCCATTGTATTAACGAAATTACAACTCAGACCAACCTTCCTGCAGCGCTTCGATCCTGTATGATAAGCCCCCGCTCTTCTCACTAAGAGCGCTGACCACGGAAGGTAATATTGGTGAATGACTGGCGCGAAGATTTCATAGAGTTGGTTTCTGGCTGTACTTCTGAAAATGAATTATTCAATGAACTAATTAAAATAACTTCCAACTTGGGTTTCGAGTTCTGTTCCTATGGATTAAAAGCCCACTCACCGTTAGCACCCCCTCAATATTTTCTACGGTCAAACTACCCCAGTGCTTGGGAGAAAAAATATGTAGACGAAGATTATTTTTCTCAGGACCCCACCGTGGAACACGGGCTGACACGCTCCATCCCCATGCGCTGGTCCGCGGAACAGCAAACTCAAAGACTGGAATTCTGGGAAGAAGCGCGACATTACAACCTCAATCATGGTTGGTGTCTTTCTTCGCAACGCGAACACAACACTATTGGCTTGCTCTCTGTTTCCCGCTCCGGTGAATATATTTCCACGGCAGAGTTGGAGAGCAAAGAGACCAAATTAATGTGGTTGACTCAATTAGTGCATGAGTCCATGACGCGTTTTCTTGCCGAAAAATCCACACCTGAAAAGTACAAGCCATTGACTGCACGCGAAAAAGAAACCCTGAAATGGACGGCCATGGGAAAAACTTACGTCGAAATCAGCATTATTCTGAATATCGACACGCGAACCGTGAAATTTCATTTGGTCAATTCCATGCGCAAACTCCAAGCCTCGAACAAAGCCGAAGCAGCGGTCAAAGCATCCTTGATGGGTTTGCTGCTTTAAGCCAGTCGTTCCGGCCGGTGCGATTGTTCCTTCGTCCTGCAGCCAGGGCCTCTGTGACACCTGCAAGACTGCCGTGCTGGAAGGTAGTGTGGAAATGAATCATAAAGAAGGGATAGGGGGGACATCGGCGTCGCCGAACTCCATGTTATAGATAGCCGGTACCCGCGGTGCCCTCAGATGTAGGGATAACCGTATTGAGGCGCGAGGGGCTGGGGCGCCGTGATCGACTTGATCCTGACAGAGAAATCCGTCAATCGTAGTGTGCTCGCCGCCCCGCTCGGCCAACCGTTGAAAACCAGAGAGATCTATGCGTTATACCCCCAACCTTCGCATCTGGAATGCTTGCCGGTCATGCAATGAGGCCGCCTCAGCAGCAGGAAAGACACAGGTCAGGCCCTCAGTTCTTCAAGCTTGCGATTGCCAACCATCGCCCCGTGCAAACACTCATCCAGGAACCTCACCACCGTCCCCATACAGGCGACCCGCTCCTCGACATGCGGCATGTGGCTGGAGTTCTGGAACAACGCCCAACGCACGTTCGGGATCTGCTCCAGATAAGGTCTGACCACCGTCGGTGTTGCTTCATCGTAGCGACCGGAGATCACCAGCGTCGGCACGTTGATGTGCCGCAAGCGGTCGACAATGGTCCAGTCTTTCAGGCTGCCTATTACATGAAACTCCGTCGGCCCGCTCATGGCATGGTAAACGGTGGGATCGGCATCGACCTGGGCAAACGTACGCGCGACTTCGTCCGGCCAGGGAAGGACGCGACACACGTGGTTATCGTAAAAGACTCTCGATGCCTGTTGATAGGCGACCGCTTGAAAATCCCCTGCCCGTTCGTATTCAAGCAATGTTTCATGCACACCGGCAGGCAGTAATTGACGTAAACGGTTGGCTTCCTCAACCCAGACGCGCATATCCGCAGGGGAATTGGCGGCGATCAAGGCCCGTAGCCCCGCAGGTTGCCGTACGGCGTGCTCACTGGCGAGCATGCCGCCCCATGATTGCCCCAGCAGCGCGTAACTGTCGCTGATTTCCAGATGATCCAGCAGGTTGTCCAGTTCATCGAGAAACAGCGCTACGTTCCAGAACGAGGCATCTTTTTCCGGCAGGTGGGTCGAGCGACCGTTACCCAATTGATCGTAATGAACCACTGGATACCCACTCGCGGCGATGTCCTTGAAAGCGTCGACGTAATCATGCGTGCAGCCCGGGCCGCCATGCAGAATCACCAGCGGCGGGTTCTTACCGTCGAAGTGACCCGTAACACGGTACCAGGTCTGATAAGGACCAAAAGGTGCGAAGCCTTCACGTATTCCGATAGATTCCATTTCTTCATGCCGCCCCTGAAAAACCGTATGGCACACGATAGCGGGATCAGATACTGGAAATAACTAGAGAAATAGATAGGTTTTTGCCCAATCTCAGCTATCGAGCAATCGATAATGGGTAGCCCGAACCACGGCCTGGACCCGATTCTTGGCCCCGAGTTTATGCATGGCCGAGGTCAGGTGGAGGCTGATGGTGGCCAATGAGCGATTCAGCTGGCTGGCTATCTCGGCGGCGGTCAGGCCCTCGGCCGCCCATTTAAGGCACTCGCGCTCACGTTTGGTCAGGTGAATGGGAGGCGTGTGAACCTCTTTGCCAAGCAACGGATAGGCCGCTTCCTGCAAGGCATGGGAAATCAGGCTGAAATCCGCCAGGGTCCGCCGGGCATCGCACAGGACACTGCTGCTGCTGGTACGCAGCCCGGTCAAGGAGGCAAAGCCGCCTCTGGGTAAATGAATCGGGACCGACACACCACAGGTCATCTGCGCGTCTTCCAGATAATTCACCACCGGCGCATGGCACTGACTGATGACCGGCTCCAGCAGGGTGTCAGTCCCAGGTTTGTAAGACCAGACAAAGGGTGAAACACAATTGAGTGCTACCTGCTGGACAGGGTCGATCTGGTAGTAACCCTCTGCACACCAACGCGCATGCCAATCGGCTGGCGTGTTGCGCAGTTTGAGCACCGCGGGCGTGATCAACTTGCCTTCATGGTCCAGCGGCACCGGGCTGTAGTCGTACACCAAGGCATCAAAGCCCAGCTCCTCGGCCAATAGCATGGCGTTGTCCATCTGCTCATCCAGGCTCTTGCCCGACAACAGACGGGGATTGAGGTCCGATAGCTTGGTTTGCATCCATTGCCCTCCCTAATTAATTTCAATCCTGAAATTCAGCACGTAGAATGCCACGCCTCGGCGAGGGACAGCCAGACCAAACCTATAACAAATACTAGCTTTTGGGCGCATGACTTACTGAGTAAGGTAGGCCATTTGGTCAGCATCCGAACCGGTCGGCATCATAAAGGGAGAGTTACGATGTGGCGTGAAATCGAACCGGACCAGCACTATAACGTCGAGGTCGACGGCCACAATCTGGTGGTTTACAGCTTTGGCGAGGGCGATGAGGTCCTGCTGTGCCTCAATGGAGGCCCGGGGCTTCCCTGCGATTATCTGCGTGACGCCCATGGTTGGCTCAAGGACAAGGGGTTGCGAGTTGTCGCCTTTGACCAACTCGGTACCGGAGCGTCTGACAGCCCCGAAGACCCGTCACTCTGGGACATCACCCGTTATGTCGCTGAGGTGGAAACCGTCCGTCAGGCCCTCGACCTGGGGCGGGTGCACTTGATGGGGCACTCCTGGGGCGGCTGGCTGGCGATCGAATATGCCATTTACCACCCTCACGAACTCAAAACCCTGATTCTGGAAAACACGGTAGGCGATATCCCGCACCTGTCTCAGGAACTGGAGCGTCTGCGTGGTGCTCTGGGCAGCGAAACCGTGGCCATGATGCAACGCCATGAAGCCATGGGCACCCTCGATCACCCGCAATACCAAGCCGCAATCACCCTCCTCAACTACCGCCACGTCTGCCGCCTGGACGAGTGGCCGGCGCCGGTCACGCGCTCTTTGGGCGACTGGAACATGGGGCCCTACACAACCATGCAGGGGCCGAATGAGTTTCTCTACGTCGGCAACCTGAAAAACTGGAACCGTCTGCAGGAAATGGCCGATTTCACCATGCCGGTGTTGATTACCACCGGCCAGCACGACGAACTCACACCGGCCTGTGCAATGCGCATGAAAATGGCGCTCAAGGATGCTGCACTGCATGTGTTCCCCAACAGCAGCCATATGCCCTTCTACGAAGAACCTCATGCCTACTTTCCGGTGTTGCTGGATTTCCTCCAGCGCCACCGAGGTTAGTCGATGAATCTGTCGCGTTACCGTTTCATCCTGTCACGGCCCCTGCAACTGCTACCGGTGCTGTTTGGCATCAGTCTCATCACGTTTGTGCTGGTGCGCTCGATTCCCGGCGACCCGGCGCGCGCCCTGCTCGGCTCGCGCAGTACGCCGGAGGGGCTGCTCAGGGTTCGCGCTCAGTTCGGCCTCGATCAGCCGCTGTGGATGCAATATTTCTACTTCCTGAAAAACCTGTTCAACGGCGACCTCGGCCAGTCATTGCTGTACAAGGTCGACGCCTTGAAACTGATCAGCACGCGCATCGAGCCCACGCTGTTTCTGGTGCTTGGCAGTGTGCTGCTGGCCATGTTGATCGCGGTGCCGCTGGCCACCGTTGCGGCCCGTAACAAGGGTGGCTGGGGCGACAACCTGATCCGCCTGTTCACCACCGCCGGGCTCGGCATGCCGGCGTTCTGGCTGGGGATCATGTTGATCCTGCTATTCAGTGTGCAACTGGGCTGGTTCCCGGTTTCCGGCTACGGCCGTTCCTGGCTGGACAAACTGCACCACATGGTCCTGCCCTGCCTGACCATTGCCCTGGCGTTATCAGCGGTATTGGTGCGCAATTTGCGGGCAAGCATGCTGATGGAACTGCAAGCCGACCATGTCACGGCAGCCCGGGCTCGCGGTCTGACTGAAGACGCGGTGTTTCGTCGCCATGTGCTGCCCAACTCGCTCGTACCCGCCGTCAACCTGCTGGCGGTGAACATCGGCTGGTTGATCAGCGGCACAGTGGTCATCGAGAGTCTGTTCGCCATTCCCGGGATCGGCCAGTTATTGGTCCGAGGCATCTTCACTCGAGACTATATGGTGGTCCAAGGAGTTGCGATGGTGCTGGCTTGCGCCACCGTGGCGGTAAACTTTCTCGCCGATGTCATCACGGTAGCCATCGATCCACGCGTGAACATCCGATGAGCAGTCAGGCAACAGTTGCCCCTCGACTGAACCTGCGCCTGGGTTTGCGCAATCCTCGATTGGCAATGGGATTGGGCCTGGCAATCCTGCTCGGCTGGCTGGTGCTGGCGATCTTCGCGCCCTGGATCGCGCCCTTCGATCCAATCGCCCAGAACACTGATATTCGCCTGCTGGCGCCCCATCTGGCCCACCCGTTCGGCACCGACAATTTTGGCCGCGACGTCTTGTCTCGAGTGATCTGGTCGGCCCGCATTGACTTGCAGCTGGCCGTGATCGGGGTGATTTTTCCGTTTCTGATCGGCACCTGTGTCGGGGCCTTGTCCGGCTATATCGGCGGGCGTTTCGATACGTTCTGCATGCGCCTGATCGATATCATCCTGGCCTTCCCGTTCCTGGTGTTAATGCTGGCGATCATGGCGATCCTCGGCCCTGGCCTGATGAGTTTCTACATCGCCATGGCACTGGTGGGCTGGGTGTCCTACGCACGGTTGATCCGCTCGCAGATCCTGATACTCAAGGAAAGCGATTTCGCCCTGGCCGCCAAAAGCCTCGGCTTCGGCCATGGGCGCATTCTGTTTCGGCACCTGCTGCCGAACGCTATGTTCGGCTCGATCGTGTTTTCCATGTCCGATGCGGTGCTGGTGTTGCTCAACGGCGCGGCGGTCAGTTACCTCGGCCTCGGGGTTCAACCGCCCACCGCCGAGTGGGGCACGATGGTCGCCGAGGGCCAGAGTTTCATCACCTCCGCCTGGTGGATCTGCACCTTTCCGGGATTGGCGATCGTCACCCTGGCCATGGGCTTCAGTCTGCTGGCCGACGCTGTTGCCGAACATCTGGGTGAACGCTCATGAGTGCGCCTTTGCTGAAGGTCGAAGAACTCAGCGTCATCGCCCGTAAGGGTGAGCACGAGGTGACCCTGGTGGATCGCTTGTCCTTTGACCTGGCCGAGGGTGAGGTGCTCGGACTGGTGGGGGAAAGCGGCTCCGGCAAAACCATGGCTTGTCGGGGGTTAATGAGACTGCTGCCGTCGCCCAACCTGCGAGTCGAAGGCACAACCGTGCAACTGGCGGGGGAAAATCTATTGCATCTGGACGAGGCCGGCATGCGCCGCATGCGTGGGCGCCAATTAGGGATGATTTTCCAGAACCCCAGCAGCCATCTCGACCCGTTGATGCGCATTGGCGAACAGATTGGCGAAGGTATTCGTCTGCACCAAGGCGCCAGCAAGCGTGAAGCCCGGGCCCAGGCCATCGACGTACTTCGGCAAGTGGGTATTCCCGATCCGCAGCGGCGAGTCGACAGTTACCCTCACGAATTTTCCGGCGGCATGCGCCAGCGAGCGATGATCGCCGTGGCGCTGGGTTGCAACCCGAACGTGCTGATCGCCGACGAGCCCACTACTGCCCTCGACGTCACGGTGCAAGCGCAGATCCTGCGCCTGCTGTTGGATCTTCGCGATCAGCGCGGCCTGTCAATCATCTTGATCACCCATGACCTGGGGGTCGTTGCCCAGACCTGCGACTCGATTGCAGTGATGTACGCCGGACGCTTGTGCGAGCACGGCAACAAACACGAGGTGCTGGCCCATCCACGCCATCCTTACACCGCTGGGCTGATCGACTGTCAGCCGGCCACCAGTCACGGTCACGCATTGCTCAAAACCATCGCCGGGCAACCGCCCCTGCTCGATGCCCTGCCCCACGGTTGCCGCTTCAATCCGCGCTGCCAGCAAATCGGCAACCATTGCACAACACTGATGCCGAGTTTGCAGCCCGTCAGCCATGGACACCGCATCGCTTGCCATTACCCCTTGGCCGCCGGAGACCGCTCATGACCCTGCTCGAGGTCAAGGATCTGCACGTGCGCTTCGCCGCTCCGGGCACTGGTTTGCTGGGCATGAACCGGCAATGGCTGACAGCGGTCAACGGTGTTTCGCTGACCCTCTCGGCCGGAGAAACGCTCGGGCTGGTCGGCGAGTCGGGCAGTGGCAAAAGCAGCCTGGGGCGGGCGATCCTGCACCTTAACGAGATTTACGCCGGGCAGGTGCTGTTCGACGGCATCGACATGGCCCACGCAGGGAAGATTGACATCGAGAGGCTGCGTCATGAGACGGCGATGGTTTTTCAGGACCCTTACGCCGCTCTCAACCCACGCCTGAGCATCGGCCAGACCCTGGCGGAAGTGCTCCGGGTACAACGCAAAGTGCCGGAATCGCTGATTGCCGCCCGAGTCGATGAACTGCTGACCCTGGTCGGTCTGCGCCCCGAGCTGGCCTCCCGTAAACCACACGCCTTGAGCGGCGGCCAATGCCAGCGTGTCGGGATCGCCCGTGCGCTGGCCGTGGAGCCGCGCCTGATCGTTGCCGATGAATGCGTGGCCGCGCTGGACGTGTCGATTCAGGGCCAGATCATCAACCTGCTACTGGAGCTGCGCCAGCGCATGAACCTGGCGATTGTGTTCATTGCCCATGATCTGGCGATCGTTCGCCGGCTCTGTGATCGGGTGGCGGTGATGTACCTGGGCAAGATTGTCGAAGAAGGCCCCGTGGAGGACGTATTCCGCTCCCCGCGACATCCTTATACCGCCGCACTGATCCAGTCGATTCCGCAAATCGACCCAACCCGGGCGCTACCCACCGACCCTTTGTCCGGCGAACCGCCCAGCCCCTTGCAGCTGCCATCCGGCTGCGCTTTTCACCCGCGCTGTCGCTACGTTCGTCCCACCTGTAGCCAGGTGGCGCCCCCTACCCGTCAACTCGACGCTCGCCGTTACGACTGCGTGCTCGAAGAGCCACTGTTTTAAAAACAACGCACTCATCAAGAAGGAGTTTGACCATGAGATCCAGGCATTTGAAATTGCTCGCCGCAGCCACATTGACCGCTTGCACCCTTGCCAGCGGTATCGCTCAGGCGGCGGGTGTACTCACCATCGGTTGCCGTGAAGAAAGCACCACGTTCGACCCGATCAAAAGCGCGCAAAACCGCGATACCTGGGTGTTTTCCAATGTCTACGACACACTGATCCGGGTCGACAAGGCCGGCAGCAAGATGGAACCCGGCTTGGCTGAAAGCTGGAAAGTCTCCGACGATGGCCTGACCTACACCTTCAAAATGCGCGCGGCGAAATTCTCCGACGGCTCACCGATCACAGCCGATGACGCGGCATTCAGTCTGTTGCGCACTCGCGATAACAAAGCCTCGCTGTGGAGCGATGCCTACAAACTGATCGACACGGCGAAAGCGGCCGATCCGCGAACCCTGGTCGTCACCCTGACCACCCCGTCGGTACCGTTCCTCTCGCAACTGGCCTCACCGACCGTGTCGGTTCTCTCGCAGAAGGCCATGACCCGCATGGGCGAAGATGCTTATGCCCAGGAGCCTGTGGTCTCAGGGGCCTTTTTCGTCAAGGAGTGGCTGCGCGGCGATCGTGTGAAGTTAGAGAAGAACCCGCATTTCTGGCAGGCCGACAGGGTCAGCCTGGATGGCGTGGAGTGGATTTCCATTCCGGACGACAATACCCGGATGCTCAAGGTGCAGGCAGGCGAGCTGGACTCCGCGATCTTCGTACCGTTTTCGCGAGTCGATGCGCTGCGCAAGGATCCCAACCTGACCATCCACTCCGACCCTTCCACTCGGGAAGATCACCTGTTGATCAACCATGAGCACGGGCTGCTGAGCAAGCCTGAAGTACGTCAGGCACTGGACATGGCCATCAACAAAAAATCGGTGGTAGATACCGTCACCTTCGGCCATGGCCAGGAGGCTTACTCCTACATCCCCAAGGGCTCGCTTTACCACTACGCCGACAATTTGAAACGTCCATTCGACCCGACCAAAGCCAAGCAGATGCTGAGCGATGCCGGCGCAGCGGGCATGAAGCTGAACTATGTGGTCAACGCTGGTAACGAAGCCGATGAGCAGATTGCCGTGCTGGTTCAACAGCAACTGGCGGCCGTCGGTGTGACCGCCACCCTGCAAAAGGTCGACCCCACCCAGAGCTGGCAGATGCTGGTCGACGGTGACTACGACCTGTCCGTGATGTACTGGACCAACGACATCCTCGACCCGGACCAGAAGACCACCTTCGTTCTGGGCCACGACACCAACATGAACTACATGACCCGCTACAAGAACGACAAGGTCAAGAATCTGGTGTCGGCTGCCCGAGTGGAAGCGGACCCGGCCAAGCGTGAACAGATGTACGTCGACTTACAAAAGGTCGCCAAACTGGATGTCAACTGGATCGACCTTTACTACAGCCCGTACATCAATATTTCGCGCAAGAACATAGAAAACTTCCAGCAAAACCCGCTGGGGCGTTTCTCTCTTGAGGAAACGGTGAAGAACTAAGGAGTGGCTGTTGCGCTTAAGCAAGCAGCACCAGCGCAACCCGTACTGATCCAGCAATAAAAAATGGACACTCTGAAAAGAGGTCCATTTTTTTTGGGCCAATCCGACGGCCCCGCTCAGCAAACAGTCGCCATCGGGCAGCCTACGGGTGCCGGTCAAACGTTTCGCCGCTACAATGCGCACCTTGACCGTGACAAGCCAGACTAAAAAAACATGTCCCTACCCAAACATCACCTGGAACTGCTCAGCCCCGCCCGCGACGTGGCCATTGCCCGCGAGGCCATCCTGCATGGCGCTGATGCCGTGTACATCGGGGGCCCGAGCTTCGGCGCCCGCCACAACGCCTGTAACGAGGTGAGCGATATCGCCCAATTGGTGGAATTCGCCCGTCGCTACCACGCCCGGGTGTTCACCACCATCAACACGATCCTGCACGACAACGAGCTGGAGCCGGCGCGCAAGCTGATCCACCAGTTGTACGACGCCGGCGTCGATGCGCTGATCGTCCAGGACCTGGGCGTGATGGAGTTGGACATCCCGCCGATCGAGTTGCACGCCAGCACCCAGACCGACATCCGCACCCTGGCGCGGGCGAAGTTCCTCGACCAGGCCGGCTTCTCCCAATTGGTACTGGCCCGCGAGCTGAACCTCAAAGAGATCCGCGCCATTGCCGACGAGACCGACGCGGCCATCGAATTCTTCATCCACGGCGCGCTGTGCGTCGCGTTCTCCGGCCAGTGCAATATTTCCCACGCGCAGACCGGCCGCAGCGCCAACCGTGGCGACTGCTCCCAGGCTTGCCGCCTGCCGTACACCCTCAAGGACGAAAAAGGCGGTGTGATCGCCTACGAAAAACACCTCCTGTCGATGAAGGACAACAACCAGAGCGCCAACATCCGCGCGCTGGTGGAAGCCGGCGTGCGCTCGTTCAAGATCGAGGGTCGCTACAAAGACATGGGCTATGTGAAGAACATCACCGCCTACTATCGCCAGCGCCTGGACGAGGTTCTCGAAGACCGCCCGGACCTGGCCCGCGCGTCCAGCGGCCGCACCGCGCACTTCTTCCTGCCCGACCCGGAAAAGACCTTCCACCGCGGCAGCACCGACTACTTCGTCAGCGACCGCAAGATCGACATCGGCGCCTTCGACACACCCACCTTCACCGGCCTGCCGGTGGGCGTGGTGGAGAAAGTCGGCAAGCGCGATCTGCTGGTGGTCACCCACGAACCGCTGTCCAACGGCGACGGCCTCAATGTGCTGGTCAAGCGCGAGGTGGTGGGCTGGCGCACCAACATCGCCGAGCCGAAGGGCGAGTTCGAAGAGGACGGGGAAAAGCGCTACCGCTATCGTGTGGAGCCCAACGAAATGCCCACGGGGTTGCACCAGCTGCGACCGAATCACCCGCTGAACCGCAACCTCGACCACAACTGGCAACAGGCCCTGCTCAAGACCTCCGCCGAGCGCCGGGTGGGTCTGGCCTGGGTCGCCCGCCTGCGCGAGGATCGCCTGGAACTGACCGCCACCAGCGAAGAAGGTGTCAGCGCCAGTGTCGCCCTGGACGGTCCTTTCGGTCTGGCCAACAAGCCGGAACAGGCCCTGGAGCAACTGCACGACCTGCTCGGTCAACTGGGCACCACTCAGTACCACGCCACCGCAATTGAGCTGGATGCACCGCAGGCATATTTCATCCCCAACTCGCAGCTCAAGGCCTTGCGTCGCGAAGTCATCGAAGCGCTGACCGCGGCCCGCATCAAGGCTCACCCACGGGGTGGTCGCAAGGCCGAGACCGATCCGCCACCGGTGTACCCGGAGTCGCACCTGTCGTTCCTGGCCAACGTCTACAACCAGAAAGCCCGCGACTTCTATCACCGGCACGGCGTCAAGCTGATCGACGCGGCCTATGAGGCTCACGAGGAGACCGGCGAGGTGCCGGTGATGATCACCAAGCACTGCCTGCGTTTCTCCTTCAACCTCTGCCCCAAGCAGGCCAAGGGTGTCACCGGCGTGCGCACCAAGGTCGCGCCGATGCAGCTGGTGCATGGTGACGAGGTGCTGACGCTGAAGTTCGACTGCAAGCCTTGCGAGATGCACGTGATCGGCAAGATGAAGGGACACATCCTTGACCTGCCGCAACCGGGCAGCGTGCAGCCGGTTGTCGGCCACATCAGCCCTGAAGACCTGCTCAAGACCATCCCTCGCGCGCCCCACTGAGTGACTTGCGAGCGCGCCGCTACGGCGCCGCGCTCGCTGCGCTCGCAAGACGGCTGAATGTTAAAGGCGTCACCCAGAGGGATTTGCAGGCATAAAAAAACGCCAGACCGGATCGGCACTGGCGTTTTCTGTAAAGACAATCATCCGGGACTCCCGCAATACCTGCCGGCGGAGGCCATACTTGGATGAGTATCAGGAAAATGGCAGGGGCGGCTGGATTCGAACCAACGCATGGCAGGATCAAAACCTGCTGCCTTACCGCTTGGCGACGCCCCTGTATCTGTTGCTGCGAGTGCCCGGCGCTGAGTTTTCGGCTTGCGGGCCACATCGAGATGTTGCGTCCTTGCGCTACAAGCCCTGTTGGGGCCTCTGCAAGAACGGGCGGGAATTTATCAACTTTTGCTTCGCCTGGGAAGGCCGAAACAAAAATATATTTGTTTTAAAACAGATGCTTACTCCTGATCCTGGAGGGTGCCATGGCAGCTGTTACCGATTCACTGAAGCTGTTTCTCGCCGGCGATGTCATGACTGCCCGCGGCATCGACGCAGTACTGCCGTATCCTGGCGATCCGCGGCTTTACGAAGACTACGTCAAGCATGCCGGCGTTTATGTCCGGCTGGCAGAACGACTCAATGGCCCGATTCCCCTCCCCGTTGATTTCACCTATGTCTGGGGCGTTGCGCTGGATGAGTTTGAACTTCGCCAGCCACACGCACGCATCATCAATCTGGAAACTGCGGTGTCCCGCCGTGGACGACCGGAGCAAAAGGGCATCAATTACCGCATGAGCCCGGAGAACTTCCCGGCCATCAGCGCAGCCGGCATCGACTGCTGCGTGCTGGCCAACAACCATGTGCTGGACTGGGGGGCCGCCGGCCTGGCCGATACGCTGGATACCTTGTCGAGCAACGGTATGTGCAGCGCCGGCGCCGGGCACAACCGACAATCTGCCGAAGCGCCCGCCGTGCTGCCGCAGCCCGGCGGGCGGCGCTTGCTGGTGTTTGGCCTCGGCGTACCCGACAGCGGCATTCCGCTGGACTGGGCCGCCACGGACAAGCGCGCGGGCGTCGCGCGGTTGGAAGATCTGACGATGCACAGCCTGCGCCCTGTGGCCGAACGGATTCTCGAGAGCAAAAAACCGGGCGATCTGGTGGTCGCCTCCATTCATTGGGGCGGCAACTGGGGGTTCGATATCCCGCGCGAGCAAGTCCGGTTCGCCCATGCCTTGATCGACGAGGCCGGAGTTGACGTGGTGCACGGGCATTCCTCGCACCACATCAAGGGCATCGAGGTGTACCGCGAACGCCTGATTCTCTATGGCTGCGGTGATCTGCTGAACGACTACGAAGGCATCGAGGGCCACACAGACTTTCGCGGCGACCTGGGCCTTCTGTACTTTGCCTCGTTGGACCCGGGCGGGAACCTCAAGTCACTGGAGCTGATACCCACCCGCCTGCGTCGCTTTCGCCTCTGTCGCGCCGAAGGGGATGACCGTCAATGGCTGCACGACACCCTTTCTCGCGAGTGCATACGCTTGGGCAGCAGCCTCCAGCCGGGCGCGAAAAATGCCTTCGAGTTGCGTTGGTAGGTGCCTAGCTTTGTGGCGAGCGAGCTTGCTCGCGCTGGGCTGCGTAGCGGCCCCAAAAACCTTATAACAATCACCGATTTTTGTGAGTGCTACGCACTCAAGCGGGAGCAAGCTCCCTCGCCACAGGTTTCTCACTGACTCAAGACTCTCTTAAATGAACAGCATCGGGGAACCTTCCCGGTTTTTTCGTTTCTGCGTCGCTTTTGCATTTTTGTGCGACAGATCCCGCTTCAGGGACTCCCGTACCACTCCCTCATGGTGTTAGTTTGGAAAAGTTTCTGACTCATCGACCAGATTTTTCTCACAAACTGCCTGCAAAGGAATGCCCCCAACAATGGATTTCTCACTCAAACACCTGACCGCGACAACCCTGATGCTGGCCAGCCTTTCGTCGTTCACCACGTCCGCGCACGCCAACATCACCCCGCAACAGAGCGCGACCATCCTCAAGACCTTCAGTGACGCATCGGTAACCGATTTCAGGCAGTTCCTGGGACGCCTGGCCAAGAGCGACGTTGCCAAAACCAACGGCCTCGGCCCGGCAATCAGTGCCTTCCAGAGCAACAAGACCCTTACCCCTGAACAGCAGAACGAGATCCATCGCTTGCTTGGCCTCTATGCACGGGTGAAATACGGCAATGCTGCCACCGAAACCCTGCGCGAGCTGGTGGCAATCCCGACCTTCCGCGTGGACGGCGTTGCTCAGCACGACAATCCCGAATTCATCAAGATCGCCGACAAGCTCAAGGGCCTTGCCCAGGCCTTCAACCTGAACTTTCGCAACATCGACAACCGCGTCTATGAAATCTCCCTCGCAGGCAACGGCGACGAAGTCGTGGGCATTCACGCTCATGCCGATGTGGTGCCCGTGACGCCGGAGAACTGGGTTCTGAAAGACGGCACCCGCCTCGATCCGTTCAAGGTCACCCTGGTCGGCGACCGCATGTATGGCCGGGGCACCGAGGATGACAAGAACGGCATTGTGGTGGCGCTCTACGCCATGAAGATCATCAAGGAAGAGAAACTGCCGCTGGCCAGGAATTTCAAGCTGCTGGTAGACACCACCGAAGAAACCACGGGCGACGCCATCCCCTATTACTTCGAACACAACCCGACACCCAACTACAACCTGGCGCTGGATGGCGGCTACCCGGTAGTGATTGCCGAGAAAGGCTATGGCACCGTCATGGCAAGCTTTGCCCGTCGTAACGCACAGGGTAAGGGCGCTGAAATCACCTCAATGACCGGCGGCCTGGCAACCAACCAGATTCCTTCGACTTCAGTCGCCACCCTGGTGACTGACAAGCCCGCCGAATTGGCCGCCAGCCTGCAGAAGGCCGGTAGCGATTATGCCAAGCGCAATGGCGGCAACTTCGAGGTGAGCGCCAAGGTCGTCGGCAAGGACGTCCAGCTGACGGTCACCGGCGTTTCCGCCCACTCCTCCGAGCCCGAGTCAGGCGTCAACCCGGTGGCAAGGATGCTGGACTTCATCAACAGCCTCGACGGGAAGGTCGCGCTCAAGCACAACCACATGACCGACGCCGCCCGCTACGCCGCCGACAACTGGGGGCTGGACTACCTGGGTAACAAATTGGGGGTCGGTTTTTCCGATGCCTTCATGGGACCGCTGACCGCATCCCTGACCTATGTCGGGATGGATGAAAAAGCCTTCAAGCTCGCAGTCAACCTGCGCGTGCCGAAGGGCAAATCCCCTGAAGTGCTCAAGACCGAAATCGCCGACAAGCTTGGCGCCTGGAGCAAGAAGACCGACATTGCGGCGGCCTTTGACTACTCGATCGCCGAGCCGATGCACCGCAATCCTGAGGGTGAATGGGTCAAGGCGCTGCTGGCCGTGGCCAGCGAAAACCTTGGCATGGAACACAAGTTCGGCACCTCTGCCGGCGCCACTTCGGTCCATGAGCTGCCCAATGGCGTGCAATTCGGCCTGGCCAGGCCCGAGGTCAAATACACTGGCCACAATGACAACGAGTTCAAGACCGTCGACCAGTTCCTGCTGGACCTGCAGATCGTGACCGAAATGTTCGGGCGCATCGGACAGTTGCCGAAACTCTGATCCCCCTTTCGGACCCGCTATTCTGGCGGGTCCATTTCTATTCGAATGAGGCTGGATCGCCTTCTAACATCATCCCCCCATGTCTCGTCGACAGGATCTCTTTATGCCGCTGAGTTTTCATAAAATGCACGCCAATGGCGATGACTTCGTCATTGTGGACTCGCGAAACTCGGCCAATCCAATCACAAGCGCCATGGCTCGGCGAATGGGTGATCGGCACCGAGGCGTCGGATTCAATCAACTCGCGGTGATGCTCGATTGCGATGATGCCGTGGCGCGCTTGATGTTCTGGAATGCTGATGGTTCCACGCTGGATGCCTGTGGCAGCGCAACGCGGGGTGCCGCGGATGTGTTGATGCGTGAATCAAATACTACGTCGATAGCGCTGCGAACCAACCGTGGTCTCCTCACGTGTGAACGAACCTCAACGGGTACGATTTCCGTCAACATGGGGGAACCGCTTTTCGGCTGGTCGGATATTCCCCTGGCTCTGGAAATGGATACTGCTGTTTTACCACTCGCGGGTGAGCCAGCAGCTACCAGCATGGGCAATCCGCACTGCACCTATTTTGTGGATGACCTGACAGCCATTGATATAGTGACCCTCGGACCGACCATTGAAACCAACCCTCTATTCCCCCTCAAGACGAATGTGCATTTCGTCCAGATCATTAACCGAAAGCACATTCGGTTGCGCATTTGGGAGCGCGGGGGTGGTATTCCACTCGGTTCAGGTTCCTGCTCTTGTGGTGCGGCAGTTAACGGAATTCGTCGTGGCTTGTTAGACCCTCGCGTTGAGGTTGAATGTGATGGCGGTACCGTAACGGTTCAATGGGATGGCGTGGGACCGGTCTTTCTCATCGGGCCGGTAGAGACCACGTTTTCGGGAACGATTCACGACAGCCTCTCCTTGAGGCTATGAACCGGCGGCCATCGCATAACTGACCTATTCTGAATCGACCGACAAAAGATCACCCTTTTGAGGTACCTGAACTCGTTACAGCAATGGAGGCTGAATGATGAAGGAGCAATCGATTGAGTTTCGCGCTGGAGAGGCGCCTACGCCGCACGCTGCGCCCCTCGCCATGACCCGTTCCACCCAATCCCCCACGCTCAATAGCCGCATAGAACTTTATACCCAGGAGGCGATGGTCAATTGGCTAGGCCCGTTGCAGCTAATGCGCACGGGCTTACAAACGGCTGTCGCCACCACGATGGGTGCCTTCGCGGACCCACGCGAGGTGCTGGCCATGCTCAACCCTCGGGACTCTAACCCGCCCATCCAGGTGGCTGCCGACGGTGACGTGTGGATCGACTATCTGGCCGACACCGGCGATGGCTGGGACTCCACCTATTCCATGGCGCTGTGCGTCAGCCATGCTGTCGAGTTGCCGGAACACCAGCTCTCGCTGCCGCGCGGCGATGTGCTGCTGCTCGGCGGTGACCAGGTCTATCCCACACCGGCCCGCAACGGCTACCGCACCCGTTTCCTTGATCCCTTCCGCGCCGCATTTCCCGCGCCGGTACCCAAGGAACGCCCTGATGACCAGGACCAGCCCGTGCGACAGCCGGGTGCACCGTGGATATTGGCGACGCCCGGCAACCACGATTGGTATGACGGTCTGCGCGGTTTCTCCCAACTGTTTTGCGAGCAGAAGCCCATCGGCGCTTGGGAAACCCGCCAGCGCACCGGTTACTACGTGCTGCAACTGCCCCATGGCTGGTGGATCTGGGGCCTGGATCTGCAGTTTGAATCCATGATCGACCGACAGCAGAAGCAATACTTCGAGCAGATGCACGCCAAATTGCAGCCAGGCGATCGCGTGATCCTCTGCACACCCGAGCCGAGTTGGGTGGACGAAGCCGAACGGCTGGCACGCGAGGAGAGCAAGGCCTTGCCCTCGATCGAAACCCAGACGCCGCGCTTTCGCAGCCTGCGCGAGATCGAGGAGCTTTTGGGTGATCACCTGGCGGTGGTGTTGGCCGGAGACTCGCACCACTACGCGCGCTATCAGCCAAAAGCTGGCACCCCGGCGCCGCAGCGCATCACCTGCGGAGGCGGTGGCGCCTTCTTGAATGCCACCCATCAGCTTCCAGATCCGCCCAAGCCGATCAACGTTGGCGGCACCCGACAGCACTACGAGCTGGCTGCGGTCTACCCGGACAAAAAGACCTCCGAGCAACTGCGTAATCGGGCGTGGCGGCTACCCACCCGCAACCTCTCGTTCTGCGGCATGCTTGCCATCTTGTACCTGCTGTTCGACTGGATGGTACAAAGCGCCAGTACGGTGCCCCACCCGGCACGAGGCAACCGCAGTCTGATGGACGTATTGTCTGACCTCCAAGCGTCTATTCCCAACATCAGCGAAGTTTGGCGACACCTGCTCCTGGTCCTGTCACACAGTCCTTCGTCGGTAATGTTCGCCGTGATCATTGTGCTGGGTTGCGCAGTGTTCTCAGCCGCCGGGGTCAAGCGCACCCGAAAGCTCGCCTATGCCATTGGAGCGGCTCACGGGTTACTTCATCTGGGACTGGCGATCGGACTGCTATGGCTGATGGGCCGTGTCAACATCCACTACTTGCAGCTCGAGGTAGAAAACCTGTACCAGGTTTCGTTGTTCCTGGCGGAGACGCTGGTGCTCGGTGGCAGTTTGGGAGGCCTGTTGTTCGGCGCATGGATGGTGATGGGCAACACCTTTTGGGGGCTACATAGCGAGGCGGTTTTTTCCTCGCAGTGCATCGCCGACCACAAATGCTTCCTGCGCATGCACTTCAAAGGCGACCAACTCACCCTTTACCCACTCAAGTTGGAAAAGGTCTGCCGGCGCTGGTCCCTGGGATCAGGCGTCGCCAAACTGGCGAAGGTGCAGCGCACCTGGAGGTTGCGGGCAACGCCTGAAAGCACCGGCCCGCGCTTCGTGCCAGCCTCGGGTACGCTCGAACTGCAACTGATCGAGCCGCCCATCGTGATTCAGCGTGAGTAAAACCGCTTTCGTAGGAGCCAGCGGTGCGGCGATCCGACTTGCCGGCGAAGGCACTTTTAAGAGCGCCTTCGCCGGCAAGCCTGGCTCCTACAGGTAAGGCCTGTCGCAGATGAAGCAGGTATCAGAACCAGGTTTCCATCTGTATACCGTATTGCCACACACCGCCGGCGTTGAAGTCCGACTTGCCGAAGTTGTCTGTGGAACTGTATCGGTCCAGGTCCGAGGACCAGTTCATGACGCTGGCGAACACGCGCAATTCGGGACGTGTGAGCAGGTCTCCAAAGTCAGGCTTGAATGTCGGAGCAATCGTGAATTTCCAGAAGTTACCGTCGACTGCATTACGTTGCATATAGCCCTTGGGATCGAGGTCCATGGTTTGCCAGCTCATTTCGTAGGCCATCTCGAAATTGCTGTTGATTTCATTGGCCAACCGCACGTTCAGGGTCATCCAGCGGTAGTCGTCACCTTTGACGTACCTGTCCTTGCTCTGTTCGGCCAACAAGCTGGGGCCGATGCGCCAGCCGGGAGCAATGGGTGTCTCACCATAAAGCGCCAGACGCAGCGCGCGGGCATCGTCGATCAGTTCGCCATCCGAGCCGATGTTCTTGACCTCTGCCCCCAGACCCTGCCCATAGAGCAGTGCCGTTTTGAAGAAGCCTTCCCTGCCGAAAAAGTTTTTCTGGTGATTGGCCACCATGCTGTGCAAGCCGGAATCCGCAGGCGTCAGGCCCGCTTCATTGCTGCGGGTGCCAAAGTCGTTTTTCTTTGAGCCAATGCCATTGAACATCCACTGCCACTGACCATTATCAAAGAACTGGTTGGAGGTCAGGATGTAGCTTTCCACATCGGCATTGACACCGCCCTCACTGAAATCCCCGTAGTTACGCCCGATCAAGGAGTAGTTCGAGCGCCAATCCTTGTTCATCTGCACATCGTAGATGCCACCCCCGGTGCCGGCCAGAAAGATGACATCCGAGTCCAGCCAGTGGATATCGAAGTTATCTCTGTCGAATCGTTTGCCTGCCCACAGGGTGGAATTCTCGAACACTGAGTTGCCCTTGAAAGCGGCGAGATGGTCGAGTTCGGTAAAGACCTGACGCACGTTCAGGTTACTTTCTTCGGCCGTCCAGTCATTGGAACTCTCCACACCGTCGGCGATGGACACCGTGAATTTGGAACGGGTGCCGTTCTGCGCATAGATTTCTTTCGACAGGTCTATACGCATGTAGGTGTCGTCTTCGTTACCGAGTCGCCCGACGGCACCACCGACTGAACCGGCCGGGGTTGTATAAGGGCCGCCACGACCACCACCCAGCCCATCGTTGATCAGCAATCCGGAGCGGGCGTAGCCCTTGAAGCTGAAGCCGTCAGTCAGGTGTCCGTTACTGTTCTGCTTTTCCATGCTTTGCTGACGGGCTTCGAGTTTTGCCAGCCGGGTGTCCAAAGCAGGCGCCGAAATGGCTGTTGCAGTGGACGCAGCCGGCTGCAAGGCGGGAGTAGCAAGTTTGATCTGCTGCAATTCTCTGGCAAGTGCCTGGGTTTGCTGTTCAGCGGCGGCTGCACGTTTTTCCGCGGCGCTGGCACGGGCTTCAAACGCGGCCATGCGCTCTTCCAGAGTCGCGGCCTGAGAGGTGGCCGCCGAGGTGCCGAGTACGCCTGCGAGTAGCCAGCTTGATGCTTTCTGCATGGGGGATTTCCTGTTTTGTTTTTATTTTTCTGTCCTGCGACCGGCCTTTTTTTCGTGAATTGTTAATTGTCAAAATCCACCAAAAAAAGGATGCCTCATCGCAAATACGCTGCTACATTTGGCGATGTTAACGTTAACTTTTCTAAAAACAAAAATAAAGAGGGCTTTATGAAACAGCTCAAATCACTCCTTCCAGCAGCACTGCTCACCCTGTTTGCCGGGCTTCCATCCCTCTCGAGCGCAGCCAATCTGACGATCTCGTGCGGGGCCGTGGGTGCCGAATTACAACTGTGCAAGGAGGCTGTCGACGCATGGTCGAAACAGACCGGCAACCACGTCGAGGTGGTTTCCACGCCTAACTCGGCGACCGAGAGGTTGTCGTTCTACCAACAGATCCTCAGTGCGCAGTCCAGCGACATCGACATCATTCAAATCGATATGGTGTGGCCGGGGATGCTGGCCAAACACCTGATGGATTTGCGCGAGGTGCTTGCGACCAACGCGACCCAAGGCTACTTCCAGGCACAGGTGGATAACGCCACGGTGAACGGACGGCTGGTGACCATGCCGTGGTTCACCGACTCGGGTCTGCTGTACTACCGCAAGGACTTGCTTGAGAAGTACAACCAGCAGGTTCCCCAGACCTGGGAGGAAATGACCGCTACCGCCAGAAATATTCAGCAGGCCGAGCGCACTGCCGGTAATCCCAATGCGTGGGGGTACATCTTTCAGGGGCGCGCCTACGAAGGCCTGACGTGTAATGCGCTGGAGTGGATCAGCAGCCAACCGGAAGGCGGCCTGGTCAATTCGCGAGGCGACATCGTGGTCAACAGTCAGGCTTCAAGAACGGCTTTGACCTTGGCGAAAAGTTGGGTCGGAGACATCTCCCCACGGGGCGTGCTCAATTACACAGAGGAAGAAGGACGTGGCGTATTCCAATCGGGAAATGCGCTGTTCATGCGTAACTGGCCGTATGTCTGGGCCCTGGTACAAAGCCAGGACAGTGCAGTAAAAGACAAGGTCGGGGTCGCTCCCCTGCCCCGCGGCGGCGAGACCGGCAGCCATGCATCCACCCTCGGTGGCTGGGGCCTGGCGGTATCGCGTTACAGCGCCCATCCAAAACTTGCCGCAGAGCTGGTGAGCTACCTGACCAGTGCCCAAGAGCAAAAACGTCGTGCCCTGATAGGCGCCTATAACCCGGTTATCGAGTCGCTGTATCAAGACCCCGAATTGCTCGCGGCAATGCCTTATTACGCTCAGCTGCACAGCATTCTCAACGATGGGGTAATGCGCCCCGCTGCCATCACCGCCGATCGCTATCCACGGGTCTCCAATGCGTTCTTCGATCGAGTGCATGGCGTGCTGGCGGGCGAGCTACCGGTCGATCAGGCACTGGCCGATCTGGAAAGCGAACTCACGCGCATCAAACGCCGGAACTGGTAAGCCACAAGGAAGGAAATCACCATGTCTGTCTCTTCTACCCATGCCCCCTGTGACGAGCTGCTGCTCACCAGGGAAACGCCCGTGCAACGTCGCCGAGTGCGCGCTGCCTGGCTGTTTCTGACGCCGATGTTGCTGTGTCTGGCCCTGGTGGCGGCCTGGCCGCTACTGCGCACATTCTGGTTCAGCCTGACCGACGCCAACCTGGCGGACACCGGTGGCGGAACCTTCATAGGCTTGAGCAATTATCTGTTTCACAACGGTTCCAGCTGGTCGGGCATTTTGGTCGATCCACAGTGGTGGAACGCGGTGCGCAACACCTTGCATTTCACCGTGGTGTCGGTGGGGCTGGAAGTCGTACTGGGATTGCTGGTGGCGTTGCTGCTCAACATCAAGTTCACCGGCCGCTCTCTGGTGCGTGCGTTGATTCTGATTCCCTGGGCCATTCCGACCATTGTCTCGGCGAAGATCTGGTCATGGATGCTTAACGACCAGTTCGGCATCATCAATCACCTGATGCTGAGCCTCGGCCTGATTGACGCGCCCCTGGCCTGGACGGCAGATGCGGATCTGTCGATGTGGGCGGTGATCATTGTCGACGTCTGGAAGACCGTGCCTTTTGTCACGCTGCTGATGCTGGCGGCCTTGCAGATGTTGCCGAGCGATTGCTACGAAGCCGCCAGGGTCGATGGCATTCACCCGTTGAAAGTGTTCTGGCGTGTCACCCTTCCCCTGCTGATGCCCGCTTTGCTGGTGGCGGCGATCTTTCGCATCCTCGACTCGCTGCGGGTATTCGACGTGATCTATGTGCTGACCTCGAACTCGTCGAGCACCATGAGTATGTCGGTGTATGCCCGCCAGCATCTGGTGGAGTTTCAGGACGTTGGTTACGGCAGCGCGGCCTCGACGCTGTTGTTTCTGGTGGTTGCGGTGATCGCCATGCTCTATCTCTACCTCGGACGCCGTCAACTGGAGGTCCGCTCATGAGCCCTCGCCTACTGAAAAAAGCGCTGTTGCGCCTCGGATTCTGGTGCCTGATCGGGGTGTTGCTGCTGTATGCGGTCTTCCCTTTCTACTACGCCATCGTGACGTCGCTGAAGCCGTCCAGCGCCTTGTTCGAGGTGAGCTACTGGATCGAAAACCCCGACTTCTCCAACTATACGGCGGTGCTCAATCAAGCCTCATTCCTGCGGGCGATCGGCAACTCGCTGGTGGTTGCGCTGAGCGTGGTGACACTGGCGTTGTTCCTCAGCCTGACCGCCGCCTATGCCTTGGGCCGGGTGAAGTTTCGTGGTCGCGGCACGGTGCTGATGATGGTACTTGGGGTGTCGATGTTTCCCCAGGTTGCGGTGCTGTCGGGGCTGTTCGAAGTGATCCGCGCGCTGGGTCTGTACAACACGTCTTGGGCATTGATCCTGAGCTACACGATTTTCACCCTGCCCTTCACCGTCTGGGTGCTGACCACGTTCATGGGCCAACTGCCCCATGAGCTGGAAGAAGCGGCAATCATGGATGGCGCTTCACCCTGGGTCACGCTGACCCGGGTGCTGTTGCCACTGCTCTGGCCCGCACTGGTCACCACTGGCCTGTTGGCTTTCATCGCAGCCTGGAACGAGTTCCTGTTTGCCCTGACCTTCACCCTCACCGACACGCAACGCACGGTGCCGGTCGCCATCGCCCTGATTTCCGGCGGCAGTCCCCATGAGTTGCCTTGGGGGCTGCTGATGGCCGCATCGGTGGTGGTCACCGTCCCCCTGGTGATTCTGGTGCTGATCTTCCAGCGCCGAATCGTTTCCGGTCTGACTGCCGGCGCGTTAAAGGGTTGATGCCCGACAACTACAAGGAACAGCATCGTGATCAAATTGAAACTGGACAACGTCAACAAACAATTGGGCGGCATGCGCATTCTTCGCGACGTCAGCCTGGACATCGCGGCGGGTGAGTTCGTGGTGTTCGTCGGCCCTTCGGGCTGCGGAAAATCGACCCTGCTGCGACTGATCGCCGGACTGGATTCGATCTGCGCCGGCGACCTGCTGATCGACGGGCGTCGGGTCAACGACCTGGAGCCGCGCGAACGTGGTGTCGGCATGGTGTTTCAGTCTTATGCGCTGTACCCGCACATGAGCGTCTACGACAACATCAGTTTTGGTCTCAAACTGGCCAAGACGGAAAAGACCAGCCTGCGCGAGCGCGTGCTGAAAACGGCGAAAATCCTTCAATTGGACAACCTGCTGCAACGCAAGCCAAAGGAACTGTCCGGTGGGCAGCGTCAGCGTGTGGCCATGGGCAGGGCCATGGCGCGGGAACCGGACATTTTGTTGTTCGATGAGCCGCTTTCCAACCTGGACGCCTCCTTGCGGGTGCAGATGCGCAACGAAATCGCCCGACTGCATGATCGACTCGGCTCGACCATGATCTACGTCACCCACGATCAGGTTGAAGCGATGACCCTGGCCGACAAAATTGTCGTGCTCAATGGCGGTCGCGTCGAGCAGGTCGGTTCACCGCGCGAACTCTATGAACGCCCGGCCAGCCGTTTTGTCGCCGGTTTTCTCGGTTCACCCAGAATGAATTTTCTGTCGGCGCGCCTGCAGGCACCAGGTGAAACCAGCCTGGTCGATACCCTCGTATGGGGCATCACGTCCCTGCCCTTCGACAGCTCGAACCTGGCGGCCGGCACGACGCTGAGCCTGGGGATTCGCCCGGAGCACATGTCGCTCACGGCGGCGGATGGAGCCGCCGGCGTCGTCGTGACCGCCGTCGAATACCTGGGCAGCGAAACCTATGTGCACCTCGATACCGGTCACGACGAGCCCATGATCTGTCGTTGCGAGGTCAACGCCGGATGGCAGGCGGGCGATCGGGTCGAGCTGCAACTGGACATCGGCAACCTGCACTTGTTCGACGCCGATGGCACCGCCTTGAAACGCCACACCATTGAAACCCTGCCCGAGGGCGTCCCTCTGCGCTCGGCACGAGCAAGCGCCCTATGACTGTGTATTTGAATCCCATGAATGACCCAATGTCTTGCGCCCTTGACCTTGCGCAGTGTGCGCTGAGTGACGGCCTGTCTCGCGTCATCCACGATTATCGACCCGGTTATCATCTTGCCCCTCCAGCGGGCTGGATGAACGACCCTAACGGGGTGGTGTTCTTTCGTGGCGAATACCACGTGTTCTATCAACACCACCCCTTCGACGCGAAATGGGGCCCTATGTATTGGGGGCATGCCAAGAGTGCCGATCTGGTCCATTGGCAGCATCTGCCCATTGCTCTGGCGCCCGGCGATGATTTCGACCGCGACGGTTGTTTTTCCGGTAGCGCGGTGGTGTGTGGCGATACTTTGGCACTGATCTACACCGGGCACACCTGGCTGGGGGACGTGGGTGACGAGCGCTCGATCCGCCAAGTCCAGTGTCTGGCCACCAGTACCGACGGTATCCGGTTCGTCAAGCATGGCGCCGTCATCGACACCGCACCGCAAGACACGATCATGCACTTTCGCGATCCCAAGGTATGGCAGGAGGATGACGGCTGGTACCTGATTGCCGGCGCACGTCTGGGCGATGTGCCGCTGCTCCCGCTGTACCGTTCCACGGATCTGCACGCCTGGGAGTTCCTCGACTATGTGTCCAGCGGCAGCGCGGGCGACGGCTATATGTGGGAGTGCCCGGATCTGTTTCGCCTGAACGGACGCGATGTGCTGCTCTACTCCCCCCAGGGCATGCAACCCGAGGGTTACGAGCGGCTCAACAAGTACCAGACCGGTTATCGAGTGGGCCGACTCGACAGCGAGTGGCACTTCACCGGCGGGCCTTTTATCGAGCTGGATAACGGCCACGATTTCTATGCCGCGCAAACGCTCCTGGCCGCCGATGGTCGGCGCCTTGTGTGGGCATGGCTCGACATGTGGGAAAGCCCGATGCCGAGCCAGGCCCATCACTGGTGCGGCATGCTCGGTTTGCCGCGCGAACTAGAACTGCATGCAGATCGCCTTTGCGTGTATCCGGCACGGGAGCTCACCGCTCTGCGCATGGCGCCATTGCCGGGCACGCCCTGGTGGGATGAATCGGGAACCCGGTGCGTGCCGCAAGTGAATGGCGACATGCTCGAAATCCATGTGCATCTGGATTTACGCGACTGCACCGACGGCCACCTGGGAATCGCCTTGCGTTGCAGCGACGATGACCGTGAAGAAACCCTGCTTTACTACGATGCATTGCTGCAGCGTCTGGTGCTGGACCGCAGCCGCTCGGGTGCGCAAGTCACCGGTCAGCGCAGCGTGTCGATAGACCCGACACAAGAGCGCCTGGAACTGCGCGTATTTCTCGATCGCTCGTCCATCGAGGTGTTCGACGAAAACGGGCGCTTCAGCTTCAGCAGTCGCCTTTATCCGCGGCCTGACAGCCTGGGGGTGAAACTGTTTGCCAGCGGGAGTGGCGGACGCGTCTCCATTCCCAAGGCATGGCCTCTGGCCTCGGGATGGCTATGAGCGGCGTCATTCGAGTCGCGAGAAACCCGGACCCTGTGTCATGATCCTGCGTCAACCTGACCGGCCTCGCCTCGCATGACTTCAGTGAAAGACGTTGCACAGCTGGCCGGCGTGTCCCTGATGACGGTTTCTCGAGCGCTCAACAATCCGGAAAAACTGAGCCCCGAAACCCTTCAGCGGGTGCGTCGCGCCATTGACGAACTGCAGTTCGTACCCAGCCTGTCGGCGCGCAAGATGCGCGGCGACAACCTCCAGTCGCGAACCATCGGTGTGTTCGCGCTGGACACCGCGACCACACCGTTCGCGGTCGAGCTGCTGCTGTCCATCGAACAGACCGCGCAGCAAGCCGGCTGGAATGTATTTATCCTCAACCTGTTGAACAACCCGCCCACCGACCAGAACATCGACCTGATGTTGTCGCACCGTCCCGACGGGTTGATCTTCAGCGCCATGGGGTTTCGCCATGTGAGCATTCCCGAGCGCTTGAAGAGCAAACCCCTGGTACTCGCCAATTGCCTGGCAGATGACAGTCGCTTGGTGAGCTATGTGCCAGACGATGAAATGGGACAATATCGAGCGGTACACCACGCGTTGAGCCAAGGCTATCGGCGCCCTCTGTGTATCAATCTGCCCAAACAGAGTCTGGCCTGGGGCCTGCGGCAAAAAGGCCTGCAGCGTGCCTGTCAGGCATTCGGCCTGGCGCCTGACGCACTCCTGCAATACGACCTTTCCGATCATGACGCCTATGGTGAAACCGCAGCCATCCTCGACCGACACATTATTGAAGGTCGCCCCCAATTCGATATTCTGATCTGCGGCAACGACCGCATTGCCTTTTGTGCCTATCAGCTGTTGTTGAGCCGTGGTCTGAAAATTCCCGACGACGTCGCCGTGCTCGGCTACGACAACATGATCGGCATCGCCGAACTGTTCATCCCGCCCCTGACCACGGTGCAATTGCCGTACTACGAGATCGGTCGCAATGCGGCCCGGCACCTGATCGAAGCCCTGGAGGTCTCGGGAGCCCAGCCGGTTGATTGTCCGTTGGTGGTCAGAACGTCATTGTGAGCCATCAAAACCCTTTACCGAGGGGGCAAGCCTCTCGGTAAAGGGCTGAGTGATTACTTGGGTGGCACGAAGTTATCCAGCATTCGATTCACCGCCAGTTCCGCCAGCATGATGACCTGCTGAAGCGCCAGCAGGGTATTGCGGTGGGTGCCCTCCACCAATGCAGCGATGTCGCTGGCCATGACACTGGCCGACGCCAGGTTCTCGCACGTTTGAACCAGCAAGGCTTCATGGCCGACATCCGGCGCAACCATGTACAGGGTGCTGGGTTTGCGTGGGGTGTTGTTCATGATCGCTGCCGGGTTGAGGTAGAAATCGAGGGCGCGCTCGGCGGCTTCGTTGAGTTTTTTCGAGTCGAGGGATTCGTACGGGGATGCCGGATCGGTGTCCGGTGGGTTGGGTGTCACTTTGAACATAGTAGAAACTCCGATGCTTCTTAAAAGGAGCCAACACCATCTCGCTACCAAACGGAGGGTGGCGGCCATACGAAGGTTGGTAGACCGGGCATCGGAACCGGCGCTCCCGAAGGAGCCCTGCGCATGGCCACCATAAAACGCAGCCCTAAGAAAGGACCGAAGGTGACGCTATGCGTCGATGCTGAGGGTCTACCAAACCCCATCGCTGTTTTTCAGCGACAGGGAAACGATAGAGCCCGGGCCATCGGCGCACAAGCCGGCGGATTCTGGCTTAACCGTAGGCAACGGCGCAAGGTCTTGTAGCCCTTCGGGAAGTAACACGGAGTGTCGTTAAACATGCATCGTTAAACGCGAGGAAGTTTCAAAAAACCAACGGAAACGACGCCACTCCTTCGCACCATCCCGTCTCCCCCCTCCAAGTAGTCTGAAACTCCCAGCCCGCCTAGGAGTATTGGCCGATGCGCAATCCCTGGCGCTTAGCCATAGTTGCGACCAAAGGTCCAACGGTCAGGCCTCGATGACCGCAACTGCCCAGGAAAAAGTCATGACTATTGAGCAAGATTCCTTGATTACGGCCAGCGCTCTGACCGTCGTAGCGACCGGCGAGGACGTTTCGCTGGACGAAACGACCGGGTTGCAGAACGCCACCGCCACGCCAGGCGCTACGGAAGACGCTAACGACAACGATACGGCGCTACCCCTGCCCTCGGCCTTCTCTACCCGTTTGACCGCCCTTGGGGCAGGTACCGCAATGGATGCGGCCTTGAGTGGCTATACCGGTGCCGTGGGCAATACGGGCAGCAATGCGTTCACCATCAGCGGCGCAACAAGCGCTACCGATGTCAGCTTCGTCGACAGCAATGGCGCACCACTCAATGGCCTGGACAGCGGACTGGATACCCTCGATGGCACCAGCATCCTTCTCTATACGGACACGAACAACAACATCCTTCTGGGCCGAGCCGGGAGCTCAACCGGCGCGATCGTGTTCGCTGCCTATATTGAAGAAACCGGATCGCCGGTCACAGGCGGCAAGATCTGGACCGTGGAGTACCAACCGCTCAGCAATCCAGATGCTACGGACCCCGATGATCCGGTCGACCTGGAGGATTTGGTTTTCGTCGGAGCGAGTCAGAACCTGGAATTCAGTCTCGATAAGGCGCCCTCCGGTCAGAACCTCTTCCTGATGTTCACGACAGCGACCCCAGCAACTGAAACGGTCAATGGTGTCGTGCGGATCACGGATCCCGCCGTTATTGCCACCGGCAAGTTACCGGCGAATCAGTCCGGGCTTGACCCCAACGACCCGGGCGACGACATCAATATAACGACTGGCGACACGATCAATACCAGCCAGGCGGGTGGGCCGACCACCTTCGGTACCAACAACCAGATGATTACGGAACAGGAAGGCATCCGTTTTTCGTTCGTCACCGGTGCCAGGCAGGATGTGACCATTCCCAACCTGGATCAGAACGAAGCCGATCTTGAATCCAACATCGACTACACCGGCGTGGTCAATGTGAAGACGGTCAGCTTCGACGTCGTGCAGTTGCAAAGCGGCAAGAGTGCTGTCGTAAAAATCAGCGCATTCACCACCGCTGTTGAATCTGGCACGCAATTTATCGACGGATATGCGAATGATACGAAGGTTGACATCGTCAATGTTCGCGTCCTCAACAGCGCCGGGACGGTGCTCGAGAATTCAGACGGATCGGTGAATGACACGACCATTGGCATCACCTTCACTAATGGGGTTGCAACCCTCACCGGTATTAAAGCCGGCTACCTGATTGAATACACCACAACGGCGGATCACAACCGTGTGCTCGTCGAGAACGGGGCGGCCCTCGACGCCAAGGGCAATAACCACGCCGATTTTGATATCGATGGCCTCCACCTGTTCCAAGCCTCTATTACGAAAGCCGAAATCGGTTCTCAGATGATCTTCGAAGACGACGGGCCGGCGGCGGCCGGGACCGCCGTGGCGGGAACCGTCGACGAGGACGGCCTGACCAACGGCATTGCCGGTGGTACGGGCGACGTGACTGGCGAGGCGACCACCGCCAGCGGCAGCGTGACCGGCATCTTCCAGTCCGGCGTCGACACGCCGCTGACCTTTGCCTTGTCGAGTGACACCAGCGGCTTGCCGGCGCTGAGCTCGGGCGGAGTGGCGCTGGTGTACAGCGTCGCGGGCAACACACTCACCGCCAAGGCCGGCGCGACCGACGTGTTCACCTTCAGCCTCACCACAGCGGGTGCCTACACCTTTACCCTGCTCAAGCCGCTGGATCACGCGGCAGGCAACAACGAAAACGACATCACCATCAACCTGGGCTCGCTGCTGCAAGCCACCGACAAGGACGGCGACACGGTGACGGCCGCGGCCGAGAAACTGGTTATCACCGTCGACGACGACACGCCGACCGCGACCGGGACCGCCGTGACGGGAACCGTCGACGAGGACGGCCTGACCAACGGCATTGCCGGTGGTACGGGCGACGTGGCTGGCGAGGCGACCACCGCCAGCGGCAGCGTGACCGGCATCTTCCAGTCCGGCGCCGACACGCCGCTGACCTATGCCTTGTTGAGTGACACCAGCGGCTTGCCGGCGCTGAGCTCTGGCGGGGTGGCGCTGGTGTACAGCGTCGCGGGCGACACACTCACCGCCAAGGCCGGCGCGACCGACGTGTTTACCTTCAGCCTCACCACAGCGGGTGCCTACACCTTCACGCTGCTCAAGCCGCTGGATCACGCGGCAGGCAACAACGAAAACGACATCACCATCAACCTGGGCTCGCTGCTGCAAGCCACCGACAAGGACGGCGACACGGTAACCGCCGCAGCCGAGAAGCTGGTCATCACCGTCGATGACGACACGCCGACCGCGACCGGGACCGCCGTGACGGGAACCGTCGACGAGGACGGCCTGACCAACGGCATTGCCGGTGGTACGGGCGACGTGGCTGGCGAGGCGACCACCGCCAGCGGCAGCGTGACCGGCATCTTCCAGTCCGGCGCCGACACGCCGCTGACCTATGCCTTGTCGAGCGACACCAGCGGCTTGCCGGCGCTGAGCTCTGGCGGGGTGGCGCTGGTGTACAGCGTCGCGGGCAATACACTCACCGCCAAGGCTGGCGCGACCGACGTGTTCACCTTCAGCCTCACCGCAGCGGGTGCCTACACCTTCACGCTGCTCAAGCCGCTGGATCACGCCGCAGGCAACAACGAAAACGACATCACCATCAACCTGGGCTCGCTGCTGCAAGCCACCGACAAGGACGGCGACACGGTGACGGCCGCGGCCGAGAAACTGGTTATCACCGTCGACGACGACACGCCGACCGCGACCGGGACCGCCGTGACGGGAACCGTCGACGAGGACGGCCTGACCAACGGCATTGCCGGTGGTACGGGCGACGTGGCTGGCGAGGCGACCACCGCCAGCGGCAGCGTGACCGGCATCTTCCAGTCCGGCGCCGACACGCCGCTGACCTATGCCTTGTCGAGTGACACCAGCGGCTTGCCGGCGCTGAGCTCTGGCGGGGTGGCGCTGGTGTACAGCGTCGCGGGCGACACACTCACCGCCAAGGCCGGCGCGACCGACGTGTTTACCTTCAGCCTCACCACAGCGGGTGCCTACACCTTTACCCTGCTCAAGCCGCTGGATCACGCCGCAGGCAACAACGAAAACGACATCACCATCAACCTGGGCTCGCTGCTGCAAGCCACCGACAAGGACGGCGACACGGTAACCGCCGCGGCCGAGAAACTGGTTATCACCGTCGACGACGACACGCCGACCGCGACCGGGACCGCCGTGACGGGAACCGTCGACGAGGACGGCCTGACCAACGGCATTGCCGGTGGTACGGGCGACGTGGCTGGCGAGGCGACCACCGCCAGCGGCAGCGTGACCGGCATCTTCCAGTCCGGCGCCGACACGCCGCTGACCTATGCCTTGTCGAGTGACACCAGCGGCTTGCCGGCGCTGAGCTCTGGCGGGGTGGCGCTGGTGTACAGCGTCGCGGGCGACACACTCACCGCCAAGGCCGGCGCGACCGACGTGTTTACCTTCAGCCTCACCACAGCGGGTGCCTACACCTTCACCCTGCTCAAGCCGCTGGATCACGCGGCAGGCAACAACGAAAACGACATCACCATCAACCTGGGCTCGCTGCTGCAAGCCACCGACAAGGACGGCGACACGGTGACGGCCGCGGCCGAGAAACTGGTTATCACCGTCGACGACGACACGCCGACCGCGACCGGGACCGCCGTGACGGGAACCGTCGACGAGGATGGCCTGACCAACGGCATTGCCGGCGGTACGGGCGACGTGGCTGGCGAGGCGACCACCGCCAGCGGCAGCGTGACCGGCATCTTCCAGTCCGGTGCCGACACGCCGCTGACCTATGCCTTGTCGAGCGACACCAGCGGCTTGCCGGCGCTGAGCTCTGGCGGGGTGGCGCTGGTGTACAGCGTCGCGGGCAATACACTCACCGCCAAGGCTGGCGCGACCGATGTGTTCACCTTCAGCCTCACCACAGCGGGTGCCTACACCTTCACGCTGCTCAAGCCGCTGGATCACGCCGCAGGCAACAACGAGAACGACATCACCATCAACCTGGGCTCGCTGCTGCAAGCCACCGACAAGGACGGCGACACGGTAACCGCCGCGGCCGAGAAGCTGGTCATCACCGTCGATGACGACACGCCGACCGCGACCGGGACCGCCGTGACGGGAACCGTCGACGAGGACGGCCTGACCAACGGCATTGCCGGTGGTACGGGCGACGTGGCTGGCGAGGCGACCACCGCCAGCGGCAGCGTGACCGGCATCTTCCAGTCCGGCGCCGACACGCCGCTGACCTTTGCCTTGTCGAGTGACACCAGCGGCTTGCCGGCGCTGAGCTCTGGCGGGGTGGCGCTGGTGTACAGCGTCGCGGGCAACACACTCACCGCCAAGGCCGGCGCGACCGACGTGTTTACCTTCAGCCTCACCACAGCGGGTGCCTACACCTTCACGCTGCTCAAGCCGCTGGATCACGCCGCAGGCAACAACGAGAACGACATCACCATCAACCTGGGCTCGCTGCTGCAAGCCACCGACAAGGACGGCGACACGGTAACGGCCGCAGCCGAGAAGCTGGTCATCACCGTCGATGACGACACGCCCGTTATAGAGACACCCCCTGTGCAGGATGTCGATCCCGATTTGGGTGCGACGTCATGGACCTTTTCGGGTGACTTCGCCTACTCGATAGGTGCGGACCAGCGCGGGCCGACCTACTCTTCGGCAGCGGACAGTGATTTTGCCGAACTCTCCCTCTCTGGTTCGGCGAACGATGTTGCGATCGTTGATCCAACGGTCACCTGGGATTCAGAGAGTCTCACCGGTGCCACGTTTAACGTGTCGTTCAAATACGATCACGATCGCAATGCTGGCACCGATCCTGAACTGGTGGAAGGCACGCTGGTGTTTGACAAAGTCAATGACACCTATACGTTCGAGATAGATGCGCTGCAAACGACGCAAGACGTCACGCTGGGCGAAGGCACTGGATACGAAACGTATGACGTGGATGGTACGGAGCCTTCCAGTGGCCCATCACCTGTGGCCACCGGGAAGCTTGGGGAAGGCTTCTTCATCCAGATCACGGGCTTCGAGGCACCACTTACTGCCGGCGGCAATACTGTTGTGACGGCGGGTGAGCTTGTGAGCGGCACGCAGGCCCCTGTAACCTTGTCCAGCACTGCTCTGGGCGTCTCCGGAAATACGATCCAGGCAGGTGAAGCGGCCAACATCAATTTCTTCGAGACTGATCCGAAAGGAGATCTGGGCGCCGAGAATTTTAGTTTCGCGACCGATTTCTTTATCAAGTTCGATGGATACGAGACTGAAAGCGATGATCTTTTGCTTATCGTCAGTCTTGCTGATGCAAATGATTCCTCCATCACTACAACACGTGCCATCTACGTCGACCAAGGCGATGTGTACGAGAACGATACGAACAACTCCGATCTTGTTGGAACCAAGTACGAGGCCCTTATCGTCAACGACCCAGCCGATCCGAACGACCCGTTCCTGGACAATAATGATGCTCTGTTGATTGTTGAAAGCAATGACTTCAACATTCAGACCGGTGATAACTGGCTCATCAAGGGTATTCAGATTCTTTCGAATGATGCTGGCCTTACGGGCAGCGCGATAAATCTGAATCGCAATGTCGGTGACGATGGCGCAAGCAGCACTTCCGCACAGCCGGTCAGTGGTCTCGTCGGGCCTGGAAACACGATTGCGGAGGATACGAGTACGAATCCGCTGAAGATCATCGATGCTGGTTTCTCCACCACCACGACTGTACCAGCGACCCTTGATCTAACGCTGGATTTCAAGGTCGTCGATGCAGATAGCGATTTCACCGATGTCCAGACGATTGATATCGAAAATCCTGTCGTGGTCGAACTGGTGGGAGTAACTAACCTGGCACCGACAGATCTTGTGCTTTGATCACTAAGGAAGTCTGAAAACCGCTGCAGGTACACGGCCTGGCTCCCGCAAGGGGCCAGGCCGTTTTTTATTGGGCCACTGCGGTCCCTAAGCCAAGGCCGGACGAGCCTTGCGGCATGTCCTCATTCACAAACGGAATAGGCGGCACCATTCCTTCACGCCCTCGTGCTGTTCCCCCATCCAAGTAGCCTGAAACTCCCATTCCGCTTGGGAGTATCGGCCGATGCGCAATACCCGGCCCATGCCCATAGTTCGGGCAATGGTCAACGGTCAGGCCTCGATGACCGCAATTGCTCGGGAGAAAAATCATGGCTATTGGAATCACCGGCGTGAACGTTTCGCTGGACGAAACGGCCGGATTGCAGAACGCCACCGCCACGCCATCCCCAGCGGGAGACGCTGACGACAACGACATTCTGGTGGCCTCCCTGCCCTCGGCCTTCGCTACCCGTTTGACCGCACTGGGCGCAGGTACCGCAACAGGTGCAGCCTTGAGTGGCTATACCGGTGCCGCGGGCAACACGGGCAGCGATGCCTTCACCATCACCCCTGACCCCGGAGCCAGCATTACCGATATCAGCTTCGTCGACAGCGCTGGCGCCCCCCTCAATGGCCTGGACAGCGGACTGGACACCCTCGATGGCACCAGCATCCTTCTCTATACGGACACGAACAACAACATCCTTCTGGGCCGAGCCGGAAGCGCAACCGGCGCGATCGTGTTCGCGGCCTATATCGAAGAAACCGGATCGCCGGCCACCGGCGGCAAGATCTGGACCGTGGAGTACCAACCGCTCAAGCATCCAGATGCTACGAACGCCGATGATTCGCTCAATCTGCTGAATAAGGTATTCGTCGGAACCAGTCAGGACCTGGAATTCAGTCTGGCCAATGCGCCCTCCGGTCAGAACCTCTTCCTGATGTTCACGACGGCGAACCCGACAGTTGTCGACGTCGGTGGTGTCTTGCGGATCACGGATCCCACCATCATCGCCACCGGCAAGGATCCAGCGAATCAGTCAACGGGTGTCAATATAACGACCGGCGACACGATCAATACCAGCCAGGCGGCTGGCCCGACCACCTTTGGCACCAACAGCCAGATGATTACGGAACAGGAGGGCATTCGTTATTCGTTCGTCACCGGTGCCAGGCAGGATGTGACCATTCCCAACCTGGATCAGAACGAAGCAGATGTTGAAGCCAACATCGACTTTACCGACGTCGTCAATGCGAAGAAGGCCAGTTTCGACGTCGTGCAGTTGCAAAGCGGCAAGAGTGCCGTCGTAAAAATCAGCGCATTCAACACCACTGCTGAGCCTGGCGTGAATTTCATCGACGGCTATACGAACGATACGCCGGTTGCCATCACCAATGTTCGCGTCATCAACATCAGCACCGGGCAGGTGATCGAGAATTCAGCCGGACCGGAGAATGATCCGGCCATTACCATCAGCTTTGATGCTAATGGGATTGCAACCATCACCGGCGTTAAAGCCGGCTACCAGATTGAATACACCACAACAGATAATCACAATCGCGTGCTCGTCGAGAACGGAGCAGCCCTCAACGCAAGGGGCAATACCCACGCCGATTTTGATATCGGTGGTTTCACGCTGCTCCAAACCGCTGTTACAACCGCCGAAATCGGCTCCAGGATGATCTTCGAAGATGACGGCCCTGCACTCGCCTTTGGCAACCTGATCGGCACCGGTAGCGTCCTGCCACAAACCGGGTATTGGAGTCATTCGGCTGGCGCCGACGGGCTGGATGCGAACGGTCTGGATATCTCGGTGAATAACCCGTTCACCCTCGTAAGGCCAGACAACACCACCACGACCGGGACCGCCACACTCACCGAGCAGTCGCCCTCACCGGACGGCAACGGCGCGTACCAATTCGCCGGGACGTTGACCGCCGATTTCGACAACAACGCCGCCACGGCGGATACCACCATCGACTACACGTTGAGCGCCTATGCCGATGGCAGCTATGTACTGGATCTGGTGCAAGGTTTCAGTTCTACGGTCGTGCTCAGCAGTGCCGACGGCTCGCTCGGTGCCGGCGGCCCGGATCCAGTGCGCACATTGTTGATTCCAGAGCAGGATCCGCCGACGATTCCTTCGCCATCTGAGGAGATTGTCTTTTTTGGTGTTAACGCAACCACTTCCTCAAGCGACATCTTTTCCGCCATCGGGCTGGGAGCGCCCGACCTCACCGAAGCGCAGGTAGAAGCCGGCGGCTTTGCATTCCTCGGCACCGCGAACATGAACGTCAGCACGTCCGGCATTGGTATTGGCAACAACAACCTGGATGGAAACACAATACCAGGCATCAATGACGCTGACCCCAATGACTCCAAATCCGTGGGTGATGAGAGTTTCGTCATCAACCCCGAGTCCTTGTTGTCGAGCATGAAAGTGTTCATCGACAACTCGGTGCAGGGGTACAACCCGGCAACGGAAGAGCTGTATTACACGATCTTCTACGCGGACGGCACCACTTCGGGTTCGCCGACGAAGGTTCTTGCCGCTGATCTGACCTCGGAGGCCGGAGGACAGACGTCCTTCGTCATCGAGAAGGCGGACGCGACGCTGATCGACGCTGTTCAGCTCACGATGGGCCTGGGCACGATCAAGATCCCGGTGATCCAGTTCATTCAGGAGACCGAAAGCCTGGCCAGTGATATCCAGCTGACGTTCAACGCGACGGTGACGGACAGGGATGGGGACTCGGCGACGAGTACGTTTGACGCCAACCTGTTCGCCAACGACTTGACCGGCACCTTCGACTACACGCTGGTGGGTACGGGCGGTGAGCGTGATGCCTTCAACGTCGATTTGTCATTCGATGAGGACCAGTACCAGGTCACCGGTTTCGATGCGGGCGCAAACCTGCGAGACACCCTGGTGCTCAACGGCGACCAGAACGCCGCTGTCCAGATCGACACCAGCGGCGCAGACAGCGTCGTGTCGGTTACCGAAACGGGCGGAGATGTCACGACCATCACCTTGGTCGGGGTTGATCTTCTGAGTAGCGACATTGTTTTTGGCAGCGCCTGAGGCGTCGCGCGCGTAAAAGGATGCGAGGGTGGCACAAGCCTCCCTCGCATTTTTTTGCAGTTCCAACAGGCGATCCGCACGCTCGCATCAACCTGGGCACCCTGCGGCAGACCACCTACGAGAACGACTAGGCCGAAACTCCCACCCCGCTTGGGAGTATCGGCTGATGCGCAATCCCCGGTGCTTAGTCATAGTTGAACAGGTAAATGGTCAGGCCTTGATAAGTGGTAAAGGTCAATGGCCTGGCCTTGATGACCTGCAATTGCTCAGGAGTACATCATGGCTATTCGCGAGCAAAACTCATCCCTTACGAACAATCCCCCTCTATTCATTCCGACCCTCAATGCTCTGAGCGTCGTGGTACCCGGTGAGGACGTTTCGCTGGACGAAACGGCCGGCTTGCAGAACAGCACTGCCACACCAATCCCTGCCGGGGACGCTGACGACAACGACATTCTGGTGGCATCCCTGCCCTCGGCCTTCTCCGACCGTTTAACCGCACTTGGCGCCGGTACCGCAACGGGTGCAGCCTTGAGTGGCTATAGCGGTGCCGTGGGTGATACGGGCAGCAATGCGTTCACCCTCACCGACCCGTCCGGCGTTACCGATATCCGCTTCGTCGACAGCGCCGGTGCACCGCTCGATGGCGTGGACAGCGGACTGGATACCCTCGATGGCACCAGCATCCTTCTCTATACGGATACGAGTAACAACAACATCCTTGTGGGCCGAGCCGGCGCCGCAGATGGCGCGATCGTGTTCGCTGCCTATATTGAAGAAACCGGATCGCCGGTCTCGGGCGGCAAAATCTGGACCGTGGAGTACCAACCGCTCAAGCATCCGGATGCGACGAACCCCGATGATTCGCTCAATCTGCTGGATAAGGTTTTCATCGGCGTCAGTCAGGACCTGGGATTCAGTCTGGCCGGTGCGCCCTCCGGGCAGAACCTGTTCCTGATGTTCACGAAATTGAACCCGGCCACTGAAACGGTCGATGGTATCGTGCGGATCACCGATCCCACCATCATCGCCACCGGCAAAGACCCCGCTGACCAGTCAAGCGGCGCCAACATAAACACTGGCGACAGGATTAATACCAGCCAAGGGGGTGGCCCGACCACCATTGGCACCAACAGCCAGATGATTACGGAACAGGAAGGCATCCGCTTTTCGTTCGTCACCGGTGCCAGGCAGAACGTAACCATTCCCAACCTGGATCAGAACGAAGCAGACGTTGAGTCCAACATCGACTTTACCAACGTCTTCAACACGAAGTCGGCCAGCTTTGACGTCGTGCAGCTGCAAAGCGGCAAGAGTGCTGTCGTAAAAGTCAGCGCATTCAGCACCGCTGCTGAACCTGGCGTGAATTTCGTCAATGGCTATGCCGGTGATACGCCGGTTGCCATCACCAACATTCGCGTCATCAACATCAGCACCGGGCTGGTGATCGAGAATTCAGACGGATCGGTGAATGATCCGACCATTGGCATCAGCTTCGCCAATGGGGTTGCAACCATCACCGGCGTTTTGGCCGGCTACCAGATTGAATACACCACAAGCGCGGACCACAACCGCGTGCTCGTCGAGAACGGAGCGGCCCTCGACGCCAGAGGCAATGACCACGCCGATTTTGATATCGGCGGCTTCACACTGCGCAAAGCCTCTACTTCGATCGCCGAAATCGGCTCCAAAATGATCTTCGAGGATGACGGGCCAAGCATCAGCGCCACCGGCACGGAACCGACGCTGACGGTCGACGAAACATTCCTGGCGACTGACGATACCCAGAGCTTTACCGCCAACTTCACTTCGGCGTTTGGCGCTGACGGTGCGGGTACCCAGACCTATGCGCTGGGCCTGGTGCCGGGAGCTTCCGGGCTGACGGATACGGCCACCGGTGAGGCAGTGAATCTGTCGCTCAACGGCGCGGTAGTCGAAGGACGGACGGCCACCACCAACCTGCTGGTGTTCACGGTCAGCGTCGCCGCCAATGGTGACGTCACGCTCGACCAGCAGCGCGCCGTGGTGCATCCCGACCCCACCAATCCGGATGATTCGACCAGCCTGAGCTCCGACGAGCTGGTGACCCTCACAGCGACCATCACCGACAAGGACGGCGACAGCGCCCAGGCCACCCTCAACATCGGGCAGAACCTGGTGTTCAAGGATGACGGACCCAGCATCAGCACCACCGGCGAGGAACCGACGCTGACGGTCGACGAAACATTCCTGGCGACTGACGATACCCAGAGCTTTACCGCCAACTTCACTTCGGCGTTTGGCGCTGACGGTGCGGGTACCCAGACCTATGCGCTGGGCGTGGTGGCAGGCGCCTCCGGGCTGACCGATACGGCCACCGGTGAAGCGGTCAACCTGTCGCTTAACGGCGCGGTAGTCGAAGGCCGCACGGCCACCACCAACCTGCTGGTGTTCACGGTCAGCGTCGCCGCCAACGGTGACGTCACGCTCGACCAGCAGCGCGCCGTGGTGCATCCCGATCCCACCAATCCCGATGATTCGACGAGCCTGAGCTCCGACGAGCTGGTGACCCTCACGGCGACCATCACCGACAAGGACGGCGACAGCGCCCAGGCCACCCTCAACATCGGGCAGAACCTGGTGTTCAAGGACGACGGGCCCAGCATCAGCACCACCGGTGCGGAACCAACGCTGACGGTGGATGAAACATTCCTGGCGACTGACGATACCGAGAGCTTTACCGCCAACTTCACTTCGGCGTTTGGCGCTGACGGTGCGGGTACCCAAACCTATGCGCTGGGCGTGGTGGCAGGAGCTTCCGGGCTGACCGATACGGCCACCGGTGAAGCGGTCAACCTGTCGCTCAACGGCGCGGTAGTCGAAGGCCGCACGGCCACGACCAATCTGCTGGTGTTCACGGTCAGCGTCGCCGCCAATGGTGACGTCACGCTCGACCAGCAGCGCGCCGTGGTGCATCCCGACCCCACCAATCCCGATGATTCGACGAGCCTGAGCTCCGACGAGCTGGTGACCCTCACGGCGACCATCACCGACAAGGACGGCGACAGCGCCCAGGCCACCCTCAACATCGGGCAGAACCTGGTGTTCAAGGACGACGGGCCCAGCATCAGCACCACCGGTGCGGAACCAACGCTGACGGTGGATGAAACATTCCTGGCGACTGACGATACCGAGAGCTTTACCGCCAACTTCACTTCGGCGTTTGGCGCTGACGGTGCGGGTACCCAAACCTATGCGCTGGGCGTGGTGGCAGGAGCTTCCGGGCTGACCGATACGGCCACCGGTGAAGCGGTCAACCTGTCGCTCAACGGCGCGGTAGTCGAAGGCCGCACGGCCACGACCAATCTGCTGGTGTTCACGGTCAGCGTCGCCGCCAACGGTGACGTCACCCTCGACCAGCAGCGCGCCGTGGTGCATCCCGACCCCACCAATCCCGATGATTCGACCAGCCTGAGCTCCGACGAGCTGGTGACCCTCACGGCGACCATCACCGACAAGGACGGCGACAGCGCCCAGGCCACGCTCAATATCGGGCAGAACCTGGTGTTCAAGGACGACGGGCCCAGCATCAGCACCACCGGTGCGGAACCAACGCTGACGGTGGATGAAACATTCCTGGCGACTGACGATACCGAGAGCTTTACCGCCAACTTCACTTCGGCGTTTGGCGCTGACGGTGCGGGTACCCAGACCTATGCGCTGGGCGTGGTGGCAGGCGCCTCCGGGCTGACCGACACGGCCACCGGTGAGGCGGTCAACCTGTCGCTCAACGGCACCGTGGTCGAAGGCCGCACGGCCACCACCAACCTGCTGGTGTTCACGGTCAGCGTCGCCGCCAACGGTGACGTCACCCTCGACCAGCAGCGCGCCGTGGTGCATCCCGATCCCACCAATCCGGATGATTCGACGAGCCTGAGCTCCGACGAGCTGGTGACCCTCACGGCGACCATCACCGACAAGGACGGCGACAGCGCCCAGGCCACGCTCAATATCGGGCAGAACCTGGTGTTCAAGGACGACGGGCCCAGCATCAGCACCACCGGTGCGGAACCAACGCTGACGGTGGATGAAACATTCCTGGCGACTGACGATACCGAGAGCTTTACCGCCAACTTCACTTCGGCGTTTGGCGCTGACGGTGCGGGTACCCAGACCTATGCGCTGGGCGTGGTGGCAGGCGCCTCCGGGCTGACCGACACGGCCACCGGTGAGGCGGTCAACCTGTCGCTCAACGGCACCGTGGTCGAAGGCCGCACGGCCACGACCAATCTGCTGGTGTTCACGGTCAGCGTCGCCGCCAACGGCGACGTCACGCTCGATCAGATCCGCGCCGTGGTGCATCCCGACGCCACCAATCCCGATGATTCGACGACGCTGTCGGCGGACAATCTGGTGACGCTGATAGGGACCGCAACTGACAAGGACGGCGATAGAGCCCAGGCGACCCTCAACATCGGGCAGAACCTGGTGTTCAAGGACGACGGCCCGTCACTTGCATTCGGCAACCTGATCGGCACCGGTAGCGTCCTGCCGCAATTCGGGTTCTGGGACAATTCGGCCGGCGCCGACGGGTTGGGTGCGGCTGGTCTGGATATCTCGGTGAATAGCCAATTCACCCTCGTCAGGCCAGACAACACGACCACCACCGGGACCGCCACGCTCACTGAGCAGTCGCCCTCACCGGACGGCACTGGCGCGTACCAATTCGCAGGGACGTTGACCGGCGATTTCGACAACAACGCCGCCACCGCGGATACCAGCGTCGACTACACGCTGACCGCCTATGCCGATGGCCGCTATGCACTGGATCTGGTGCAGGGCTTCAGTTCAGAGATCGTGCTCAGCACTGCCGATGGCGCGCTCGGGGCCGGAGGCCCGGATCCAGTGCGCACCTTGTTGATTCCAGAGCAGGATCCACCGACTATTCCTTCGCCATCTGAGGAGGTTGTGTTCTTTTCCGCGAAGGCGCTTGCGTCCACTTCGGACATCCTGACCGGCATTGGGCTCGGAGAACCCGATCCGACCGAAGCCACGCTGCAAACCGACCCCCTGCCCTCGTACATTGACCCCTCGGCCATGAACGTCAGCACGGCCGGCATCGGCGTCGCCAATAACCTGTTCCAGGGAGACGACCTGGCGGCAATCGGCGTTGACGACGAAAGTTTCGTCATCAATCCGGAGAGCCTGCTGACGGGTATGAGGGTCTTCATCGACAACTCCGTGGGAGGTTACGACACGGCGACCGAGGACCTGTACTACAGGGCCTACTACGAGGATGGCACGTTCTCGAACCTCATCGAAGTGAACACCCTGACGCCGGAGGCAGGCGGACAGGTGTCCTTCCTCATTGAGAGCGATGGCACGAATCTGATCGACGCTGTTCAGCTCACGATGGCCCGAGGCGAGATCAAGATCCCGACGATCCAGTTCACTCAGGAGACCGAGAGCCTGGCCAGTGATGTCCAGCTGACGTTCAACGCGACGCTGACGGACAAGGATGGGGACTCGGCGACGAGTACGTTTGACGCCAACCTGTTCGCCAACGACTTGGACAGCGCCCTCTTCGACTTCTCGCTGGTGGGCACGGGCGGTGAGCGTGATGCCTTCAACATCGATTTGTCAGTCGATGAGAACCTGTATCAGGTCACCGGCTTCGATGCGAACGCAAACCTGCGAGACACCCTGGTGCTCAACGGCGACCAGAACGCGGTTGTCCAATCGATCGACAACACCGGCGCAGACAGCATCGTGACGGTTGCCGAAACGGGCGGACAAGCAACGACCATCACCTTGGTCGGGGTCGATCTTCTGAGTAGTGACATTGTCTTTGGCAGCGTCTGAGAAACGCGCGTAAAAGGATGCGAGGGTGGTGAAAGCCACCCTCGCATTGTTTTGTGCGGTTAGACCCTCTTGTTTCGACGTGAAGCCAAATCCAGTTCTACCCAAGCGGACTCTGGTGGTTTTTCGTTGTTGGTGAGCCCGTGCTTGAGCGCATACATCAGCAGGTCAATGCGATTGATGAGATTAAGCTTTTGATAGATGTTGCTGAGGTGGTTGTGCACGGTGTGTTCGCTGATGCCCAGGCGCCCGGCTATGCACATGTATTTGGCGGACGGATCCCCCACGATGGCACGAATCAGTTCCCTCTCGCGCAGCGTCAGCCGCGCCTGTTTCGCCTGCTCCAGATTGCCTTTCAAGTGAATATGCCCGCTCGCGGAATAGCCGGACAGCCCGCCGGCCCAGGCTCTATCCAGTCCGGTGTCGCGGTGGTGGACCGTGATGATGGCCTGGATGATCGATTCCGTCGGGTCTTCCGCCAGCACGATGCCGCGTGCGCCCGCCTCTATTGCCTGGGCAACGGGAACGGTTTCGTACAGGCCCTTGAGCACCAGCAATTTCATTTCTGCATTGCGGGTGAGTTCCGCGACGACCTCCAGCGGGTTCAGCGCATCTGGAAAAAAACTGAAAAAAATCACATTGGGACGCAACTGATCGGCAAGATCCAGCGCATTGGTATAGGTGGTGGCCTGGCCACTCACTTCCATCTGAGGCTTCCTGGCATTGATCAAATCTTGAAGGCCCATGAGAACGAGGGGACGACAATCGATCAGCATCACGCGTATTGGTTTTCTGTGGGTCGTCATTATTTCCTGACTCCCTTGAAGAATTAACTCTGACCTCCCTCCCTTGGCCTTTCTGGATCAGCAACTCGCAAAATCTAAGGACAGATGCGAGCGCCGACAGGCCTTAACGGTGCCCACCCGGGGATTCAATCCTGGGGACACTTCCACTGGCTTCACCGGCAGGAATTACGTTTCCAAAAGCCGGGCAAAGCCATCGAGGCAACATAAATAGGAATAATCATCAATAGCTTGCGCATGATTGATGTGCTCCCTCGAGCCGCTGAATTGAGTCTAGGCCAGACCAGCACACTGCCAGCACGCCCATCCGCCAGTCGTCGACTCAAGCCTCCTGCGGGTAGCCCGACTGACATTACCAAGGGCCCCCCTCCCCTAGAAAATCAAGGTGTTAGGATCGCCCCGGACGAGCTGCGATCAAGTTTGATTCCGATCAAAATCGTCAATTAACCGACGAATGGTGGGAGAGCAAGCACAGAATAAACTCTGACGTCAATTTATCGTCGAGACTCGCTTCACCGAGCTATGGGAATGCCCCCAGTCTGGGTCTCGCCGCGTTTTTTTCCTTCCGGTGCGTTCGGGTAACAGCATGCTCTGCGGCACTAGAGTTTTTTGCGACAACGCCACGGCAACCAACGCCTGAACCGCTGGATGTCATCGCTCAAAACTGGCGTCAGGGGGATGTGAGATTTTGGCTGGAGCTGCCGGGGCTCAACCAGCCATTAACGCTTTCGACACTTTCGGCAGGCAGCTTCCCCGCCCAGCGATTGAGCGTGAGGACATTAGTGACGAACTCGTATTGCGTCTTGAGCAGGTCACGACGAGCGCGGAATTCGTTGCGTACGCTGGTCAGTACATCGACGGCATTGACCATCCCATAATCGAGCGCTTTCTCTGCTGCCACTCTGGACAACTGTGCCGAGGCCAGGGCATTGCGGCTCGCACTGATCTTTTCTCCACTCGAATTGGCGGTCAGGTAAGCGCTGGTGATCTCCTTGACTACCCGGCGCCGGATCGCTTCCAGCTCCTGCTCGGCGGTTATCTGATCCTGGTAGAGCCCACGGACCCGCGCCGAGGTCGAACCGCCGCTGTACAACGGCACCTGTACGCCAATACCGGCGACATAACTGTCGGTGCGCGGCGCCAGGGCATTGTTGTAGCCCTCGTTGGTCTGCTGCGCGCTCAGCGTAAGGCTCAGGGTCGGATAGTGCCCGCCCTTGCCGCTGCGCAACGCAGCGCCCGCTGCTTCAACGCCGCTCTCGTTGGCCTTGAGCGCCGGGTTTAGCGCTATACCCTCGCGGACCCAGTTTTCCAGACTTTGCGCCGAAACCCGTAGTTGCACGTCATCGCGAATCCGGTTGAGCTTCTCCTTGACCGGCCGGCCGACGATCTCTGCCAGCGCCTCGCGACTGATACTGGCCTGGTTCCGGGCATCCAGTTCCTGCGCCGCCAGCAAATCTACCCGGGCCTTGAGGTCGAGCTGATCAGTAATCATTGCCAGCTGCTTTTCGTACAACGCATTGACTCGGTCCAGACTCTTTTGCGTGGTTCGACGCTCCGCCCTCACCAACTCCAGTTCATCTTCCGCCGCCAACGCGGTGAAGTAACGCTGCGCCAGGTCCACGGTGGCCTCGGCCTGGGCGTCCAGCGCTTGCGATTCGGACTGCCTGGCCAGGCTTTTGAATTTTTGGTAGTTCTCCCACGCGGTCTTGTTGTAGAGGTACTGACGCAGCACCAGGCTGTAGTTTTCGCTATCGTAACTTTGCTGCACCAGGTCGCTCTCCTGATGAATCCGATTCGTCCCGGCGTTGAGCGATACCTGCGGGAACAGCGCACCCATAGCCTCGCGCTGATGTTCCTTGCCCGCCTGCGCTTGCGCATAGGAGGCCAATACCCGCGGATCTTCCAGCCGTGACTCACGGTACAACTGCATGAGGTCGGTGGAAAACGTCGAGGCGCTGACCCCGGTCGGCGTTGCCGCAGTGGTTTGCGCCAGTGCGGCACCCGCTGCAAGCATGAACACACCGCCCAGCAGAACTGCCGATGCGCTCATGGTTATTCCTCGATCATCGATTGAGCCATGGCATCGCGAGCCGGCTGCATCAAGTACTGCAACAACGTGCGTTGCCCGGTGATGATTAGGACGTCCGCCGGCATCCCCGGCAACAACTTGCGCTCACCCAAGGTGCGCGCGCCCTCCTCGGTTACCCGCACCCGCGCCAGGTAATAGGCCGTCCCGGCCTTTTCGTTGACCAGCCGGTCAGCCGATACGCTACTGACCTCGCCTTCGATCACGGGAGTGGTCGAGCTATTGAACGCGCCGAAACGGATATCGGCACGCTTGCCGATGGCGACACGATCAATATCCACCGGCGCTACCTGGGCCTCTATGACCAGCTCGGAAACCGAGGGCACGATATCCAGCAGCGGCGTCGCCGGGCTCACCACACCCCCAATGGTGTGCACAGTCATGCCAATCACCATGCCCGCGTCGGGTGCGCGGATGACGATACGACTGAGCCGGTCTTCCAGGGACGAGGTTTTCTCTTGCAGGTCGTACATCCTGGTCTGAACCTCGGCCAGCTCCTTGACCACCTCGGTACTGAAATCCTTGTCGATTTGCAGAATCTGCAGCTGTGTTTCGTTGATCTGCAGACGAGTCTTGTTAATAGCGGAACGGTGATCAGCCACCTCCGACTTGAGCATCCCCAGCTTGCGTTCCTGATCGAGCAGACGTTGTTTGTCAACGAACCCTTGCTTGAGCAGGTCGGTCAATTCAACGATTTCACCGCTGTAGGATTTCTCCAGATGAACCTTGGCACCAATCATCGATTCCAGCCCCTTGATCTGCTGATTCAACTGGCCAATGCGCTCGCGCAACACCGCGATCTGGCCCAGCCGAGAGCCCTGCCGGGCGTTGAATACCTGGGTCTCGCCCTGACGCGCCTCCACGCCTCGCAGACTCTCGGAATCGGCTATCTCCCCAAAGCTGACCGCCGACAGTGCGTCGCGCTCGGCCCTGAGCCTTGCCTCCATGGCTCTGGTCGCGACCAGCTGGCCTCGGGTTATCTCGTATTCGAAGCGCAATTGGGCATCATCAAGAATGATCAGCGGATCACCACGCTTGACGATGTCACCGTCATGGACCAGTACCGCTTTGACGATGCCCCCTTCAGGATGCTGGACCGTTTTGCGATAAGTCTGCACGGTGACCACCCCCGGCGCGAACGCGGCACCGTCGAGGGGCGCGAGCGCCGCCCAGGTGCCGAACAGGCCGAAGGTCACCCCTACAATACCAATGCCCAGACGGCGTGCTTTACGATCAGATATCGGCAGGCCGGCGAAGCTTTCAATTTGACGACTGGGCATCGTAGGGTTCATCGGCATCACCCTTGCTGGTTTTGACCGAAGCCATGCTGGCGCCTGCTGACATGGCGTGTTTTTGTGCTTGCTGTCTCTGCGCGTTGAGTTCGGCGTGCACCTGCTCGCGTGGCCCGTAGAGACTGATAACCCCTGCGTTCATCACCATGAGTCGGTCAAGTTGCGACACGATGTTGGTTCGGTGGGTAATGACAAACAGGGTCGCGCCGCTCTGCTTGATCTGCTGGATAGCTGCCACCAGGGCACGATCACCGACTTCGTCAAGATTGGAATTGGGCTCGTCGAGAATAATCAGGCGCGGGGTGCCATACAGGGCACGGGCCAGTCCGATGCGCTGGCGCTGTCCTCCCGACAGCGTGAGGCCCTCACTGCCAATGACGGTGTCGTAGCCATCGGGCAGCTGCAGAATCATGTCGTGAACGCCAGCGGTCCTGGCAGCCAGAATGACTTTCTCGGAATCGACCTCGGCGAAGCGGGCAATGTTCTCGCTGATGCTGCCTTCGAACAGTTCAATGTCCTGGGGCAAGTAACCGATATGCGGCCCAAGTTCATGTTTGTCCCACGCACTGATGTCCGCGCCATCGAGCCGGACCACGCCATGCAGCGGCGCCCATACCCCCATCAGTGCCCTGGCCAGGGTCGACTTGCCCGCGGCACTTGGTCCGATGATGCCGACAACGCAGCCGGCAGGTACGCTGAAACTTATGTTGTTGATAATCGGGGTTTTCGAGCCAGGGGCCGCGACGACCAGATTCTCCACCTGCACGTGCCCCTGAGGCGCAGGCAATGACATGCGCTCGGGCTGAGCCTGTTGTTTGTCGAGGATGTCGTTGAGACGGCTGTACTGCGAGCGAGCCGCAATAAAGCCCCTCCAACTGCCGATGATCAGATCGATGGGGGCCAATGCGCGCCCTAGCAGCACGGCCCCGGCAAACACCAGGCCTGCCCCGACCTGATGGTCCACGGCCAGGTACGCCCCCAGACCAAGGATCAATGATTGCACCAGGATCCGGAAGGTCCTGGAAAGCGTGCTGACTATGGCACCTCTATCGCTTGCCTGAGCCTGCAGCAACAGGACGTTCCGTTGGCGAAGTCCCCAACGGTCCATAAGGGTTTCAAGCATGCCCATGGATTCGATGACTTCAGCGTTGCGCAGATTTTTCGTGGTGTAGAGCGTCGCGCCGATATGTTCCTTGTTCGCCTGCGCCAGTGTCGGCCCCGTCAGCCTCTCATTGATAAACGCGAGCAATAACAACAACAGCGCACTGCCCGTCGCTACCCAGCCAAACCAGGGATGAAACATGAACATCACGGCGATATAGATAGGCAACCAGGGCGCATCGAAGAAGGCGAACAAACCGTTACCGGAGAGAAACTGTCTCAGGCCCGTCAAGTCGTTGAGCGACTGGGCCGAGGCATCCATCCCGCCACTGTCCAGTGCCCGTTTGAAACTGGCCTTATAGACCTGGCGACTCAGCAACACATCCAGTCGGGTACTGACCCGAACCATGATGCGCGAACGGATCCATTCCAGGGAGCCGAGCGTGATGATCAGCCCGGTCATGATCAGCGTCAGCATGGCCAGGGTTGTCAGACTTCCGCTGGCCATCACCCGCCCATACACCTGAAGCATATAGAAGGTAGGCACGAGCATCAGCGCGTTGATGAAAAAGCTGAAAAACCCAACAGAAATAAAACTGTCTCTACAGGCTTTCAGCGCATTTTTCAGGCTGTTTTCAGGTGTGCTTCGCATTGAAACCCCTGCTCGCAAAAACCATCCTTTGGAGCTTAGATCATGCCGAACGACTGTGTGTAGCAATGGGTCGGACCGCCTCCCCCTGCAACGACCCAGCGGTGAGGAGCGCAAGCTATCAGCGACGAGGCCAGGATGCGCTATGACGAGCTGTCGCCCTTATCGTGGGCTGATGAGAGGTTTCTGGTACAAACCGCCTATCCGAAAAATGGCCGTATGTCTCAAAGAGACGCTGGCCAATATTCCAGTGACGTTTCCCTCAGTGGCCCTGCACGGTCCACGCCACAAGTCGGGCAACCAATGGGCGCACGACGAGCACGCAGATGAATGCCGAAGGCATTGCCACCCGGTACGCATTCATCACATTTTCCATGTAATACTCACCTATTCCGAATTCCGCGAGGGTGATGACGAGACACATGAGAAACGCCATGATCGTTGCCATGTAAAGAGCAAAGACATAAGGCGTGGCATGTTTAGGCAAGCGAAAACGTACGGTATTTTTAGCTGTTCTATCGGGCATCGATTTAAGCCTTGTCAATCTTGAGTGGCGAAAGAGCGGCTAACCTAGCAAGCTGCCAAACGCGCCGGTAGACGCATTGCGCTTGAATCTTTCTTAAGCAAAATCAACGAATCGAGCATGAGGACCCGATGGATATTCTTGGTTTGATCAATACCTATATCCGTGTGGTAGAAAACGGCAGCATCGCGGCGGCAGCCCGGGCCCAAGGCATGAGCGCCGCCGCGGTCAGCCAGAGCATCACGCGACTCGAAGCCCACTTGGGCGTGCGCCTGCTCTCTCGTACAACCCGAAGCATGGCGCTCACCGAAAGCGGCACTCGCTATTTCGAGAAAGTGCGTCACATTCCGGGCGATATCGATCTCGCCTCGCAAGCTGCCACGGTCGCCACCAAGCCGCAGGGGCCGCTTTGCATCGCCACCACCGCGGCATTTGGTCGGCATGTACTCGCGCCATTAATGCCCGCGTTCAAGGACGCCTACCCGCGCATCGACATCGAACTGATCAATACGGATCGCAGCGTTGATCATCGGCTGGAGGGCGTCGATGTCAGTATCCGCATCGAAGCGCAGCTGAACGATCAGCTCATTGTACGGCGTATCGCTTCGTTTCCTTTCGTATTCTGCGCGGCGCCCGCGTATCTCGACCGCGCGGGCATACCGACAACACCTGAGGAGCTGAAGCGACACACTTGCCTTGTCTTTCGCTACCCAACTGATGGTCGTTTTCTGCCCTGGACCTTTGTACTCAACGGCAGCCGCTTCGAGGCCAAAGTCAACCCGGGCTTCATCTGCGATGACATCGATACTATCGCGCAGATTGCTGTAAACGGCGGTGGGATCGCACGCCTCGCGAGCTTTATCGCTCAGCCACTGATCGACAGCGGCCGACTTCTACCGTTGTTCGAGCCGGGCAGTCGCAACGCAGCTTGCGCAGAGCCTGAGCCGATGCACATCTATGCCTGCGTCACCGAGCGATCGGCTTTGAATGCCAAGGTGCGTGCGTTCATCGACTTTCTTGAACGAGAGTTGCAAAGCCAGCCGCATGTGCTCGCCTGAGCGCTGAGACGACGGTGTCACCGTGTCCCATTGGTTCAGCGAGCACACGCCGTAGCGCCAATGGACGGGGGAGAAATAGCTATGCAATCACTACCGGGGGCTCATTCAGACAATCCTGAATCCGCGCCCGATACCGCCCCGGGCTCTCCCCCGTCCACTTCTTGAACGCCCGATGAAACGCACTCGGCTCCTGAAATCCCAACTGTTCGGCAATATCGCTGATGCTCGCCTTGCTCTGGCGCAACCGTTCAAACGCCACCACGCGCCGAACTTCATCCTTGATTTCCTGATACGAACAGCCTTCACGTCCCAGTTTGCGGCGAAAGGTACTGGGGCTCAGGTGCTGCTCCAGGGCAAAGGCCTGCAAGGTCGGCCATTCGTTGTAATGGCTGTGGCGCAGGCGCTGATAAACCTGCGACGCCAGCCCACGCTGGTTGCGGAAGCGGATCACCAGCCATTGCGGCGCGGTGCGCAAAAACACTTTTAGCGAGGCAAGGTCCTGAACCACCGGCAGCCGCAGGTAGTGACTGGCGAACTCGATTTCGGTCCGTTCGGTGCCAAAGGTCAGGTTGGGGCCCCAGAGCAAGGCATCATCGCGCAGCGGCAAACGCTGATGACGAAAGTCCGCACGATCGATTGAAATGCGTCGCCCGCCCAGCCAGCACAGCAGACTGATCATCAACACCAGAAACGTTTCTTCGCCCAACCGACTGACCTCGCTGTTCTGCGAACAGGTCTGCAAGCTGATGACCGCACGCTTGCCACGCACACTCAACGTGCCGCGAAAATCACGCAGGAACAGGGCGAAATTGGCCAGGCACTGACGCAGGGCTTTTTCCAGCGTCGGCTCCTGAATCAATGCCCGACAGATCAAGGCAAAACTGCCCGGCGGCATACCATGGGAATCCAACTGGAAAAACTCGTCGTTCAACTCACGAATCTGCACCAGCCACAGCGCGGCGAAAGCCGTGGCCGGCACCCGAGCAGTCGGCTGATCCAGCAGTGCCGGATCAATTCCCACCTGTTCAAGTACTGCCCGCAGACGCTGCGGTTCCTCACGTAACGCATGGATCATGGGGTACATGAAGTAAACCGCCACCGAATCCGTTTCCCGCATTTGAATGCCTCTCTCGTCACATCTGAATATGGCAAAAAACGCCATCACCCTTGAACAGTTTTGGCATATGCCTGTGGCGCTGCTGATTCTAGACTCGTGCCCAACAAAAAAGACCTATTCAGAGAGCCAACATGAACCATTCCGATATTTTTGTAGTGAGCGCCGTCCGTTCTGCCATCGGCAGCTTTGGCGGCTCACTCAAGGATGTACCGCCTATTCAGTTGGCAACCGACGTTTGCCGCGCCGCGATCGAACGATCAGGCCTGGCGCCCGAACACATCGGTCATGCAGTGATGGGACATGTGATCCCGACCGAGGCACGCGATGCCTACATCTCACGGGCCGTAGCGATGAATGCCGGCCTGCCGAAAGAAACCCCTGCGTTTAACGTCAACCGCCTCTGCGGTTCGGGTTTGCAGGCGATTGTCAGTGCCGCGCAAAGTCTGATGCTGGGGGATGCGGGCGCTGCCCTGGCCGGTGGCGTCGAGTCCATGAGCCGAGGCGCGTACTTGTTGCCGCAGGCGCGCTGGGGCGCACGCATGGGCGACATGCAGGCCATCGACTACATGCTTGGGGTACTGCAAGACCCGTTCGCCGGTTTCCATATGGGGATCACCGCTGAAAATATCGCCGAGCACTACGGCATCACGCGTCAGACCCAGGATGATTTGGCGCTTCTCAGCCAGCAGCGTGCCGCCCGGGCGATTGCCGAAGGGCGTTTTTCCGGGCAGATCGTGCCGATCGAAGTAGCGACCCGCAAAGGGACGGTTTCGTTTGCGACGGATGAGCATGTACGGGCCGAGGTCAACGCCGAGCAATTGAGCCGCATGAAACCTGCCTTCAAAAAGGACGGTAGCGTCACCGCCGGCAACGCATCGGGCCTCAATGATGGTGCCGGCGCACTGATCATGGCCACGGGCCAAACCGTTCAGGAACAAGGCCTCAAGCCCATGGCCCGACTGGTGGGTTATGCCCATGCAGGCGTTGAACCTTCGATGATGGGGCTGGGACCGATTCCCGCCACCCGCCTGGTGCTCAAGCGCGCCGGTCTGACCGTTGCCGACCTTGACGTGATCGAGTCCAACGAAGCCTTCGCAGCCCAGGCCTGTGCCGTAGCGCAAGAGCTGGGCTTCGATCCGCAGAAGGTCAACCCCAACGGTTCGGGCATCTCGCTGGGCCATCCAGTGGGCGCCACTGGCGCGATCATCGCCACCAAAGCCATTCACGAACTGCATCGCTGCCAAGGCCGTTATGCCCTGGCGACCATGTGCATCGGCGGCGGCCAAGGCATCGCCGTGTTGTTTGAACGGGTTTGATCAGGACATGCGCATGAATCTTCAGAACATTGGCGTCATCGGCGCCGGCACCATGGGCAATGGCATCGCGCAAGTCTGCGCCTTGGCCGGCCTCCATGTGACCTTGATCGACATTTCCGAGAGCGCCTTGCAAAAGGCAATCGCGACCGTCGATAAAAACCTCGATCGGCAGGTCGCCAAAAACACGCTGACCCATGAGCAAAAGCTCGCGGCCCTCGACAAGATTCGCACCAGTACCGATTACAACAGCCTGCAAAACGTGCAAATGGTGATCGAAGCCGCCACCGAAAACCTCGACCTGAAATTGCGCGTGCTGCAACAAATCGCCGCGCAGGTCAGCGCTGAATGCGTGATTGCCTCCAACACGTCGTCGCTGTCCATTACCCAACTCGCCGCCAGCGTCAGCCAGCCTGAGCGCTTCATCGGCCTGCACTTTTTCAACCCGGTGCCGGTGATGGGCCTGATCGAAGTGATTCGCGGCCTGCAAACCAGCGATGCCACCCACGCCATGGCGCTGGACATGGCGACCATACTCGGCAAGACCGCGATCACCGCGGGCAACCGTCCCGGTTTCGTGGTCAACCGGATTCTGGTGCCGATGATCAATGAAGCGATCCTGGTGTTTCAGGAAGGCCTGGCCAGCGCCGAAGACATCGACGCCGGCATGCGCCTGGGCTGCAACCAGCCGATCGGCCCGTTGGCGCTGGCCGACTTGATCGGCCTGGACACCGTGCTGGCCATCCTTGAAGCCTTCTACGACGGCTTCAACGACAGCAAATACCGCCCCGCTCCGCTGCTCAAGGAAATGGTCGCCGCCGGTTACCTGGGACGTAAAACGGGGCGCGGCTTCCATGCCTACGCCTGAGCGTTGCTCGCGCTTCGCCGAATACCGGGACAAGGTGCTGGAGCTCTTTGCCAGCAAGGGTTTCGGTCAGGTCGGCATGCGTGAGCTCGCGACCTGCCTGGGGCTCGCCCCGGGCTCGCTGTATCACCATTACCCCAGCAAGCAGCACATGCTGCTCGACCTGATCGAGGAGTTCTATGAAGAGCTGCTGGCCACCCTGGGGCGCATCGAACACGCGGCCCCGGCAAAACGCGACAGACTCAACCAGTTGATCCGCGCGCACCTGAATCTGCATCAGGAAATGCCCTGGCATTTTCGTCTGGTGGAGCGCGACAGCGGCTGCCTGACTGAAGAGCAGCAGGAACGGGTCCGGCAACTGCGCGAGCAGTACGAACGCAAGTTGCTGCTGATGCTCGGCGTCCGACCCCGACTCAGTGAGCAGGGCCGGATGGCCGCCGGTCATGCCATTGCCGCCTTGCTCAACAGCGCGCCCAGTTGGCTGACGCACTATTCGCTGGATGAACAAGAGCGCGATAATCTGATGGAAAACATGGTGAGTGGCGCCGTCGAGCGGTTGCTGGCGCCAAAACGCACACATGAAACGCTAAGCCTCGCCCCGCCTCTGGAAAAATAGCTAAAAAACCTGGACATCCGTCTCGGTGCATGTCTGAGGCTTCTGAGCGGCAAAACCCGATCTGCCGATACCCCAGGTATCGGCAGTTTTGTATTTTTTACACCAGCATTTGTCCTATCCTTTCATCCACCCAACAACGCCGGACATCGAAATGCCCGCCCCCGAATCCCCCCTCCTCCAGAGCTGGCACCACAACGCCCAATCCTGGATCGAGGCTATCCGCACCGGCACCATCGAAAGCCGCCTCAAGGTCACCGACCAGGCAATCCTGCTGGCGGTACTAAGTCGCCAACCCGAGCGTGTGCTCGACCTGGGCTGCGGCGAGGGCTGGCTGTTGCGTGCGCTGGCCGCACGGGCCATCGAGGCGGTCGGTGTGGATGGCGATGCGACGCTGGTCGAGGCAGCACGGGCGGCGGGCTCTTCGCGGGTGCATTTGGCGAGCTATGAAGCGTTGGCAGAGGCGAAGGTGAACATCGGCAGCAACTACGACCTGATCTGCGCCAATTTCGCCCTGCTGCACCAGGACATCATCCCTCTGCTCGCCGCCATGAACGCCCTGCTCGCCCCTGGCGGCGCGCTGGTGATCCAGACACTGCATCCGTGGACCGCGGCGGCGGGCGACTATCAGGATGGTTGGCGGGAAGAGACCTTCACTGGGTTCAAGGGGCAGTGGCAACCTATGCCGTGGTACTTCCGAACATTGTCCAGTTGGCTCAATGCGCTAGACATGGCCGGTTTTCGGCTGGCCGGCCTGCAGGAGCCGCAGCACCCGCAAAGTCCTGTGCCGCAGTCGTTGCTGTTGGTGGCTGAGCAACGGGGTGATGGCGATTAACCGGGGCAAGCCTGGCTCCTGCAGAAAAGCGGCTTACTCGCTTAACTGACCGGCATCTGGGCAAGCCCGGCAAATGACGTACAAACAAAAACGCCGCTCAAGGAGCGGCGTTTTTGCGTTTAGCGCGGAATACGAGATTCACCAGTATTTTGCGCGACTCAGTTCCAGGGACGGTCTCCATTCTCGTCCTTGATCCGGGTCGGCAGGCCCATCACATCCAGCGCCTTGAGGAACAGCTCGGCTGGCAGCTCCTCGACGTTGGCCATGCGCTGCACATCCCATTCGCCACGGGCGACCAGCAGGGCTGCCGCCACAGGTGGCACGCCAGCGGTATAGGAAATGCCCTGGCTGTCGGTTTCCGCAAAGGCTTCTTCGTGGTCGGCGACGTTGTAGATGAACACTTCGCGCGGCAGGCCATCCTTGATGCCTTTTACCAGGTCGCCGATGCAGGTCTTGCCGGTGTAGCCAGGCGCCAGCGAGCTCGGATCAGGGAGCACGGCCTTGACCACTTTCAGCGGCACGACTTCCAGGCCTTCAGCGGTTTTGACCGGTTGTTCGGAGAGCAGGCCGAGGTTCTTGAGTACGGTGAACACATTGATGTAGTGCTCGCCAAAGCTCATCCAGAAACGCACGTTGGGCACGCCGAGGTTCTTCGACAGGGAGTGCACTTCATCGTGGCCGGTCAGGTACAGATTCTGCGCCCCTACGACCGGCAGGTCGTCGGTGCGTTTGACTTCGAACATTGTGTTGCTGGTCCACTGACTGTTCTGCCAGCTCCACACTTGTCCGGTGAATTCGCGGAAGTTGATTTCCGGATCGAAATTGGTGGCGAAATACTTGCCATGGGAGCCGGCATTGACGTCGAGAATGTCGATCGAATCAATACGGTCGAAATACTGTTGCTGCGCCAGCGCTGCATAAGCGTTGACCACACCCGGGTCGAAGCCCACACCGAGGATGGCGGTGATGTTCTTCTCTTTGCATTCTTCGAGGTGCTTCCACTCGTAGTTGCCGTACCAGGGCGGCGTCTCGCAGATTTTGCCCGGTTCTTCGTGAATCGCGGTGTCCAGATAGGCCACACCGGTATCGATGCAGGCACGCAGTACCGACATGTTGAGGAAGGCAGAACCGACGTTGATGACGATCTGCGATCCGGTTTCGCGGATCAGCGCCTTGGTCGCCTCGACATCCATAGCGTTCAGCGAAAAGGCTTTTATGTCGGCGGGCTCTTTGAGGCTGCCCTTGGCCTTGACGCTGTCGATGATGGCCTGGCATTTGGAGATGTTGCGCGACGCGATAGCAATACGACCGAGTTCATCGTTGTGCTGCGCGCACTTGTGGGCCACCACCTTGGCGACACCTCCTGCACCAATGATAAGCACGTTCTTCTTCAATTTTTTTCTCTCTCCTTCTCTGCCAGCTTACGAAAGGCTGGACATGTAGTCGTTGTAACCAAACTCACGAACCACCTCGACACTACCGTCGAGTTGTTTCACTACGATGGACGGCATTTTCAGGCCGTTGAACCAGTTCTTCTTGACCATGGTGTAACCCGCAGCGTCGATGAACGACAGCCGATCGCCGATGGCCAAGGGACGATCAAATTGATACTCACCGAAAATGTCGCCGGCCAGGCAGGATTTGCCGCATACCATGTAGGTGTGTTCGCCCTGGCTGGGCGCCAGCTTGGCATTCAGGCGATAGATCAGCAGATCGAGCATGTGCGCCTCGATGGAGCTGTCCACCACGGCCAGGTGCTTGCCGTTGTAGAGGGTGTCGAGCACGGTGACTTCCAGCGACGCGCTCTGAGTGATGGCGGCTTCGCCCGGCTCCAGATAGACCTGCACGCCGTATTTTTGCGAGAAGGCCTTGAGCCGCGCGCAGAACTTGTCGATCGCATAGCCTTCACCGGTGAAGTGAATGCCGCCGCCCAGGCTGACCCACTCGACCTTGTGCAGCAGATGGCCGAACCGCTCTTCGATGGTGCACAGCATCTGGTCGAACAGGCCGAAGTCGGCGTTCTCGCAGTTGTTGTGGAACATGAAGCCCGAGATCTGCTCGATGACCTGCTCGATCTTCACCGGATCCCACTCGCCCAGACGGCTGAATGGCCGCGCCGGATCGGCTAGCAGGTAATCCGAGCTGCTCACCTGCGGGTTGACCCGCAAACCGCGCACCTTGCCTGCTGAAGCTTCAGTGTAGCGCTGCAACTGGCCAATGGAGTTGAAGATGATCTTGTCGCAGTTGTCGAGCATCTCCTCGATCTCGTCGTCGGCCCAGGCCACGCTGTAGGCGTGGGTTTCGCCAGCGAACTTCTGTCGACCGAGCTTGAGTTCATAGAGCGACGACGACGTAGTGCCGTCCATGTATTGCTGCATCAGATCGAACACCGACCAGGTGGCGAAGCACTTGAGTGCCAGCAGGGCTTTCGCCCCGGACTGTTCGCGCACATAAGCGATCTTCTGCATGTTCGCCAGCAGCTTTTGTTTGTCGATGAGGTAGTACGGCGTCTTGATCATTTCGAGGCCTCCGGCAAGGCCAGCCAAAAAAAGGATGCGCATTGTGCCTTCACTGGCTACATATCGAAAGAGCAGAAAGCCAGTTCGCTGAGTCTTCCTGAACTGGATCCAGGCGCCCGTTGAACGATGGGACGTCGAACATGTAGTCGGCACGACCTTTGCCGCGAGGTCCCTCTCCATGCGTAGTAAGCGGCTATTGTAGCTCTCTGAACTTTCCAGCCTTTCAATAGATGACGGCCAGGGAATCAATCAGAGCCTGACAATGTTTTGACATTTTTTTATTGCCACTCCCTGTCCAATGAAAAAAGGCCTGCCGATTGCGGTCGGCAGGCCCCTCCTGCAGCGGCTACTCAGCGAAGCGGACGCTCGCTGATCGCACTGGCCGCGCGGAACAGGATCTGCGCGACGAAATCGATCTCCTGTTCGGTGATGATCAGCGGCGGCAGGAAGCGTACGGTGGCACCGTGACGGCCGCCCAGCTCGACAATCAGACCGTGTTGCAGGCATGCCTGCTGGAAGGCCTTGGCCCGAGCGGAGTCCACCGGCGGATGGCCTTGAGCGTCAAGGGCACCCTGCGGGTGGACGATTTCCATGCCGAGCATCAGGCCACGGCCACGCACATCGCCGATCCAGTTAAATTCGCTTTGCAGCGTCAACAACTGTTTGCGCAAATGCGCGCCAGCGCTCTCGGCGTGGGCCACCAGACCTTCGTCGCGGATGAAACGCAAGGTCGCGGTACCGGCTGCCATCGCCAACTGATTGCCACGGAAAGTGCCGGCGTGGGCGCCCGGTTGCCACACGTCCAGGGAATCGTTGTAGACCATCACCGACAACGGCAGGCCGCCGCCGATGGCCTTGGACAAGGTAATGACGTCCGGGGTAATGCCCGAGTGTTCGAAGCCGAACATCCGGCCGCTGCGGGCGATGCCGCATTGGATTTCATCGACGATCAACGGAATGCCGTTGGCCTGGGTCAGCCGACGCAGCTCCTGCATCCAGCGATCGGGGGCGGTGATCACTCCGCCTTCGCCCTGGATCGGTTCAAGAATCATCGCTGCAGGGGCGGTGACGCCGCTTTCAGGGTCGTTGAGCAAATGTTCGAGGTAGTGGACGTTCAAGGTCACGCCCTGTTCGCCGGCCACCCCGAACGGGCAACGGTAATCATGGGGAAACGGCAGGCGTTGCACGCCGGCCATCAAGCCGCCCAACGCATTTTTCGGCGACAGGTTGCCGCTGATCGCCAGCGTCCCCAGGGTCATGCCGTGGTAGGCCCCTTCAAAGGCCAGTACCGAATGCCGGCCCGTGGCGGTGCGGGTCAGCTTCAGTGCTGCTTCCACCGCGTCGGCGCCACTGGGGCCACAAAACTGGATGCGCGCGTTTCGCGCAAAGTCGGCTGGCAGGCAGCCGAAGATTTCCTGTACGAATGCGTCCTTCACCGGGGTCATGAGGTCCAGGGTATGCATCGGCACACCTGAGGCCATGACCTGAGTGATGGCTTCGATAATCACCGGATGGTTGTGCCCCAGCGCCAGGGTGCCAGCACCGGCCAGGCAATCGACGAACACTTGCCCGCGACTGTCCTGCACATAGATACCGTGGGCCCGCTCCAGCACCAGTGGAATGCGCCGCGGGTAACTGCGGGCGTTGGACTCCTGCAGTTGCTGGCGTTCCAGCATCGGCGTCGAATCAAGGCAGTAAGGGCTCGACAGACCGGTATGCAACAGACGTAGCTGTTGCGCGCCACCCGCCGTGACATTCGAAAAAGCACTCATGATTTCCTCCATGGAGGCTGGGTTTGGAAGGGAAACGGGGCAGCCTGAAACGAATGCTTCAGGTCACGACAGCAGTGAAACCGGACGCGGGAAATCCTTCCCCCGCTTCCATCTCGTCGTAGCTTTACATGTCGTAGCGTAGAACCAGACCCACCGTGCGCGGTGCGCCGACATCGACGATGTCACCGCTGCGGTTGTTGGTGACGTATTCCTTGTCGAAGGCGTTTTTCACGTAGCCGGATACAGCCACGTTTTTGGTGAGCTTGTACTCGGCGTTGAAGTTGGCCAGCCAGTAGTTGTCGCTCCGGCGCTCACCCGTGACCTGGCCAGCAGCATCGAACTCGTACTCCGACGGCGCGGAGCTCTGATAGATGACGTCGGTGTTGAGGGTCAGACGATCATTCCAGCGATAGGTACCGCCCAGAGACATCTTGTACTTGGGCGAAAAGAGGAAATCCTCGCCGCTCATGTCGCGGCCGTCGCTCGTGACGAAGTCCTTGTATTTGCCATCGGTGACGGAGGCACCGGCGTTCAGGGTCAACTGTTCGCCGAAGTCTTTTTCAACAGAGACTTCCAGGCCCTTGATGTCACTGCTGCCGGCGTTGAACACGTCAAGGAACTCGGTGTCCGGGTTCAGCACACTGACCTGCTGGTCTTTCCAGTCGGTGTAGTACACGTTGGCGCGGGTACGCAGGGTCTTGTCCATGAACGAACCACGGTAGGACAGCTCGTAGTTGGTGGTGTATTCCGGATCGTAGGCTTCGTGACCGCTACCGGCACGGACGTTGACGCCGCCGCCGCGATAGCCTCTCTGCACCATGAAGCCCAGGTACTGATTCTCGGCCAGCTCGTAGTCGATACCGAGTTTCGGCAACACGGCATCAGACGTCTGTTTTTCTTTAGCAGGCTGGGAGAAGTCATCTTGCTTGACGTCGGTGTCGTTGGTCTCGTGGTCGTAGCGCAGGCCGGTGATCAAGGTCCAGCGTGGGGCGAAGGTCCAGTTCACTTCACCGAACACTGCCTTGTTTTCGATCGTGGTATCGCCCTTGACGGTACCGAACAGGCTGTCGTCGAAGAACAACCGGTCTTGAAAGTTGTTGGTGTTGTGACCGTAGTAGAGGCCGGCGAAACTCTTCACCGTGTCGCCGCTGTAGTTCAGGCGCAACTCCTGACTGAACAGGTCGCCATACTGCTTGCGCAGAACGGTCTGGTTGGCGTCAGCTGACTGGTCGAAGTCCAGACGAGCGTCGTAGTCCGAATCGGTATTGGCGGTGAGGCTGGTGAGGGACCAATTATCATCCAGGCGATAGTCGACCTTGGCGCTGACAGTGTCCTGCTTGAGTTTGTCGTACGCGTCGGTGTTGGACGCCACCTTGTAATAACGGATCTTGTCGTTCTGACGCATGACCGAGTTGTCACCCTTGCGACTTTCACCATGGGCGTAGGTCAGCAGTACATCGAGATCGTCATTGGGCAGAATCAGCAGCTTGCCACGGGCATTGCCGGTACGGGTCTGGTTAGCGTCATCGTCGGTGAAGACGTTGTCGATGTAACCGTCGCCTTCCTGGTAATCCACCGCGATACGGCCGGCGATCTTGCCATCGACGATCGCGCCCCCACCGGCAACCGCCCCGCCGCGCTCGTTGTAGTTCCCTACGTTGGTTTGCGCGGAAAAGCTCGGCTCAAAGGTTGGATTCTTGGTCTGGATGACCACCGCACCGGCCAGGGAGTTGCGGCCTTGGGTAGTGGATTGTGGGCCGAGGAATACTTCGACTTGCTCGACGTCCCACAGGGGCATAGGGCTAAGGGTCAGTGCACGGTTCGGCTGAGCGGCACCGTCGACGAACACCGAAACCGCGCCGTTGAGAGCGGCCGGGCCCTGATCCTCGAAACCGGATACCGGCACGCCGCGGATACCCCAGTTTTCATTACCGGACTGGTTGTAGACACCCGGCGTTCGGGCGAACACGTCGACGAGATCGTGATCCTCCTTCTCGCGCAGTTGCTTGTCGGTCACCACGACGACACTCGACTGGGTTTGCTCCAGGGTGCGGTTGATTTTTTCACCCGTCACGGTGATCGGAGCGATCTCCATTGTCTGCGACTGTTCGGCCGCCCATGCGCCGTTAACCAGGCACACCGCCGCCCCCACAGCCAACGCAATTGTGTTCTTTTTGAAATTCACGCCCCGCTCCCCTGCGACAGATATTTGTTGTTTTTTCAGCCGGCCGAATGCTGTTTTGCGCCAGCGGGGCGGAGTCTAATTCAAAAAAAAATTTAAAGGAATAAGATTGATAATCCATCTCATTTGTAACTAATATGCCGCCGTGTATCAGAGCGAATACATTCAGTCACGCTTTGCGCCGGCAACCTCTGCCTCTGTTTTCAGGTCTGCCCACGCTGCTGCGACTGGTCGAAATAAAGATAAGAAGGATGTGCAAGGATGACCTCAATCGAACACCTGAACGGGCGTTCCGAGCCTTTTTCCATTGCTCCAGCGGATGGCAGCGAACTGTCATTACCCATGCTGGTACAGGCCACGCCGGGACAGTCGATTCATGATCTCGACGCGTCGATCCGCGACAGCCTGCCCCATGCACTGACCACCGTTGGCGGGGTGCTGTTTCGTGGTTTTACCGTCGCCACGCCCATCGATTTCAAGCGCTTCGCCGCCAGTTTCGGCGCACCGCTGGCCAGCTACGAATTCGGCTCCACGCCACGCAGCAAAGTCTTCGCCGGGGTGTACAGCTCCACCGAATACCCGGCTCATCAATTCATCCCCTTGCACAACGAGCAGGCCTACACCCGGCCATGGCCTGCGCGCATCTGGTTCCACTGCATCAAGGCCAGTGAAACCGGTGGCGAAACGCCGATTGCCGACAGCCGCCTGATCTACCAGCGCATGCCCGCCGAGATCCGCGAGCTGTTTGCCAGCCGTGAGCTTCTATATGTGCGCAATTACAGCGGCGCACTGGATCTGCCCTGGCAGAAAGTCTTCAACACCGAAGACCGCGCCCAGGTTGAACGTTACTGCCTGGACAACGGCATCGAGTGGGAATGGAAAGCCGATGGCGACCTGCGCACCCGTCAGCGTTGCGCCGCCGTGCTGCAGCATCCCGATAGCGGAGAGTGGGTCTGGTTCAACCAGGCGCACCTGTTCCACGTTTCGGCCATTGAACCGGGTGTACGCGCCAGCCTGCTGGCGGCGGTGGGTGAAGAGAACCTGCCACGCCACGTCTACTTCGGCGACGGCTCGGCGATTCCCGACGATGTGCTCGACACCGTGCGCGAGGTCTATCGCCAGACCGCCATCAGTTTCCCCTGGCAGCCCGGCGACATCCTGATGCTCGACAATCGACTGGTCGCTCACGGCCGCAATCCTTACACCGGTGACCGCAAAGTCATCGTTGCCATGGCGTGAATTGCACATGTTTTCATTCAATCACTGGATCGAAGTGCTGGAGGCCAACGCCCTGCACTTCCCGCAGCGTGCTGCCCTGCACTTCTTGCCGGACGGCGTCGAGATCGGCGAAACCCTGACCTTTGCCCAATTGCACGAGCAGTCCCGATCGCTGGCGGCCGCGTTGCAATCGCGCTACGCGCCGGGCGATCGCGTGTTGTTGATGCTGCCCAGCAGCCTCGACTATGCCCGTGCGTTTTGCGCCTGTTTATATGCCGGCCTGATCGCCGTGCCGTTGTTCCCGCCACCGTCGCGCAAACCGCGCCACCTGGACCGGGTGCGCAAAGTGGTGGTGGATGCCGAACCGGCGCTGATCCTCTCGCCTGCGGATCATTGCCAGGGTTTGCTGGAACTGGTGGAAGGCCAGGTCGACGTGTTGACGGTCCAGGATCTCGGCACGCCGCCAGCCAGTGAGTGGCAACGGCCGGATGTCGATGGTGCGACGGTGGCATTCCTGCAATACACCTCCGGCTCCACCGGCACGCCCAAAGGCGTTGAAGTACGCCAGCGCAACTTGATCGCCAACGTCGAACTGATGCGCCAGGCTTACGGCTTCGATGAGCATGGCGGCATGGTCAACTGGCTGCCGCTGTACCACGACATGGGTCTGATCGGCGGCATGTTGGCCCCGCTTTACAGCGGCATGCCTTGCTACCTGATGGCCTCGCAGACCTTCGTCAACGCGCCGTCGACCTGGCTGCAAGCGTTGAGCCGCTACCGCGCCACCGCCAGTTTCGCCCCCAACTTCGCCTATGCCCTGTGCAACCGGGTGGTCAGCGACAACCTCATCGCACAGCTCGACTTGAGCGCCTGGCAACACGCAATCAACGGTGCCGAACCGATCCATCCCGGTACCCTCGAAGCCTTCGCCCAGCGTTTTGCCCCTTGCGGTCTCAACCCGTTGGCAATCAGCCCCGGTTACGGCCAGGCCGAAGCGACGCTGTGTGTCAGTGCCACGCCGGCCGATGCTTTGCCAGTGGTGCTGCGCCTGGACAAAGCCGTGCTGGAAACCGGTCGCGCCGTGTTGGCGGCCACCGATGCCGCCGCCGTGGAGTTCGTCGCCTGCGGTTATCCGCAAGCGCTGCACAGCATCGCCATCGTCGACCCACAAAGCCATGAACGCTGCAACGCCGATCGCATTGGCGAAGTCTGGTTGAAAGGCCCGAGCAACGCCGAAGCCTACTGGAAAAACCCCGAAGCCAGTCGCGAAGCCTTTGAGGCACGGATTGTCGGCGAACCCGGCAATTACCTGCGTTCCGGTGATCTGGGCTTCATGCACGAAGGTCAGGTGGTGATCTGCGGGCGACTCAAGGACTTGCTGATTCTCAATGGGCGCAACCTGTACCCCCACGACATCGAATTCGCCATTACCGATGCCGAGCCGGGCATTCGCACTGGGCGCATCGCCGCGTTCTCGGAAATGGACCCGGTGCTGGGCCGCGAGAAACTGGTGATCGTCGCCGAGCCACAGCGCAAGTTCGTCGACCCGGCGCATCACCCGGCGCTGTTCGCGTCGATTCAAAACGCCGTGCGCGAAGCCGCCGACTGCGGCATCGATCAGATCGTGCTGGTGGAAGCCGGCACTATCCCGATGACCACCAGCGGCAAAATCGCCCGTCAAGGCGCGCGCAAACAATTGGCTGCCGGCACCTTGAGCATCATCGCCCAAAGCGGTGGGCAGATCGCCTCGAACAGCGAAACCATTGACCTCGTTCAACTGAAGCACCTGGTGGGCAGTACACCGCAACTCGCACAGCCCGCGTGCCGCCAATGGCTTGAGCAAACCCTGCGCGAGGTCAATCCGTACATCGCGGCAGACTTTGAACTCAGCCTGATCGGCCTCGGCCTGGACTCCATCAGCGTGGCCGATTTTGCCGCTCGCCTGTACAAGGATCTGGGCTGGAGCCTTGACACCCAATGCCTGTTCGGCGAACAAACCCTGGCGCAATGGGCGCTGGCCTTGCAGGTTTTCCTGAGCGAGCCGTCGCCAGCGACCAGCCCATCGATCGCGCGTGCGGGTGTCGGCCAAAGTCGTCAATCATTCGCGCAAAGTCGCCTGTGGTTCTTGCGTCAATTGAACCCGGACGATACCCGGCACAACCTGGTGTTGCACCTGAGCCTGCAAGGCCCACTGGACATTGAAACCCTGGCGCTGCGGCTGAACAATCTGGTCATACGGCACAGCGTATTGCGCACGGTGTATCGCGACAGTATCGATGGCCCCCAGCAACAGGTTTTGCCGGCCACGGACGTACCGCTGACCTGGCATGACCTGCGTGATCAGAGCGAGTCGCAGCAGCAACAAGCACTCAGCGACAACCTGGCCAACGAACACGCCACACCGGTCGAACTCGAAACCGGACCGCTGCTGCGTGCGCAGTTGCTCAGCCGGAATGACCAGCAGCATGACCTGCTGCTGACCCTGCATCACATCGCTTTCGACGGGCGCTCGGCGCAAGTGCTGCTGGCGGAACTGGCAGGCGCCACCGACGACGAATTGCCAGTGCAGTACCTGGATTTCGCCCAATGGGAAGCCATGCACTGGAGCGAACAGCGGATCGCCACCGAACAAGTCTTCTGGCGTGAGCATCTGGCAAACATGCCACAAACCCTCGAACTGGGTGGCAGCGGCCAGACCCAGGGCGAGCACAGTCTGAACTTCACGGTGCCCCAGGCCACCTGCGAACACCTTGCAGCGCTAGCACGCGAGCAAGGCATGACCCTGTTCATGCTGCTTTTGGCCAGCTATCAGCTGGTGCTCAAGCAACTCGGCGGGCAGCAACAGTTTCTGCTGGGCACCGATGTCAGCGGCCGTCCGCTGGCGGAACACAACGACGTCATCGGCTTCTTCGTCAACCAGCTGACCCTGCGCTGTGACCTGCACGGCGAACCGACACTGGCCGGTTTCCTTGAACGGGTGCGCGATGAGGCGCGATTGGCTTATGCCCACCAGGGCCTGCCTTTCGATCTGGTGGTGTCGGCGCTGGCGCCGGAGCGCCGCCCGGATCACTCGCCGCTGTTCCAGGTCAAACTCAACTATCAACCGTCACGGGTAACCCCGACCGCTATCGCCGGTGCGCACATGACCGCGCTGGACGTGGCGCAAGCGCCGGGAGATTTCCACCTGGTGCTCGATCTGGTGCATGGCGCCGCAGGCATCGACGCGACCCTCAAGTACCGCGGCGAATACTTCGATCAGGATCGCGCCCTGCGCCTGCAACACCTGTGGACCTACCTGCTGGACGAGATCCAAAACCTGCTGGACGAACCGCTGTCGGCACTGGCCGAACGGCTGGGTACCCGGGATCAGGCGTTCCAGCGTGAACGCCAACAGTCCCAAGCCCTGGCCGGTCGCAGCCAGATGAAGCAAACCAAACGTCGCTCATTGACCCTTTAACCGAGTTGGATGCCTTTATGTCTATCGTGCCCCCATCGTCTCGTGCCCTTGGCGCCGTGCGCCGCAAAGCCATGAACGTCTCGGAACAGCAACTGGTCAGCGAACGTCTGCTGAGCCCGGACCACGCTTTGCCGCTGGTGATTGAACCAGTGGTCGGCGGCGTCGATCTGGTCGCCTGGGCGACCGGTGAACGCGAGTCTCTGGAGAAAAAACTGCTGCAATACGGCGCCCTGCTGTTTCGCGGGTTCTCGGTGCTGTCCGTGGAGCAATTCGATCAGGTCATCGCTGCGCTCTCCCCCGGCGCGCTGGAATACATGTTCCGCGCCTCGCCGCGCACTCGGGTCGGCGGCAACATCTACACCTCGACCGACTACCCGGCCGACCAGATGATTTTCCCGCACAACGAACATTCCTATTCCCCACGCTTCCCGCTTCGGCTGTTCTTCTACTGCCACATTCCGTCCCAGACCGGTGGCGAAACCCCCATCGGCTCGACCCGTGCGGTGAAGGCCAGCATCAGCCCCGAGATCGAAGCGCGGTTCCGCGAAAAAGGCGTGCTGTACGTGCGCAACTACGGCGACGGTTTCGGCCTGCCGTGGCAGACCGTGTTCCAGTCCGAAGACCGCAGTGAAGTGGAAGCCTACTGCGCCAGCGTCGGCATTGAAGTGGAATGGAAGGAAAACAACCGCCTGCGTACCCGTCAGCGCGGGCCGGCGGTGGTGCGTCATCCGCGTACCGGTGAAGAAGTCTGGTTCAACCACGCGACCTTCTTCCACATCAGCACCCTGCCACCGGTGATCCGCGATTCGCTGCAAAGCAACTTCAACGACCTCGACCTGCCTACCAACACCTTTTATGGCGACGGCGAACCGATCGAACCGCACGTACTGGAGTCGCTGCGTGCGGCCTACCTCGACTCGCTGGTGCGATTCAGCTGGCAGCAGGGCGACGTGTTGTTCATCGACAACATGCTCGCGGTGCATGGTCGCGAACCCTTCACCGGCAAGCGCGCAATCATGACCGGCATGGCAGAAGCCCTGCTGCAAAGCGACGTCGCCGTCTGACCATTTCAAAGGGCACATCAGCTGATCGCAAGAGGCTCACCTGACAACCGGTCAGCGAGCCTCGGCACCTCTGCCATGGCCCAGGTTTAACCCCCATTTTTAGTCGAGTTGAACATGAGCGGACTCCAAGGTTTTCGTATTTCGCCGCAACAGGCATCTGTGTACCCGCACATCAACGGCGCGGCCGAACACCCGTTCAGTTGCCATTTGCAATGGTCGTTGTCCCGGCCGGTGGATCTCGATGCGCTGAACAGCCGTCTGCTGGCGCTGATGGCCGACAGTGAAATCCTGCGCACGCGCCTGATGCCGGTGCCAGGTTTGCGCCAGCCGGTACAGGTGATTGACGAAACCTGCGCGCTGGCTGTGAGCATGCAAGACTTGCGTCAGTACAGCCCCGCCGAGCAGGACACCGCGCTGAACGATCTTGCCGCGCAGGCCCGTGACTGGACCCGCCCGCTCGCCGTGACGTTGGTGCGGATGACGGATGAACAGTCGGTGCTGGACCTGACCGCCGCCAGCAGCCACTTCGACCTCACCAGCCTGAAACTGCTGGCCGCTGCGCTGCTGCAAGACGCCACCCCGGATCTGTCCGAAGCGCTGCAATATGCCGACTACGCCGAGTGGCGCTGGAGCCTGACAGAAGACGAGCCGGACCACCCTGGCGTGAACTTCTGGAAACCACTGAGCGAAACCGAACAGCCGGCCTTGCAGCTGTCGCTTGAATCGGCCAGCGGCAACGGGTTTGCACCGGCGCGAGTGGATCTGGCATTGCCCGCCGATCTCGCCCGCCACCCGGCCCTGACCTCGAACCTGATGCTGACGGCCTGGGCTGCCGTACTCGGACGCTTGGCCGGCCAGCAGCAAGTCCCGATCACCCTGATCCACGAAAGCCGCGGCCCGGAACTGGAAAGCGCGTTGGGTTTGTTCGAGCAGTGCCTGCCGGTGCGCATCGATCTGGATGCCAAGGCGACGCTGCTGGCTCAAAGCAAACATGTCGGTGCCACGGTCGAGCGCACGGTCGGCTGGCAGGACTATTACACCCGGAACCTCAATGGCGGCTACGCCTTTGCCTGGCGTTCGGGCGATGCCCGGGAACGTTTTGCCAGCGCTGTAATGAACCCGGTCAAGGCCTGCCTGAACGTACGTCAATTGCCCGACAGCCTGCACGCGCAGGTGGTTTACGACCGCCATACATTAAGCGCCGAAGCAGCGGCCTGCCTCGCCGAGCAATGGCTGCAACTGCTGCTGGGCGCGCTGGCCGATCCGCAGCAAGCCTGGGCTCAGCTACCATTGAGCGGGCCGCTTCAGGCACAGGTTATTGGCACCGAACCGAACTTGCCATTGATCGAACCGGTGACGCTGGTCGAGCTGATTGCCCATCAGGTTCAGCAACAACCGAACGCCATCGCCCTCAGCGACAAGGACGGCGACCTGAGTTACGCCCGCCTCGATGCCTGCGCGACTCATCTGGCCCATCAACTGGTGGCGGCCGGCATCGGCCCAGGCGTGCCCGTAGGCATTCTGTTCGCCCGCAGCAACGCCGCCATTGTGGCCATGCTGGCGGTGTTGAAGGCCGGAGGCGCTTACGTGCCGGTTGATCCGACTTACCCGGCGGATCGTCGCGCCTACATGCTCGCCGACAGCGCCATTGCGCACATCGTGGTCAGCGCCGAACTGGCCGACAGCGTGCCCGCCACTCTGCAACGCTTCGTGCTCGATGACCTGAAGGCGACGAACGCCAGCGACCTGCCACCACTGCCGATGCCCCCTGCGGACGACCTGGCGTATCTGATTTACACCTCCGGTTCCACTGGCGCACCGAAAGCCGTGGAAATCAGCCACGGTGCGTTGAGTTTCTCGACCCAAGTGCGCATGGCTTCCTATGAGACGCCGGTGCGCGCCTACCTGCTGTTGTCGTCATTTGCCTTCGACAGCTCGGTCGCCGGGATTTTCTGGACGCTGGCCCAGGGCGGGCGCCTGGTATTGCCGGCTACCGGCGAAGAACTTGAGATGGCCCGTCTGGCGCAGTTGATTACCCAGTATCGGGTCAGTCACGGTCTGTCGCTGCCGTCGCTCTATCAAGCCCTGCTCGACCAACTGCAACGCGCCGAAAGTGCCGACAGCCTCGAGTGCTGGATTGTTGCCGGTGAAGCCTGCCCGCCTTCGTTGATCGCCCAGCACAGCAAGACCTTGCCCCAGGCTCGACTGGTGAACGAATACGGTCCCACCGAAGCCACGGTCTGGGCCACCTATGAAGTGCTGGACCCAAGTCGGGCGCTGAGCATCGGACGCCCGATCGCCGGCATGGATCTGCGCGTGCTGAACGAACACGGGATCACCAGCGGCATCGGCGAACCAGGGGAAATCGTTCTCGCCGGCCCGACCCTGGCCCGCGGTTATCGCAACAAGCCCGAAGAAACCGCCAAAGCCTTCGTCACCCTCGCCGATGGCACCCGCGCCTACCGCACCGGCGACCTGGCCTGCTGGCTGGCGGACGGGCGCCTGGCATTCCTCGGCCGCAAAGACCATCAGGTCAAGTTGCGCGGCTACCGCATCGAGCTCGGCGAAATCGAGCGTCAACTGTGCAGCCACAGCGACGTGCGCGAAGCCGCGGTGATCGTGCAAGAGCACGCCGCCGGCAAGCGTCTGCTGGCCTATATCGTGGCGGCTCATGGTTATGCGCCGGACTCGGAAGCGATCAAGCGTTTCCTCGGTGAACGCCTGCCCTCGTACATGGTGCCGGCCCGGGTGCTGACCCTGGCGACCTTCCCGCGGACCCCCAACGGCAAGCTCGATACCCGCCAGTTGCCCGACCCGGACCAGTTTGACGAAGGCGCCCACGTGGCACCGCGCAACGCGATGGAGACCACCCTGCAAGCGATCATCGCCAAGGTCTTGAAGCTGTCGAGCGTGAGCGTCACCGAGAACTTTTTCGCCATTGGCGGCGACTCGATCCTGAGCCTTCAAGTGGTGGCCCAGGCCCACGAGCAAGGGATTGCGCTCTCGGCCAAGCATGTCTTCGAGCGCCAGACCATCGCCGCCATGGCCGAAGTCGCTCAGCCACTGGCCGCCGACAGCGCGCAACCGGAAGCCCAGAGCACCGAGTTCAGCGTTTCGGGTCTGTCCGATGACGAGATGCAGGCGCTGATGGCCGAACTCGACGAGAACGAATTTTAACCGGCCGCCCACTTCGCCGCGCCATTGCCCCTTTTTTTGCAGGACGCTTTCAATGACCACCGAAAAAACCACCCACAATCCGATTGAAGACATCTACCCGCTATCGCCGTTGCAGCAGGGGATGCTGTTCCATTCCCTGCTGCACGAAGATTCCGGCGTGTACCTGATGCAGGATCGCTACCGCATCGGCGGGGCCATTGATGAAGTCGCGTTTCTTGAATCCTGGCGCCAGGTGGTGGCGCTGCACCCTTCCCTGCGCGCCAGTTTTCAGTGGAAAACCCAGAAGCAACCGGTGCAGGTGATCCATCGCGAGGTCAAGGTCCCGCTGGACACCCTCGACCTGCGCGGGCTCGCCCCGCACGAACAGGAAACGCGGATTCGCACGCTGCTGGAAGACGAGCAGAAAGTCGGTTTCAACCTGTCGAAGCCGCCGCTGATTCGCTTCCGTCTGGTGCGGTTGGCCGATGAGTCCTACGAGTTCATTCGCAGCTTTCACCACATCCTGATGGATGCCTGGTGCATTTCCCTGGTGACCGTGGACTTCCTCAAGGTCTATGAAGCGCTCTGCAACGACCGCACGCCTGAGCTCAAGAGCCCACGGCCGTTTCGCGATTACATCCAGTGGTTGCAACGCCAGGATGCGGGCAAGGCCGAGCAATTCTGGCGCGGCCAGCTGCAAGGGCTCAATGCCCCCACGCCGCTGACCGTAGACAACGGCGTGGCCCGTGACCGCTACACCGATGCGGTGCTGGTGGACGATCAGCTGATTCACCTGAGCGAGCAGGAAACCCAGGCGCTGGCCGCGTTCTGCCGTAGCCGCCGGATTACCCCGAACACGTTTTTCCAGGGGGTCTGGTCGTTGCTGCTGTCGCGCTACAGCAGTCAACGGGACGTGCTGTTCGGCGTCACCGTGGCCGGTCGTCCGGCTGAATTGGCCGGGGTGGCGGAGATGATCGGTCTGTTCATCAACACCCTGCCGCTGCGGGTGTCGGTGGATCCCGAAGCATCGCTTGGCCAGTGGTTGAGCGCGCTGCAACGGCTGAACGTCGACATGCGTGATTTTGAGCACACGCCGCTGACCGACATCCAGGGCTGGAGCGATTTCCCTCGCGGCGAAACCCTGTTCGACAGCATCCTGGTGTTCGAAAACGCCCCGATCGACGAGCAGATTCTGGAAGGTGGTTTCCAGTTCAGCCTCGAGGGCATGGATCACAGCGTGCACACCCACTACGGTTTGACCGTGGTGATTTTGCCCGGCGAACAGCTGGGCATTCGGGTGTCCTACGACCGCGAACGTTTCGAGGCGCCGACCGTGCAGCGCCTGCTCGGCCATATCGCCAGCCTGGTGCGCGGCATGCTCGCCGCACCGGATGCGCCGCTGGGCAGTTTCGAACTCCTGGCTGTCGATGAGCGCCAGCAATTGCTCGGCGAGTGGGCGGTCAACCCCCACGACTTCCCGCTGGATCAAAGCTACGCCGAACTGTTTGCCGCGCAGGTCGCCCAACGGGGCGAACAGATTGCCGCGATCTGCGACGGTGAATCCCTGACCTACGCCGAACTGGATCAGCGAGCCACCCGCCTGGCGCACGCCTTGCGCGACGCCGGCGTCGGTGAAGATCAATTGGTCGCGCTGGTTGCCCCCCGTGGCCTGGCGCTGTTGACCATGATGATTGCCGTGTTCAAGACCGGCGCAGCAATGCTGCCACTTGAAGTCAATCATCCGCCGGAGCGTCTGCGGGAAATCCTCAGCCTGTCTCGCGCACCGTTGCTGGTAGCCAGCGAAGGTTGCAGCGGCCTGCTCGATCAGTTGCTCAGCGGCCTCGATCAGGCGCCAAAAGCCCTGTTTGCCGAAGCCTGCTGGACGTCCGGCAACGATATGCCGCTGCCATTGCTCGGCAACCCGGACAGCCTGGCCTACGTGCTGTTCACCTCGGGTTCGACCGGTACGCCTAAAGGCGTGATGATCGAACAACGAGGCATGCTCAATAACATCTTCGGCAAAGTGCCGGCCCTGGGGCTGAACGCCGAAGACCGGATTCCACAGACCGCGTCGGTGGCTTTCGACATTTCCGTGTGGCAGTTCCTCGCCGCGCCAGTACTCGGCGCCACGGTGCACATCCTGCCGGACGACGTGGCGCACGACCCGCAACGTCTGCTGCAAGTGCTTGCCAGCGAACGCCTGAGCGTGCTGGAAATTGTCCCGAGCCTGATGCGCACGCTGCTCGCGCTGTGCCCGTGCGACCTGCAATTACCCGACCTGCGCTGGGTGCTGCCCACCGGTGAAGCCCTGCCGCCGACCGTGGCCCGGGACTGGTTTGCGCGCTTCCCCGACATCGACTTGATGAACGCCTACGGTCCGGCCGAGTGCGCCGACGACGTGGCCTTCCAGCCGATCTCCGAAGCGCCGCACGCCAACGTCAGCCACATGCCTATCGGCCAGCCCACCGCCAACAACCGCTTGTACGTGTTGGACGAATCCCTGCGGCCGGTGCCCGTTGGCGTTGCCGGGGAAATCTGTGTCGGTGGCGTCGGCGTCGGTCGCGGCTACCTGCACGATCCGCAGCGTACCGCTGATGCGTTCATCGACCATCCTCAGTTTGAAGGGCGCCTATATCGCACCGGCGACCTGGGCCGCTGGCGCGCCGATGGCGTGATCGAATACCTCGGCCGTCGCGACCAGCAGGTGAAATTGCGTGGGCACCGGATCGAACTGACCGAAATCGAACACCGTCTGGCGCAGCACCCGAATGTGCGCGAAGCCGCCGTATTGCTGCGGGAAAACACCGTTGGCGAAGCCTGGCTGGTGGCCTACTGGTCGGCCCACGACGACACCTTGGGCAGCGACGGACTCAACGAACACCTGCGCGCGCAATTGCCGCCGTACATGGTGCCGGCCGCCTTCGTGTGCCTGGAGCGCTTGCCGCTGAACAACAACGGTAAGGTCGATCGCAAGGCCCTGGCCGCTCAGGAACTGAACTGGCAGGCCGACACCCAGGAAAGCATCGCGCCACGCAATGAACTGGAAACCGCCGTGGCGAAAGTCTGGGCCGACGTCCTGGGTCGCGACACGGTGGGCGTGGAAGATAACTTCTTTACCCTCGGCGGGCACTCGCTGCTGGCCACCCAGATCGTTGCGCGCCTGCGCACCCATTTCAAACTCGACTTGCCATTGCGAGTGCTGTTCGAACAACCGACAGTGGCGCTGCTGGCCGTCGCCATCGCCGCCCGCCAGGCCGACGCCGCCGCACCGCAAGCAGCCGCTATCAGCGCGCCGAAAGCCCAGGCGCGCCCGACGCTGCTGCCGCTGTCGTTCTCGCAACAGCGCCTGTGGTTCATCGAGCAACTGACGCCGGGCACGACGCTGTTCAACATCCCGTTCGCCCTGCACCTCAAAGGTGAACTCAACGTCGAAGCACTGCACGCCAGCCTGAATGACTTACTGGTGCGTCATGAAGTCCTGCGCACCGGCATCCGCAGCACCGACGGCGTACCCAGCCAGCACATCAGTGAATCGCTGAACATCGCGGTGCCGTTCGATGATTTGTCGGGTTTGAGCGCCACGGCTCGCGAAGGTGCGCAGTTCAATGCGCTGCAAGAAACCTTTGAGCAACCGTTCGACCTGACCTCGCCGCCGTTGCTGCGTGCACGATTGCTGCGTGTTGCACCGGATGAACATGTGCTGGGCATCGCTCTGCATCACATGGTCTCGGACGCGTGGTCGGCGACCATCGCCCTGCGTGAGCTGGCTCTGGGTTACGAAGCCCGTTGCAACGGCGCCCCCGCCGAACTGCCGACCTTGCCCGTGCAATATGCCGACTTCGCCCTGTGGCAGCGCGACCACCTGCAAGGCGCCGAACTCAAGCGCCAACTCGATTACTGGACCACCACGCTGGATCGTCGCGACAGCGAAGGCAGCCCATTGCTGGCCTTGCCCACCGACAATCCACGGCCGTCGGTGCAAACCTATCGCGCCGGGATCGTGCAGCGTGAACTGAGTGCCGACCTGAGTGGCCGGGTGCAATCCTTCGCCAGTCGCTTGGGCACCACACCGTTCACCGTGTTGTTCGCCGGTTTCGCCGTGCTGATGCACCGTTTGAGTGGCGATGCCACGGTACTGATCGGCACCCCGGTCACACACCGTGAACAACCGGGCACCGAAGGCCTGCTCGGCATTCTGTTGAACAACCTGGCGATCCGTGCCGACTTCGATCAGCAAGCGGATTTCACCACGCTGGTGGGCCAGGTGGCCAAACGTCTGCGCGAGGGCTTGCAGCATCAAGACCTGCCATTCGAGCAACTGGTGGACAGCCTGCAACTGCCGCGCAGCCTCAGCCATGCGCCGCTGTATCAAGTGATGGTCGCGCAGCAATTGGCCATGGAATCGCGGCTGCGCTTCCCCGGGCTGGAATTCGAAGCGCTGGACACCCCGCTCAAACATTCCGAATGCGATCTGGATCTGCACGTGCTGTGCCCGGCCAATGCACCGATTCAGCTGGAGCTGATGTTCGCTCTGGACCTGTTCGTCGCCGACAGCGCCCGTCAGACCCTCGCTCGCCTGGAGCACTTGCTCGAACAAATGCTCGCCGAGCCGCAACGCCCGGTGGCCGCCCTGCCGCTGCTGATGGCGGCGGAATGGCAACGCACCGTGGTCGAGTGGAACCGCACCGAGATGGAAGTGCCACAGCACCTGACCTTCGCTCAGCTGTTTGAACAGCAGGCCGAACGCACCCCGGATCGCGACGCATTGTGCTTCGAAGGCCATAGCCTGAGCTACAGCGAACTGAACCGCCGCGCCAACCAGGTGGCGCATTACTTGCGCAGTCGCGGCGTGGTCGCCAATCGCCCGGTGGCATTGTGTGTCGAGCGTTCGCTGGAACTGTTGGTCGGCCTGCTGGGCATTCTCAAATCCGGTGGTGCCTATGTGCCGCTGGACCCGACCTATCCGGTGGATCGTCTGGCGTACATGCTTGAAGACGCGCAACCCGCGCTGTTCCTCGGTCAGCAGGGTTTGCTGGAGCAATTGGGTGCCGAACTGCCGCGTTTGCGTCTGGACAGCGACGCCGCGCTGTTCGCCGATCAGCCGGACAGCAACCTGACGCCACTCGCCGGTCCCGAGGACCTGGCGTACATCATGTACACCTCCGGCTCGACCGGTAAGCCCAAGGGCACCCTGGTCACCAACGGCTCGGTGGTCAATCTGGCGTGGGCGCGCATCCATGGCCTGTATCGCCGCTACACCGATCAGCCGATGCGCACCAGTTTCAACTATTCGTTTGCCTTCGACAGTTCCGTAGCCGAGCTCATCCTGCTGCTCGATGGCCACAGCCTGTACCTGACCCCGGAAGAGGTGCGCTACGACCCCGACGCCTTGGCGCGGTTTTTCCGCGAAACCCGTCTGCAAGCCTTCGAGTGCACCCCGGCGCAGCTCAAGGCCTTGCTCGAAAGCGACGGCGTACGCCGTGGCGAGGTGTACCTGCCGCGCTTCGTGCTGTTCGGTGGCGACGCGGTGGACGCGCAACTCTGGCAGCGCCTGCCATCGATTGCCGGCAGCCGCTTCTTCAACACCTACGGCCCGACCGAATGCACCGTGGATGCGACCGGTTGTGCGGTGGACGACTTCCCGGCACGTCCGATCATCGGGCGGCCGATCGCCAACGTGCGCACTTACGTGCTCGATGCTTTTCTCAATCCGATGCCGGTCGGCGTTCCGGGCGAATTGCACATCGGCGGCGCCGGCGTGACCCTTGGCTACCTCAACCGCGCCGAACAGACCGCGAAGGTATTCATCGACGATCCATTCTCGCCTTTAGAGAGTGCGCGGATGTACAAGTCTGGCGACCTGGTGCGCTGGCTGCCCGACGGCCAGCTCGAGTACCTGGGGCGCATGGATCATCAGGTGAAAATCCGTGGTTTTCGCGTCGAGCTGGGCGAAATCGAAGCCTTGATCGGTGCCCAACCGGGCGTGCGTCAGGCGGTGGTACTGGCCCGTGAAGACGTGCCCGGCGACAAGCGTCTGGTGGCTTATGTCACCTGCGACCAGCAGGCCGATATCAATGCCTGGCGCAAAACCATCGGCGCGGCCCTGCCCGACTACATGGTGCCGTCGGCGTTTGTGCTGCTCGATGAGTTGCCGCTGACCGACAATGGCAAACTCAATCGCAAGGCCCTGCCAGCGCCGGACATTCAAGCGGCGCCAGACGCCCTGGACCCACCGCGCACCGTCGCCGAACAGCAACTCGCCGCCCTGTGGGCCGAGCTGCTGAACGTGCCGCTGACGCAGATCGGACGCGACAGTCACTTCTTCTACCTTGGCGGTCATTCGTTGCTGGCGGCCGTGCTGTTTGCCCGACTGCGCCAACAGTTCGCCGCGGTTCCGCCGCTGCGTGCGGTGTTTGAACACCCGACCCTCGACGCGTTGGCCGCCCTGTTGGGTGATCCGCTGCAAGCCCCCGAGGCCACCTTCGTCCCGGCGGCACGCCCGGCGCGCCTGCCGTTGTCGTTCGAACAACAACGCTTGTGGTTCCTCGAACAACTGAGCGCTGGCGGTGGCGAATACAACGTGGTCAGCGCCGTACAGTTCGACGGTGAGCTCAACACGCTGGTCTTGCAGTCCGCCCTGAACAGCGTGGTTCAACGCCACGAAATCCTGCGCAGCCGCATCGTGCGCGATGGCGACGGCGAGTTGGCGCTGGTCATCGAACCGCAGGTCAACATCACCTTGCGCATGACAACACTGGAAGCGGCTACCGACGACACTTGGCAACTGCTGACCGATGAGGCCATCCACGCCGAAACCGGGCACCGTTTCGACCTGGCTACCCAAGTGCCGGTCCGTGCCACGCTGGTGCAACGCAGCGGACGCGACCAGGCGTTGCTATTGCTGACTGTGCACCATTGCGCCACTGACGATGCGTCCAGCCAGAACCTGTTGAATGAACTGGCGCAGTTCTACGCCGCCCAATGCCAAGGCACCGTCGCCGTACTGCCGAACCTGGCCCTGCAATACCCGGATTACGCCCTCTGGCAGCGCGAGCCCGGTCAACAAACAGTGTTCCGCAACCAGCTCGAATACTGGCGCACCCAGCTGGAAGACGGCAATTATCTGTTGGACCTGCCCACCGAACAGGGTCGTCCAAACCAGCTCGCCCCTGCCGCCGGTGCCGTGCAACTGCAACTGCCGCAAGAACTGGCGGGACGCTTGCGTCAGTTCGCCCAACAACGCGGTGCCACCCTGTACATGCTGATGCTCAGCGCGGCGCAATTGTTGTTGGGGCGCTACGCCAACCAGCGCGACGTGCGTGTCGGCAGCCCGGTGGCCCAGCGTCCACTGGCCGAACTGCAGCCGCTGATCGGTTGCTTCGTCAACACCCTGGTGATGCGCGCCGACCTCGATCCGACGCTGGATTTCGAAGGTTTGCTGAGCCAGGTGCGCAACCGCGTGCTGGACGCGCAGCAGCATCAGGACGTGCCGTTCGACCAAGTCGTTGAGCACCTGGCACCGGAACGCAGCCTCGGTCAGACGCCATTGTTTCAGGTGCTATTCGTGATGCAGAACGCTGACTCGTCGGCCAGTCACTGGCCGCAGTTGCAGGTGCGCGAACGGGCGGTGACCGCCCAAGCCACCAAGTACGACCTGAACTGGGAAGTGCATGACGGCGAGGTGCTGTCGGTGTTGCTGGAATACCGCGCCGCGTTGTTCAGCGAAACCACGGCCCAACGTTGGCTCGCGCAATGGCAAGAGCTGCTCGAAACCATGCTCGACGCGCCACAGACTCGCCTCGGCGACTGGTCACCGTTGGCGGCGTCTGAGCGTCAACGTCAACTGGTTGAGTGGAACGCCACCGAACGTCAGTACACCGGTCCGACCAACCTGCATACGGCGCTGACCCAACAGGCTGCCCTCAGCCCGAATACCCCGGCGCTGGTGTTCGAAGGCCAACGCCTGAGTTATGCGGAACTGGATCAACGCGCGCAAGCCGTTGCCCGCGCCTTGCGTGCTGCGGGCATTGGTGCCGATCACATCGTCCCGGTGTGCATGGAACGTTCCGTGGAGCTGGTAGTGGCCCTGCTCGGCATCGTGCATGCCGGCGCCGCGTGGTTGCCGCTGGACCCGGAATTGCCTGCCGCCCGTCTGGCCTTCCTGATCGAGGATGCCGACGCTCAGGTCACCTTGACTCAGCCACAGTGGCTGGCGCGTCTGCCGGTCGGGCACACCGCTTGGACCCTCGACACCCTTCCGCAATCGCCTGCGGGCGAGCCGATCAGCGTCAGCGCCAATGATCTGGCCTACGTGCTCTACACCTCCGGTTCCACCGGCCAACCCAAAGGCGTGATGAACGAACACGGCGCCTTGATGAACCGCCTGTACTGGATGCAGGACGCCTTCCCGATTGGCCCGAACGACCGCGTCTTGCAGAAAACCCCCTACAGCTTCGACGTGTCGGTGTGGGAATTCTTCTGGCCGCTGATCACCGGCGCCACGCTGGTGGTCGCCCGTCCGGACGGTCATCGCGACCCGGCCTACCTCAGCGCATTGATCCAGCAGGAACAGGTCACCACCCTGCATTTCGTGCCGTCGATGCTGCGGGCCTTTGTCGAAGAACCGAGCCTGGTCAACTGCCACAGCCTGCGTCAGGTGTTCGCCAGCGGCGAAGCGCTGCCGGTGGATCTGGTGCGGCGTTTCATGAGCCAACACCCGGCGGCACTGGTCAACCTCTATGGCCCGACCGAAGCGGCGATCGACGTCTCGGTATGGCGTTGCTCGGTGGACAACGTGATCGTGCCGATCGGCAAACCGATTGCCAACCTGCGCCTGTACATCCTCGACGAGGCTCAAAAGCCATTGCCCATCGGCAGCATCGGCGAGCTGTACATCGGTGGCGTCGGCGTCGCTCGCGGTTACCTGAAACGTCCGGACCTGACGCGGGAACGCTTCCTCGCCAGCCCGTTCATCGACGGTGATCGCCTGTACCGCACCGGCGACCTTTGCCGCTTCCTCGCCGATGGCAACATCGAATACCTGGGGCGTCTCGACCATCAGGTGAAACTGCGCGGTCAGCGCATCGAACTGGGGGAAATCGATGCTGAACTGCTCACGCAACCGGGCGTTCGCGACGCTGCCACTTTGTTACTTGATCAACGCCTGGTGAGCTTCTGGTGTGGTGACGCCGATGAATCCGCACTGCGCGCGGCATTGAGCGACAGCCTGCCCTCGCACATGCTGCCAAACCTTTGGGTGCAACTCGACAGCCTGCCGCTCAACAGCAACGGCAAGCTCGATCGCAAGGCGTTGGCTGCCACGGCATTGCCTGAAACCAAAAGCGACCAGCCACACACCGCGCCGCGCAACGCCACCGAAACGGTGCTCTGCGAGTTGTTCAGCGAAGTGCTGGAATGCCCGTCGGTGGGGATCGAAGATCACTTCTTCCATCTCGGCGGCCACTCTCTTCTGGCCACCCGCCTGGTCGCCCGGGTCCGTGAACGCCTGGGCGCCACCCTGCCGTTGGCGCTGGTATTCGCCCAACCGACGGTGGCGGCTTTGGCCGGTCATCTGCGAGCGGCGATGCCGGGTGAGCTGATCACCGCACAACCGCGTCCGGCACGACTGCCGTTGGGTCTGGCTCAGCAGCGTTTCTGGATGCTCAGCCGTCTGGTGCCGGATTCGCGCGAATACCACATGCCATTCGCCCTGACCTTGCGCGGCGACCTTCAGGTCCAGGCCTTGCGCGAAGCCTTCGAGCAGGTCAGCGAGCGCCATCTGGTGCTGCGCAGCCGCATTGTCGAAGTCCAGGGCGAGCCGCAGTTGCTGATCGACGATCACGGACCGGCGCTCGTCGTCACTTCGGTCGCTACACAGGACTGGACGGCGGCGTGCGCCAATGCGCAGAACGAGCTGATGACGCCGTTCAATCTGGCCGCCGTCGCACCTTGGCGTGCGCACCTGTTGCAACGTCAGGGCAGCGACGAAAGCCTGTTGCTGGTTTGCCTGCACCACAGCGCCACCGACGGTTGGGCGATGCAATTGCTGATCGACGAACTGGCCCAGGCCTACAGCGCCGGCCTTAAAGGGCAGTCGCCCGCCTGGAACGTGCTGGACGTCGACTATGTCGATTTCGCCCTGTGGCAACAGCACCCGGACACCCAGGCTCGACGCAATGACAGCCTGGATTACTGGAAAAACCACCTCGGCCAGGACGACTACCAACTCGACCTGCCGCTTGACCATCCACGCGGTGCCGAAGCGGATCGTCGCGCCCGACAACTGACCGTCAACCTCGGCGCCTCGCGTGCCGAAGCCATCCGCCAGTTCGCCCGCCAACGCGGCACCACCAGCTACGTGGTACTTGCGACGGCACTGAGTGCCTTGCTCGCCCGCTACAGCGGTCAACGCGACATTCGCCTCGGCACCCCGGCGGACCAGCGCGACCAACCGCAAACCCAGGCGTTGCTGGCGTGCCTGGTGAACACGCTGGTGATCCGCAGCGAAGTCGATCAACAGGCTCCGGCCGAGCAGTTGTTGGCCAGCCTCGAGGCAGATCTGCGCGCGGCCCAGGCCCATGCCGACCTGCCGTTTGCCACCCTGGTCGGCGCCGTGGCCCAGCGCCGCGACCTGAACCGCACGCCGCTGTTCCAGGTGATGTTCTCCCTCAACCACGGCCGCATGGACAGCAGCCAATGGCCGGGTCTGAGCATCGAAGAGCAGACGCTGCCGGTGATCGACGCCAAGTTCGAACAGAGCTGGGAAGTCCAGGACGATGGCAGCGACATGACCCTCGCCCTTGAATACCAATCGGCGCTGTTTGACGAGTCGACGATGCAGCGCTGGAGCGCGCAATGGTGTGCCCTGCTGGACGCGCTGGTGACAACGCCGGAGCTAGCGCTGGTCGAATTGTTCCCGCAACAACAGGATCAGCAGCAACTGGATCGCTGGAACGCCACCGAACGTCAGTACACCGGGCCGACCAATCTGCATACGGCGCTGACCCAACAGGCTGCCCTTAGCCCCAACGCTGCGGCGCTGGTGTTCGAAGGCCAACGCCTGAGCTACGCCGAACTGGATCAACGCGCGCAAACCGTTGCCCGCGCCTTGCGTGCCGCCGGTATCGGCAGCGGCGCCATCGTTCCGGTGTGCATGGAACGCTCCGTGGAGCTGGTAGTGGCTCTGCTCGGCATCGTGCATGCCGGCGCCGCGTGGTTGCCGCTGGATCCGGAACTGCCCGCTGCGCGCCTGGCGTTCCTGATCGAGGACGCTGACGCCCAAGTCACCTTGACTCAAGCGCAGTGGCTGGCGCGCCTGCCGGGCGGGCACACCGCCTGGACCCTCGACGCCCTGCCGCAAGCGCCAGCGTTTGAGCCGATCAGCGTCAGCGCAAGCGATCTGGCCTACGTGCTCTACACCTCCGGTTCCACCGGCCAACCCAAAGGCGTGATGAACGAACACGGCGCCTTGATGAACCGCCTGTACTGGATGCAGGACGCCTTCCCGATTGGCCCGAACGACCGCGTCTTGCAGAAAACCCCCTACAGCTTCGACGTGTCGGTGTGGGAGTTCTTCTGGCCGCTGATCTCCGGCGCCACCCTGGTGGTCGCCCGTCCGGACGGTCATCGCGACCCGGCCTACCTCAGCGCATTGATCCAGCAGGAACAGGTCACCACCCTGCATTTCGTGCCGTCGATGCTGCGGGCCTTTGTCGAAGAACCGAGCCTGGTCAACTGCCACAGCCTGCGTCAGGTGTTCGCCAGCGGCGAAGCGCTGCCGGTGGATCTGGTGCGGCGTTTCATGAGCCAACACCCGGCGGCACTGGTCAACCTCTATGGTCCGACCGAAGCGGCGATCGACGTCTCCGTATGGCGTTGCTCGGTGGACGACGTGAGCGTGCCGATCGGCAAACCGATTGCCAACCTGCGCCTGTACATCCTCGACGAGGCTCAAAAGCCATTGCCCATCGGCAGCATCGGCGAGCTGTACATCGGCGGGGTCGGCGTCGCTCGCGGTTACCTGAAACGCCTGGACCTGACCGAGGAGCGTTTCCTCGCCAGCCCGTTCATCGACGGTGATCGCCTGTACCGCACCGGCGACCGTTGCCGCTTCCTCGCCGATGGCAACATCGAATACCTGGGGCGTCTCGACCATCAGGTGAAACTGCGCGGGCAGCGGATCGAACTGGGGGAAATCGACGCGGCGCTGCTGAACCAGCCGTTGATAACCGGTGCCTGCACACTGGTGATCGACAACCGATTGGTTGCGTTCTACAGCAGCAACGCGCCGCAATCGCGCCTCGACACATTGCTTGCCGCCGAATTGCCGGCGTACATGGTGCCGGCGGTGTGGGTCGAAGTGCCGACCTTGCCCCTGACCACCAACGGCAAGATCGACCGTAAAGCCTTGGCAGCCTTGCCATTGCCGCAAACCCAGGAAGATTACGCCGCACCGCGCAACGAACTGGAAACCCTACTCTGCCAACTGTTCGGTGAACTACTCGGCGAAGCCTTGACCGGTGGCCGTGAAGTCGGCACCTCGGACAGCTTCTTCGCGTTGGGCGGTGACTCGATTCTCGGTTTGAAGCTGATCTCCCGACTGCGCGAACAGGGTTACTCGCTCACGCCAAAAGACCTGTTCCGCTCGCCGACCCCGGCCGCGCTGGCGCAGGTGGCCAGCCCGTTGCTGACCCTGGCCGAGCAAGGTGACGTGACCGGTGCGATGCCGTTGATGCCGTTGCATCAGTGGTTCTTCGACCAACAACAGCCGCAGGCGGCGTACTGGAATCAGTCGGTGCTGGCCGATAGCGATCGTCATCTGCAGCCGGCCCTGGTGCAAGCGACACTGGATCGGATGGTCGCCCACCACGATGCCTTGCGCCTGCGTTTCGCAGAGGTTGACGGGCAATGGCAGGCGCACATCGCACCGGTATCGCCCGCTCAATTGACCTGCTGCGAACACTCTGAACAACTGCAGCAAGTCGCACAAAGCCTGGACCTGCAACACGGCCCGCTGTTCGCCGCGGCCCTGCTGGAAGGCGAACCGCAACGCCTGTATCTGGTCGCGCATCACCTGGTCGTCGACGCAGTGTCGTGGACGCCGCTGCTGGAAGATTTCCAGCAGCTGTATCAAGGGCTGGAGCGTGGCGAGAATCCAAGCCTGCCGGCGAAAACCACGTCCTACCGTCAATGGGCCGAGCACCTGCACGCCCATGCCGACAAGGTCAGCGCCGAACAGCGCTACTGGAACGCCCAGACCGCAGTGAACACCGCGCCGGTGGCCACGGTCGCCGAGCGTCAGACCTTGTCGGCCCGTTGGGATGCGGCTCGCACTCATCAATGGCTGACCGAGTCCCACGCCGCGTATCGCACGCAACCGGAAGAACTGCTGATCGCCGCCCTCGCCGCCACCCTGGCGGAAGCCGAAAGCCGCAGCGACATCGTGGTGGATCTGGAGCGCCATGGTCGCGATGCGCCGTTCGAAGGCCTGGATGTCAGCCGCACCGTCGGCTGGTTCACCACCCTGTATCCGCTGCGCGTGAATTCCAGCGGTGCCCCCGGCGACCGGGTGCGCAACGCCAAGGAAGCCTTGCGCGCCGTGCCGGGCAATGGCCTCGGTCACGGGCTGCTGCGCCAGCGCGGCGCATTGCCGCCAAGCCGTGGTGATGTGCTGTTCAACTACCTGGGGCATGAGCAAACGCCACAGGGCTGGTTGCGCGCCAGCAGCCTGACCCCGCCGCCAGAAGTGGCACTGGCCAACCGGGTGACCCATGGCCGTGAAGTGGTGGCGTGGCTGGAAGACGGCGTGTTGCATGTCGAATGGCACAGCGTCACGCCGAGCGCCGACAGCCGCTTGCCCGCTCGCTTGCTGGAGCATCTGCAAGCGCTGGTCGGGCATTGCCTCGACCCGCAGGCCGGGACGCTGATGCCGTCAGACTTCCCGCTGGCCAAAGGCATGAACCAGGCGACCCTCGACACCCTGCTCAAACGCCTGGGGCCGAAGAAGTGAGCCCCGGTATCGACCTGTATTTGACTTCGGAGTGCGCCGTTCGCGGCGCACGTGCCTCCTCGTTTTTCTGGATTGAACACTGCTGCCATGCATGACCAAATCGAAAACATCTATTCGCTGACACCCCTGCAAAAAGGCCTGCTGTACCACGAGGCTTATGCGCCGGAGTCCCGGGTCTATTACCAGCAGATGAACATCGGGCTGGCCGGTGACCTCGACCTCAATGCTTTCCGTCAGGCCTGGCTGGCCTTGATGCAACGCCACGCGGTGTTGCGCACGGCGTTCCTCTGGGAAGAGCTGGACGACGCCTATCAGGTCATTCTCAAGGAAGTCGACTTGCCGCTGCGCGAAGTCGACTTGCGCGGCAACCCGCAAGGGCTGACGGCATTGGCGGCGGAAGATCACGCACAGGCTTTCGAGCTGGGCGCGGCCCCGCTGATGCGTTTGACCCTGGCGCGACTGGACGATGTGAACGGACAAGCGCAGTGGTCGCTGGTGTGGACCCACCATCACCTGTTGCTCGATGGCTGGAGCGTTGGTTCGTTGCTGGCGGACTGGCGCGATCTGTACCGCGCCGCACGACGCGGGCAAAACGCCGCGCTGGAGACCGTGCGTCCGTTCCAGGATTACGTGGCATACCTCAGCGAACGTCCTTCGGCCGATGAGTTCTGGCGCAGCCGTCTGGCAGACTTCGCCCACACCACCCGCATACCCGAATTGGACCCACGCGGTCTGCTTGTCGATCACGTGGAAGCGCACCTGCCCTGCACCGAGCATCAGCGTGTGCTGGATGCCGTCACCACCGCTCGCCTGACCAGCTTCGCCCGCGACAACAACCTGACCGTCAACACGTTGCTGCAAGCGGCTTACGCTTATCTGCTTGGCCGCCATAACGGCAGCGACGAAGCCCTGATCGGCGTCACTGTGGCCGGCCGTCCGCAGCGCCTGAGCGGTGTCGAGCGCATGGTCGGTCTGTTCATCAACACCTTGCCGTTGCGGGTGCGCTGGGACGATGCGCCAACCGTTGGTCAATGGCTGGCGGGCATCCAGGACTGGAACGCCGAGATGCGCGAACACGAACACACACCGCTGGCCAGTTTGCGGGCATTGACCGCGCTGCCGCCTGGTGGCGAGTTGTTTGAAGCGATCATGGTGTTCGAAAACTTCCCGTTCCCTCGGGAGCTCGATCAGATCGACGACGGTCTCGTCGGGTTGCCGGATGCCGAACACTCCGCGCCTTTGCGCCACACGGGTGGGCGCAACAACTACCCGATGTCGCTGATTGCTTCGATGGAAAGCGAATGCTTGCAGTTGCATCTGGTGCATCAGCGCAAACGCTTGTCCGATGCCGCTGGTGCGCGCCTGTTGCAGCAATTGGTGACGCTGATCGAGGAACTGAGCCGCGACGCCAATCGACCACTGACCGATGTACCGCTGTGCCCGCCGCAGGAACTGAGCCTGACTCGCACCTGGGGCAACGGTGCACCCCTCGAATTGCCTGAGGCTGCGCTGCATGAACTGATCGCCGCCCAGGCCCGCCGTCACCCCGAGCGTGAAGCCGTGCGCGACGCCAACGGCGCCTTGAGTTATGGCGAACTGCTTGAAGCTTCGACCGGACTGGCCAGCGCGTTGCGTCAGCGCGGCCTGCAACCGGGTGATCGCGTGGCGCTGGCCCTGCCCCGTTGCAACGACGCAGTGGTTTCGCTGCTGGCAGTGATGCAGGCCGGCGGCTGCTTCCTGCCGCTGGACCTCGGCCAACCGGCCTCGCGCCTGAGTGCGTTGATGGCCAGTGCCGAAGTGAACTTCATCATCGGCGCGCCGACCTTCGACACCGCCTCTGCACAAGTGATCGACGCCTCGGCTCGCGCCACCGGCATCGACCTGCCAGCGGTGGATCAACAGGCTTGCGCCTATGTGATCTACACCTCCGGCTCCACCGGTACGCCGAAAGGCGTGCGCCTGTCTCATCGCGCCATCGTCGCCTATGTCACTGGCATTCTCGCGGAATTGGGTTGCGCCGAGGCTGAACAACCGTGGCGCCATGCGCTGCTGTCGACCCTGGCGGCGGACCTCGGTTACACCCAGTTATTCGGCGCTCTGGTCAGCGGTGGCAGCCTTCTGCTGGTGGATGACGACACCCGTGCCGACCCGAACGCCCTGGCACAGTGCTTCGCCGAATTCACCCCGGATCTGGTCAAGCTCACCCCCAACCACCTGCACGGTTTGCTCGCCGCTCACCCCGACGCCAGCCTGCTGCCGCGCCGCGCCTTGTTACTCGGCGGCGAAGCACTGCAAGGTGCATTACTGGATACGATCCGGGCGCTGCGCCCGGAACTCGCGGTCTACAACCACTACGGCCCGACCGAAAGTGCCGTGGGCATTTGCCTGTCACGCATCGACTCGCCACTGGCCTGTGTGCAGCCGCTCGGCCATCCGCAACCGAACCGCCAACTGCGGGTCCTCGACAAACACGGTCACCCCGTGCCGGTCGGCGTGCCGGGCGAACTGTGGGTGGGCGGCGAAGGCCTGGCCATGGACTACCTCGGCGATCCAACGCAAACCGCCGCACGCTTCACGGCCATTGCCGACCTGCCCCGCGCCTACCGTACCGGTGACCGTGTGCGTTGGCTGGAATCCGGCGAACTGGCGTTCCTCGGGCGCGTCGACAACCAGATCAAGTTGCGCGGCTATCGCATCGAACTGGGCGAAGTCGAAGCACAGATCAAACGCCTGTCGAGCAACCTCCAGCAAGTGCTGGTGCGCGTGGTGCAACCGGCCAACGAGGCGCCACGCCTGGTCGCCTGGCTGGTGGCAAGCACCTCCATGTCCGCCGACAAGCTGCGCCATGACCTGGCCCTGCGCGTGCCGGATTACATGGTGCCGTCGGACTTCATCGCGCTGGATGCCATTCCGCTGAACGCCAACGGCAAACCGGACATCGCACGCCTGCCATTGCCCGATGCCCCGGCCAGCCAGGACAATTACGAGGCCCCGCGAGATGCGGTGGAAATCGCCTTCGCCGAGATCTGGCAGGATGTGTTGCGGGTCGAACGCGTGGGCATTCACGACAACTTCTTCGCCCTGGGCGGCGATTCGATTCTCAACCTGCAGATCATCGCTCGCGCCCACCAGCGCGGCATGAAGCTGACGCCCAAGCAGTTGTTCGAAAACCGCACCATCGCCGAAATTTCTGCGGTGATCAGCCAAGGGGCGAACTACAGCCGCGATACGTCCAGTGCTGCGCGCAATGTGCCGCTGACACCAGGTCAGCACGCTCGGCTCGAAGCCGGCCCACTGACAGCGGACTGGCGCTGCGTGGCCATGAATGCACCGATCACCGTCGAGGTGTTGAACCGCGCCGTGTTGGCCCTGCAACAGCAACACCGTGCGCTGCAACTGGGTCTGGCCCGGCAGGCGGACGGCACTTGGGCGCAAACCCTGCCCGCCACGCCTAAACCGGTCAGCGCCAGCCGTCAGCCACTGAACCTCGATGACTCGAACGCATTGACCGAACTGGCCGAAACCACCCTGGCCGGGCTGGATCACGCGGCGGGCGAAGGCTGGCATGCCTGTCTTTCGGAACAGGGCGACGCTGTGCTGTTGGTGAGCCATGCACTGCGCCTGGATGCGGCCTCCTGGGCATTACTGATGACGGACTTGACGCTGGCCGTGGCTCAAGCGCAATACGACCGTGCGATCGAGTTGCCGCGTCACGGCGGCAATCTGGATGAATGGGCCGAGCATCAGAACAGCTACGCAGCCGATGAAGACGGGCTGGAATCGGCCTGGGAATACTGGCTGCAATACGCTGGCGAAACCCTGCCACCAACCCCGCCGCAGAACACCGTGGCAACTGAAACCCGCGTGCAGATCCCGGCGCCGCTCAACGCTCGCCTGAACCTGCTGCAACGGCGCAGCCATGCGCCCTGGGCCTCGTTGGTCGCCACAGCAGTCGCTGCGGAGCTGGCGCAGCAAAGTGCCGGGCAAGATGTTTGGCTGAGCCTGGATCGCGGCCGCTGCGAGCGCGCACGCCTGCCGCTCACCAGCCCCCTGAGCCGCACCGATTTCAACCCGGCCACGGTGATCGGTGCCCTGAGCCACGCGGTCCCCCTGCGTCTGACCGTGACACCTTGCGCCAGCGCTGCGCAGTTGCTCGCACAGGTCGATGCGCAACTGGCCGCCGCACCGCACGCCGGTGACGATTACGGTGTGCTGCGTTACCTCGCTGATAACGACTACCTGCGTGATCCCCTGCTGAGCCTGCCGCAGCCGACGGTGCATATCATCATGGCCGGCGAATGGCAGGCATCCGAAGGACCGCTGGGCGAGGTCATTGCCGCCAGCGCGCCTACTGATGCTGCCGGGGTGACCGTGTCTGTCAGCCTGCAACAAGGTCAGTTGCAGATCGATTGCCGTGGTCCGGGCGCCGAACGCTGGGCCGAGGCGCTGGAACAGCGTCTGAACTTGCTGGCCGCCGACGCCGAGCAAGCCATTCCCGGCGCTCATACGTTCCCGTTGTGCCACGCAGCCGGACACGACCTCACAACCCTGGGCGCACACTTCGACTGGGCCGGCATCGATGACTTGCTGCCCCTGTCGCCAATGCAGGAAGGCATGCTGCTGCACACCCTGCTGCGTCCCAACAGCGGCATTTATCTGATGCAGCAACGTTATCGCTGGGACGGCGAACTGGACCGCACCGCCATCGAATACGCCTGGGAGCAACAACTGGCCCGGCACCCGATGCTGCGCACCGGTTTCTGGTGGCAAGACGGCAAGGCCGCGCTGCAATGCGTCTACCACGAGACCGACCCGGCATTCGCCTGGTACGACTGGCGTGGCCTCGACGTAGCCGCTCGCCAGCGCCAACTGGACGCGGTGCTGGACGCCGAATGCCGTCAGGGTTTCGACATGCGTCGCCCGCCGCTGACCTTCCTTCGGGTGTTCCAGGTGGCCGATCAGGAATTCCTGATCGTGCGCAGCTTCCATCACATTCTGACCGATGCCTGGTGCTTCGGTCTGTTGATGGCCGACCTGTTCGCCCACTACCAGGCGCGGGTACTGGGTCAGCCCGTGGCCCGTCCGTTACTGCCATCGTTCAGCAACTACATCCATTGGCTGCAATGCCAGGATACGTCCGTTACCGAACAGTTCTGGACCCGCGAACTGGCCGGTTTCAGCGCGCCGACGCCGCTGGTGGTGGATCGCCCGGCCGTCACCGAGCAAGCAGTCGAAGCGGTGGCCAACCTTGACGTCACCCTGTCGATTGCCGACACCCGCGCACTGACCGCCTTGTGCCAACAGCACCAACTCACGCCCAACACCTGGATTCAGGGCGCCTGGGCGTTGCTGTTGTCGCGCTACAGCGGCAGCGACGACGTGCTGTTCGGCGTCACGGTGTCGGGCCGTCCGACCGATTTGCCGGGCGTGGAAGACATTGTCGGGCTGTTCATCAACAGCCTGCCGCTGCGGGTCAAGGTTGACGACTCACAATGCGTGGTGCCGTGGCTGCAAGCGCTGTTCGCCCATAACTTCGAGTTGCGTGCCTACGAACATGCGCCGCTGGTGGACATTCAACGCTGGAGTGAAATCGAGCACGGTCGTTCGCTGTTCGACAGCCTGGTGGTGTTCGAAAACGCCCCCTTCGATGCCGGCCTGTCGGATCGTCAGGTGGACTTCAACGTCGACATCTATGAAGACCGCGTGCACACCAACTACCCGATGACCGTGGTGCTTTACCCGGGTGATCGTCTGGGCATTCGCCTGACCTACGATGCCGCGCGTTTTGACGCCGACACCGTGCAGCGCATGCTCGGCCACCTGCGTCAGTTGCTGACGCAAATGGTTGCCCAGCCTGACGCACCACTGAGCTCGTTGTCGCTGCTCACGCCCGAGGAACGCCAGACCCTGCTGGTGGACTGGAACCGCAGTGAGCTCGAGTTCCCGCTGGACCAGACCTACGCCGAGCTGTTCGCCCGGCAAGTGGCGATGCATCCGCAACGCATCGCTGCCGTATGTGGCGCCGACAGCCTGAGCTACGCCGAGCTGGATCAGCGCTCGAACCGCCTGGCCCGTGCGCTGATCGAAACCGGCGCGGGTCGTGACACCCTGGTGGCCCTGGCCGGTGAACGCGGCCTGCCGCTGCTGAGCATGATGATCGCCGTGCTCAAGGCTGGCGCAGCCTATTTGCCGTTGGACATCAAGCATCCGCCACAGCGCCTGAGCGAGATTCTCGAACTGTCCGGGGCAACGATTCTGTTGACCAGTGAAAGTGCCGACGCGGTCATCGACCCGGCACTGGCCGCGTGCGCTGAGACACCGCGACGCCTGCGCACCGAAACCCTGTGGCTGGCCGGTGACGCAACACCACTGCTGATGGCGGGCAGCCCTGACGACCTGGCCTATGTGATATTCACCTCGGGTTCCACCGGCATGCCCAAAGGCGCGATGGTCGAGCAACGGGGCATGCTCAACAACATCTTTGGCAAGGTGCCGACGCTGGGCCTGTCAAGCGCGGACCGGATTGCCCAGACCGCTTCCCCGGCGTTCGACATTTCGGTCTGGCAGTTCCTCGCCGCGCCGATCCTCGGCGCCACCGTGCATATCTTGCCGGACGTGATTGCCCACGACCCCGAGCGCCTGCTGGAAGCGCTGGAGAACGAACAACTGTCGGTGCTCGAAGCCGTGCCGACGATGATCCGCGCCCTGCTCGACCTCGCCCATACCGACACGCAACTGTCGGCACTGCGCTGGCTGCTGCCGACCGGTGAAGCCCTGCCGCCGGTATTGGCTCAGGCATGGCTGAGCCGCTTTGCCCATGTGCCGTTGATGAATGCCTACGGCCCGGCGGAGTGTTCGGACGACGTGGCTTTCCACCCGCTGACCAGCGTGCCGAGCGAAGGCGGCAACGCGATGCCAATTGGCCGGCCGACCGCCAACAACCATCTGTACCTGGTGGACGCAGCATTGCGTCCGGTGCCGGTGGGCGTACCGGGGGAAATCTGCGTCGGTGGCGTCGGCGTCGGTCGTGGTTACCTGAACGATCCGGAGAAAACCCAGGCCGCGTTCGTCGCGCACCCGTTCGAACCCGGCGCGCGTTTCTACCGTACCGGTGACCTGGGGCGCTGGCGTGCAGACGGGGTGATCGAGTTCCTCGGTCGCCGCGACCAGCAGGTGAAAATTCGTGGTCACCGTATCGAACTGGGAGAAATCGAAGATCACCTCGGTCGTCATCCCGCGGTGCAAGCGGTGGTCGTGATCGTCAACGCCGACCAGCGTGGCGACCTGCAACTGGTCGCCTACTGGACCGGCGACGACACACCGGTGGCCGAACTGCGCGAGTGGCTGAGCCAACGCCTGCCGTCGTACATGGTGCCGGCCCATTGGCAACAGCTGGAGGCATTGCCGCAGAACGCCAACGGCAAGGTCGACCGCAAACTGCTGACCGCACGGACGCTGGACAACTGTGACCAGAGTCTTCGACGCTCGCTGAGCACAGAGACCGAGCAGCAACTGGGCGCGATCTGGGCCCAGATTCTCAACGTGGCGGCGATCGGCGCCGACGACAACTTCTTCGCCCTCGGCGGGCACTCGTTGCTGGCAACGCTGGTGGTTTCGCGGATCCGCAGCCAGCTCGCGGTGGACCTGCCGCTGCGTGCGGTGTTCGATCACCCGGTACTGGAAAACCTGGCGCGCGCCATCGACGGCGCGCGCTTGCAGGCAACGCCTATGGCCCTGCCTTCGATTACTCGGGCAGACCGTTCGCAGCCGTTGCCGCTGTCGTTTGCCCAACAGCGTCTGTGGTTCCTGGAGCAGTTGAACCCTGGCTCCAGCGGCTTCAATATTCCGTTCGCCCTGACCTTGACCGGGGCACTGAATGTCGAAGCCCTGCGCCTGGCGTTCGAGCAGTTGATCGCCCGTCATGAGGTGCTGCGCAGCACCGTGCACAGCGATCACGGTGAACCCTGGCAGCGGATCGAAGCGGCGCAGGAATTTGCTCTGCCGGTCACCGATCTGCAGCATGTCTCGGCACAGGAACAGGAACCGGCCATCCAGGTGCAATTGGCTGAGGTCTTCGGCCAGCCGTTCGACTTGACCCAGGCGCCGTTGATTCGTGCACGATTGCTGCAACTGGACGCGCAGACCCACGTACTGGCCATCGCCATGCACCACATTGCCGTGGACGCCTGGTCCATTGCACAACTGGTGGATCAACTGGCCACGGACTACACCGGTTTTGGCACCGCCGCTGCCCGCATCGCCCCCCCGACCCTGCAATACGCTGACTTCGCCGTGTGGCAACGCACGCACCTGCCGGGTCCGGTCTGGCAGCAACAACTGGCCTATTGGCGCCAGCAGTTGCAAGCCAGCCCGGCGCCGCTGTTGTTGCCGGGCGCTCAGACCCGCGAGCATGGCGGTTGTGCACGTCATCGCAGTCGCCTGCCCGCATCGCTGGCCCGGGCCATCGGCGAGTTGGCGGCGGCCCGCGAGGCTTCGCCGTTCATGCTGTTGCACAGTGCGCTGAACGTGTTGCTGCATCAGCAGACCGGACGTGAAGACCTGCTGGTGGGCACCGACATCGCCAACCGTCATCAGCAACAGACCGAAGACATGGTTGGCTTCTTCGTCAACCAGTTGGTGCTGCGTTGCCGCGTGACGCCCGAGCAGACATTTGATGAACTGCTGAGCGATGCCCGACGTGTGGCGCTGGATGCCTTTGCCCATCAGGACTTGCCGTTCGATGCGCTGGTAGCCGACCTGCTGCCGCAGCGGGACGCGCGGTACACACCGTTCTTCCAGGTCAAACTGGTGGTGCAGAACACCCGTCAACAGGACCTGCAATTGCCAGGTCTGGCGATCAGCGAGCGAGCGCTGGAGCCACAGGCTTCGGATGTGGACCTGCTGATCAATGTCGTGGATGACGGCGAAGGGCTTTTGGTGGTGTACGACTACGACACCGGGCGTTACGCCAGTGCCTACATCGAACTGCTCGACAGCCTGTTCGTCTGCCTGCTGGAGCAACTCGCCCTGGACGCCGACACCAGCGTCGCCCAGTTGCTGCAGCCACTCAATCAACTGCAACAGACCCGTCGCGACCAGGCTCAAGCCGCGCTGCGTGAAGCCGGCAGCGCGCGTCAGAGCACCCTGGGCCAAGCCCGTCGCCGCAGTGTCGTGAAGGATGCCGAACAATGATGGTCATCGGCCAATTGACGCTCATGTCCCACTTTTCTGTACAGGTCTCAGCATGACTCAGACTCACGAAAACACGCCATTGGAAGGCTTTGAACTGTCGCCACAACAGGCTCACCTGTGGCGCCTGCAACAAACCCGCCTGGCACCGACAGCACAGCGGGCCACGCTGCGCATTCGCAGTGAACAACCGCTGGACAGTGCACGGCTGAACACCAGTTTGCTGGCGCTGATGCAACGCCACGAAATTCTGCGCACCCGTTACCCGCAACTGCCGGGGCTGTCGCTGCCGATGCAGGTGATCGACGATTCGACCGCTGATTTGCAGGCGTTGGGAATTGAACTACAACTGGACGTCGATGGCAGATCAGCAACGCTTCATTTGCCAGCGCTGCATCTGGACAGCACCAGCCTGGGCTACCTCGGCGAAGAGTGGGCGCTGGGCTACTTGCAAGCGGCGCCACAAGAGCCGCCGCTGCAATACGCCGACTACGCTGCCTGGCGCCTGGAGTCGGTGGACGACGAACAGAGCCGGCGGTTCTGGGATGAGCAATTCAGCGCGGTGGTTGTGGATGTGCCGTTGCCCTGGCAGCGCCAGAACACAGCGCCATCCGCGCCTATCGAATTGGGCCGGGTGCAACTGCCACTCGACGGCGCGACCCTGCAACGCCTCGATCAGCAAGCGATCCGCCTCTGTGTCAGCAGCGGCACTGTCGTGCTCGCCGCCTGGGTCACCTTGTGGCAACGCTACAGCGAAGCCGAACGCCTGACGCTCGCCTACGAGAACCAGGCCCGTCCGGATGTGCTGGGCGATGCCCTCGGCCTGTTTTGCGAACCGTTGCCGCTGACCCTCGACACCGCGCCCGAGCTGTCGTTTGCCGCGCTGTGCCAGCAACTGACCGAGCGCGTCGGCCTGCTCAACGATGCCCGGGACAGCTACCCAAGCCACTTGAGCAACGTGCCGTTGTTATCGGACGTGGGCTTTCGCGAACTCTCGATGACGCCGCACAGTGCCCTGAACGATGCCGGTTGGCAGATCGAACAGGCTGACAGTGTCAGCGCCGGTTGCGCGCTGCTGTTGCAGTATCAGCCGCGCTCAGCCAGTGGTTTGTCACTGCATTTTGATGCCGCGCTTTACACCTCGGCCCATGTCGAGATCCTCGCCGAGCAACTGCTGAGCGTGATCGAGCACAGTTTACGTGAGCCGTCCGCCAGCCTGAGTCGCATGGCGACTTGCAGTGCCGCCGAGCAACAACGGGTGACCGCCGCACTGGCTGCTTCGCCCACCCTGAGCGCGGCGCAAGAACAGCTTTATGCCGCCACCTTCGCCCTGCCCAACCTGGCCGCCTGCTTCGCTCAGGGCTCGACCACCAACGCCCAACGCCCGGCAGTGACCGGCCCGAGCGGCACCTTGAGCCACGCCGAGCTGGATCAGCGTGTCAGTGCGCTTACCCGGCAACTGCTCGCCCAAGGCCTGGAACCCGGCGCGCGGATTGCACACTTCCTGCCGCGGGACATCGATGCGGTGGTGGCGCTGGTGGCGATTCTGCGCGCTGGAGCCTGCTACGTACCGATCGATCCGGCCTACCCGACCGAGCGCATCGAACATATTCTGCGCGACAGCCAGGCCCGTCTGGTGCTGACCCACCGCGCCCGCGTGCAAGACCTGCCGGCGGACTGGCAGCCGAGTGCGCTGGCGATCGATCAAGCGATGCCGGCAGTGCCGTTACAGAACGAGCCGAAAATCTCGCGAGACCAACCGGCCTACCTGATCTACACCTCGGGCAGTACCGGCCAGCCCAAAGGCGTGGTCATCAGCCATGCCAACGCCCTGCATTCCCTGGCGGCGCGGCTTGCGGGGTATCCGCAGCCGGTGCAACGCTTCCTGTTGCTGTCGTCGTTCGCCTTCGACAGCTCCATCGCCGGGCTGTTCTGGAGCCTGGCCCAAGGCGGTTGCCTGCACCTGGCCAGCGAAACCGAACAGAAAGATCCGCTGCAACTGGCCCGGTTGATCCGCAACCACGGCGTGTCGCACCTGTTGGCGCTGCCTTCGCTTTACGCATTGTTGCTGGACGAACTGGGCGACAGCCCGAGCCCGCTGAACACCGCGATTGTCGCCGGTGAAAGCTGCCCGCCAGCGCTGGTCGACAGCCACTATCGTCGCCAACCCGACGCGCAGCTGTACAACGAATACGGACCGACGGAAGCCTCGGTGTGGAGCACCGTCGCCCTCTGCCAGCCCGATCAGGACGCGGGTTCCGTACCCATCGGTCGCGCCATCGCCCACACCCGGGTGTACCTGCTCGACAGCGACGGCGCACCCGTGGCCCGGGGACTCAAAGGTGAAATCCACCTTGCCGGACCAGGATTGTCCGAAGGTTATCTGGGCCTGCCGCAGATGAGCGCCGAGAAATTCATCCGGGCCAGTCATCCCGCTCTCGACGGCCAACGTCTGTACCGCACCGGCGATTTCGCCTGGCAAGATCTGGACGGGCAACTGGTGTTCCTCGGACGTACGGACTCGCAGATAAAACTGCGCGGTTACCGCATCGAGCTGGGCGAAATCGAAACTGCGCTGTGCAGCGTCAGCGGCGCAAGACTGGCTGTGGTCTTGCTGGACACCACCCAAGCCGAACCGGGCTTGCGTGCCTTCGTTGAATCGGCCTCTGAGGTTCAAGCCAACGCTGTGCGTGAGTCCCTGGCGACCCTGTTGCCGGCGCACATGATTCCCGCCGACATCCAGTGGCTGGCGCAACTGCCGCGCACCGCCAATGGCAAGGTCGACCATCGTGCCTTGCTGGCCCGGGTGCCGAACCGCAGCCTCGCGGCTTACGCGGCGCCCGAAGGTCATGTCGAACAGGTGCTCGCGGCGGTCTGGCAAGAACTGCTGGAGGCCGAAGTGATCGGTCGTCACGACGACTTTTTCGCCCTCGGTGGCCATTCCTTGCTGGTGGTGCGCATGACCGCAAGGCTGCGTGCCATGCTCGGTATTGAAGTGCCGGTCAACGTGATCTTCCAGCACCCGACGCTGATCCGGCTCGCCGAGCAGATCACCGAGCCGCACAATCGCTCAGCCGTCATCACCTTGCAGGCCGGCGAAGCAGGACAGGTGCCGCTGTTCTGCCTGCACCAGCCGGCGGGCGGGGTTCATCACTATCTGCCGATGGTCGCCGGGCTGCCGAAAGCGATGCCGGTGTATGGCATTGCGTTGTCCGAGTCGCTGCGTAATCAAGACCTCGTCGCATTGGCCAGCGAATACTTGCCGCAGATCCAGCAGGTTCAGGCGCAAGGTCCGTATCGTCTGGGCGGTTGGTCCATGGGCGGATTGCTCGCGCTGGAACTGACCCGGCAACTGGAAGCGCTAGGGCAAACAGTTGAGTGGCTTGGGTTGTTCGACAGCACGTTTCACGCCGAGGACGAAACACTGGCGTGGGAAGCGCTGTTGGCGATCGTACAACAAGAGCTGAGCAGCGACAGTCGCCAGCGCCTGGCCGCACTCGCCCCGGAACGTTTGACGGAGCTGCGCACGGCCTCTGCCGAGCTGGGTCGCGTGGAGCAATTGCGTTTCGCCTTGCTGCAATGGTCGACTGCCAACGGCCTGAGCCTCAACGCACCGCAAGACTACGTCGAGCAGACCTTGAATGTGATGGCCGACGCGCGTCGTTGGGTCAACGGCTATTCAGTGCCCACAGTGCGTGCCACCCTGCACCTGTGGTGGGCCGGACAGACCCTCGTCGAGCGCCCGACCCTGCCTGCGCAGTGGGACGCGATCAGCCAGCGAACCTGTCATCATCAGGTCGCCGCCGATCACGACACGATCCTCGGGCAGCCTGCCTTCCATGAACAACTCACCAAGTCGCTGGCCATGGCCTCGACGGAAACCGTCGCATGAATTTGATTCTTTATCTTTACCGCCAATCGGCACGCCTGTTGGCATTGGCCTCGATCACCGGTGCACTGGGCGGTCTGGCCAGTGCGGGACTGGTGATTCTGATCAACCGCGGGCTGGCCAACCCGCAGCAATTGCCGGAACTGGCCCTGGGGTTTTTCGGGCTGTGCGCCGGCATGCTGCTGAGCAAACTTTGTTCGGAACTGTCGCTGCTGCACCTGACCCAAAGCGCCATTTTCCAGATGCGCATCGACCTCTCGCGCAAGCTGCTCGCCACCCCGCTCAAACGCCTGCAAGGCATGGGCAAACACCGTTTGCTGGTGATCCTCACCGAAGACGTACACACCTTTACCGCCGCGTTCGAGTGGGTGCCGCTGCTGTTCGTCAACGCTGTGGTGACGTTGGCGTGCTTCGCCTATCTGGCCTGGTTGTCGTGGTCGTTGCTGTTGATTCTGGCGTTGTTCCTGCTGGTCGGTTTGATCGCGTTTCACTTGGCTGAACGGGGCCCGTTAAGCCATCTGGAGCGGGTGCGCCAACAGAAGGACGTGCTTTATCAGCACTTTCGCAGCCTGATCGAGGGCAGCAAGGAGTTGCAACTGAGCAACGCCCGCGGCGAAGCCTTCGTCGAGCGCGTCATCCGTCCGGGCGCCGATGAGTTTCGTGTGCGGTTCCTGCGCGGCATGGCCGGGTATTCGGTGGTGGCCAACCTGGGCACGCTGCTGTTCTACCTCAACCTCGGCGTGCTGCTGTTTGTCGTACCGTTCTGGCTGCCGCAATCGATTACCGTGCTGACCAGTTTCACCGTGACATTGCTGTATCTGGTGCGGCCGATTTCCGACCTGATGATCGCCCTGCCCTCGCTGCGTCAGGCCAGCATCGCCCTGAACCGCATTCGCCAACTGGACGCCGAGCTGAGCACCGAAGCCCAGGCTGCCGCGCCGGTCGGTAACCTGTTCGCCAAGGAAGGCCCGATGCGCCTGTTGCTCAATGGTGTGTGCCACCGCTACCCCGGCGAACATGAGGATCATCCCTTCATGCTCGGGCCAGTGGACTTGACGCTGGAACAGGGTGAGCTGGTGTTTGTGGTCGGCGGCAACGGCAGTGGCAAGACCACGCTATCCATGCTGATGCTCGGGCTGTATGCGCCGGAAGCCGGCTGTGTGGTGCTCAACGGCGTGGAAGTGGACGACGACAACCGCGAGCAATACCGCCAGCACTTCGCCGCCGTGTTTGCCGATTTCCACCTGTTCGAACATTTGCTGGGCGACGACGGACCGGACGCCGAGCACCGCACCGCTGAAGCGACGCGTTATGTAAAAGCCTTGGGGCTGGGGCATAAAGTCAGCATCGTCGACGATCGCTTTTCCACCGTGGATCTGTCCACGGGCCAACGCAAGCGACTGGCGCTGGTGTCGGCGTATCTGGACGACAAGCCGTTTTATCTGTTCGACGAATGGGCCGCCGACCAGGATCCGACCTTCAAGCGAGTGTTCTACATGGAGCTGTTGCCGGAGTTGAAAGCCCGGGGCAAGACCGTGATCGTGATCACTCACGACGACGCTTACTTCCAGCAGGCCGACCGGGTATTGAAAGTCGAGAACGGCCGCCTGACTCAGGTCCAGGCCGACGCGGCTTATGCCTGATGAGAGGCGGTGATGTCAGCGCCCGGACGGGCGCTCTTCAGTTGTCCTGATAGATGTAGTGCAGGTAGCTCACCTGCTCTGCAACAGGCAGGCGATGCAACTTGGGGCATGACTCGCAGAGCACTGGCGGCTCGCCTTCGACCGGCTCGTGCAACTGATAATGCAAACAGCAATGCCGACGCAATGGCAGACAGGCACAAATCTGCGGCGCAGGTGACTCGACCATGCGCTGCAGCCCCCTTAACTTCAGGCGCCCGTCATTCACCGTGGCCTGTTCCAGCCACTGGTGCGCCTCGGCGAATCCGTCTCTGGACAAGTCGGCATTCATTCTCGTGAAGGCACCATCCCAAATGGCTACAAGGTTGCCCCACAATATTTTCGGCGCCAGGCCACCGGCGGCGGCCAGGGTGATGAAAAGCGGGGCCAGGTGCTCATGGATCAACCGCGACCAGTAGGCTGCACGATCTTCGGGGGCCAGGATTGGGGGGCCGGCGGTCAAGCTCAGCGCCACAGGTTCACCGTCATCGTGCAACACCACCGCCTCCTTGCCCCAGAAGTCGATCGCACAATGGCGCGTGAGCACACAGGCCAGGGCGGCCGGCAGGACGATGCTCATGTAGTTCATCGACCACTGCGAAACCACGGCTGCGCGGTTCACCCCCGGATAACGCAGGGCGAACCGGGTCAGCAACGGTTGCAGCACGGCAGGGTCGGCAAGCTGGTTCAACGCTATGGAAGGCTGATCACCAGGTTCATGCCGGATGACCCGTTGTATCGGCGGCCAAGCCTGGTTCAGCCATTCTGGAAATTCGATAACGGGTCTCCCGTGGCTTTCCCTAATTAATGCAAACGATTAGCATTGGCCGATCCTATCCTCCCTCCCCTGCAAACTCAACGTCGCTAGCGACCGGGCTCATCAAGACCACATGCACACACTCCGCAATTTCTGGCGCCTCGCGCGGCCTTTCTGGGCATCCGAGGAGAAGTACCCGGCTCTGTTGCTGCTGTTGGCCACCGTGCTCATGACCCTGTGCCTGGTGGGGATCAACATCCTCACCAACTTCTGGAACCTGCATTTCTATAACGCCTTGCAGGCCATGGATTACGCCGGTTTTCTGCTGGGCAGCCTGCAGTTCATCCTGCTGCAAATCGGCATGGCGGCCTTTACCGTGGGCGCGTTTCATTTCCAGCAGAAGCTGACGATACGCTGGCGTCGTTGGGCCACCCGGAACATGCTCGATCAATGGCTGGACAGCCAGCGCTACCAGAAGCTGAAACTGACCGAGACCGACGTCGATAACCCCGATCAGCGGATCGCCGAGGACATCGACCTTTTTATCGTCAAGTCGCTCAAGTTGAGCCTGGGGCTGTTGACGTCGGTGGTGTCGCTGTTTTCCTTTCTGCACATTCTCTGGCAGGCCTCCAGCCTCGTCAGCGTGCCGTTCAACGGTCAGTCGCTGGTCATCCCGGGGCTGTTGGTGTGGGTGGCTCTGGTGTACGCGATAGTGGGCACCGGCGTCGCGTTCTGGCTCGGGCGCGCGCTGCCCAGCCTCAATTTCATGCAACAGCGGCGCGAAGCGGATTTGCGCTTCTCGCTCATCCGCCTGCGGGAGAACGCCGACTCGATCGCCCAATACCGGGGCGAAGCCCTGGAGAACGCACGTTTGAACCAACGCCTGGGCGCAGCCCTGGAAAACTTCTGGGCGCTGGTGAAAAAACAGAAGCTGATCATGGGCTACTCGACCTTCTACTTGAACAGCGCTACGGTCATTCCCATGTTCATCATGGCGCCGCAGTTCTTCGCGGGCGCCTTTCCCCTCGGTCGCCTGACCCAGATAAGCGCCGCCTTCGGAGAAGTGCATGCGGCCATCGCCTATCTGGTGAGCGTATTTCCAGAGCTGTCGGAGTGGAAATCGGTGATCGACCGCTTGATCGGTTTCCAGGACCGACTGGATAACGTCGAGGTCAAGTCGAAGATCAGGCTCGAGCAGCAGGACAGCGGCCTCGATATCAAGGATCTGGACATCTGGCTGCCGAACGGCCGGCGCTTGTTCAAAGGCTTCAACCTTTCACTCAAGCCCGGCGACAGCCTTCTGATCAGCGCGCCGTCCGGCTATGGCAAATCGACACTGATTCGGACGATCACAGGGCTTTGGCATCATGCTTCTGGCTCCACCTGTTATGACCGTGAGCGTGCGCTGACACTCTCGCAAAAACCTTATCTGCCGCTGGGCAGCCTGCGCGAGGCGCTCTGGTATCCCAATCCTCCCCAACGCGAAGAAGATGCCGCTCTGAGCCTGGCCATGCAGCAAGTCGGCCTGCACCACTTGAGCGATCAATTGGATGAGGAACGGGACTGGTCGCAGACCCTCAGCGTCGGCGAACTGCAACGCTGTGCGTTCGTCCGGGCACTGCTGGCCCGCCCCACGGTCCTGTTCCTCGACGAGAGCAGTTCGGCACTGGATTCAGCCAACGAGGCACGCTGCTATCAAATGCTTAAACAGACGCTACCGGAAACGATCCTGATCAGCGTCGGACATAATGCTTCGCTTGAGCGCTTCCATTGGCACGTCCTGGAACTGCAAAGCGAGGCGCAGTGGGTGCATCGAAAAGTGAAGCAACCTGTATAAGATCGCGCGGACTTCGGATGCCGAGTGACAGAAACGGCATCTACCACCGGAAGTGCTACCACACAGCAATATGGGAATCGGCCCGCGGCTCAGTGCCGCCGCACAGCACCCCGGTGTCCGGGTCACGGATGATGATTTGCCCTCGGCCATAGTCGGTCAGGTCACAATCCACCTGAACCTTGTGTCCGCGCCGTGCCAGCGACGCAGCCAAATCTCGTGACGCCCCCTGCTCGATACCGACCTTCATATCCCCCAGCCATTGCCAACGAGGAGCATCCAGCGCGGCTTGGGGGTTGAGGCCGAAATCCACAAGATTCATGACCATCTGCACATGGCCTTGGGGTTGCATGTAGCCACCCATGACGCCGAACGGTCCGACCGGCGCATCATCTTTACTGAGGAAACCGGGGATGATGGTGTGGAAGGTTTTTTTGCCCGGTGCCAGGCAGTTGGCGTGATCAGGGTCGAGACTGAATTCCTGCCCGCGGTTCTGCAAGGCGATGCTGCTGTCAGGCAGCACCACGCCGGAACCGAAGCCGTGGTAGTTGCTCTGGATGAAAGACACCATATTGCCCTCCGCATCCGCCGTGGCCAGATACACCGTACCGCTGGTGTGGGGGGCGCCGGGCTTGGGTGCCTGAGCCTGATCAACGATCTGTTCACGGCGCTGACTACTGTAGGCATCGCTGAGAAGATCAGCCACCGCCACACGCATGTGCAGCGGATCGGTGATGTAATGCAGGCCGTCACTGTAGGCCAGCTTCATGGCTTCCAACTGACGGTGCCAGGTCTGCTGGCTGTCTCGGTGATCGAAGTCGAAGCCCTGAAGGATTTTCAGGGTCATCAGGGCCACCAGTCCTTGCCCGCTTGGGGGGATTTCCCACACATCGTAGCCACGATAGTTGATGCTGATCGGCTCCACCCACTGCGCGCGGTAGTCTTGCAGGTCGCTGGCTCGCAGGTAGCCGCCGGTGGCGCGGGAATGGGCATCCAGACGCTGCGCCAGATCACCGCGATAGAGGCTCTCGCAAGTGCTGTCCGCCAACTCTTCCAGCGTTCGGGCTTGCGCCGGGTTACGGAATAACTCACCGGCCTTAGGCGCACGACCATCGATCAGGAACGTATCGAACCAGGCATCGAGCACCGGGTCTCGATGGGGGCTGAATTCATCCAGAGCAGTCTGCCATTGACGCGCGACCACCGGTGACACTGGGAAGCCCTCCCGAGCCAGGCTGATGGCGGGCTGCAACAACTCGGCAAAGGGCAGCTTGCCGAAACGCTTGGACAACTCGGCCCAGGCCGACGGGCAACCGGGGACCGTTACCGGAGTCCAGCCGTAGAGTGGCATCTGCTCGTGACCGCCAGCCTTGACTGCATCGATAGTCAGCGCTGTCGGCGCTTGGCCGTTGCCGTTCAACCCGTGTAATTGGCCCTTGCTCCAGACCAGGGCAAAGGCGTCGCCGCCCAAGCCACAGCCGGTGGGTTCAACCACAGTAAGCGCTGCCGCCGTAGCAATCGCGGCATCAATGGCATTGCCACCCTTGCGCATGATCTCAATGCCAGCTTCGGCAGCCAGCGGCTGGGAAGCCGCGACCATGCCACGGCGGGCAAACACGCTCTGACGTTGCGACGGATAAGGATATTCATGGGCAGAGAATTTCAACATGGCAAAAGCTCTTCCAGACAAAGATTCATTAGGCGGATGTAAACCGGTTCCATTCCCGGGCGATAAAAGGCTCGACTCAAAGGTCACAGCACGCGGCTGAGAAAGGCCTGGGTTCGCGGGTGTATCGGTCGGCTGAATATCTGCTCCGGCGGCCCCTGCTCGATCAGTTCGCCCTGATCGAGGACCACCACGCGGTCCGCGACTTCTCGGGCAAAACCCATTTCATGGGTGACCACCACCATGGTCATGCCGTCATCGGCCAACTGCTTCATCACCTGCAGCACCTCGCCAACGGTTTCCGGGTCCAGGGCGCTGGTGGGCTCGTCGAACAGCATGGCTTGAGGTTTCATCGCCAGCGCCCGGGCAATTGCCACGCGCTGCTGCTGTCCACCGGACAACATCGACGGGTAATGCATGGCCTTGTCCGCCAGACCGACCCGGGCGAGCAACGCCCGGGCCTGTTCCAAGGCTTCAGCGCGAGGCACACCCAGCACCTGGATCGGTGCCTCAATGATGTTTTCCAGCGCAGTCATGTGGGGGAACAGATTGAAACGTTGAAAGACCATGCCGATGTCCCGCCGCTGCCGAGCGATGTTGCGCTCGGAGTCGCGCACCAGGCTGCCGTCGGCGCGCTCGCGATAACCCATGGCACGGCCGTTGACGCGAATGCGCCCGCCCTGAATGTCCTCCAGCAGATTGATGCAGCGAATAAAGGTGGTCTTGCCCGAACCCGAGGCACCGATCAACACCACCACTTCACCGCGCCGCACCTGTAAGGAAATCCCCTTGAGAATCTTCAGGTCGCCGAAGGACTTGTGAATGTCCAGCGCCTCGATGATCAGCTCTTCACTTTTGTGCGCCATGCTTAACGCCCTCTCAGCAATTTCAGCGTGCTGCGGCCGAACATGCGGCTGCCAGCCGCCGGCGGTACGGGTCGATCGGACTGTCCGAAACGCGCTTCCAACCAACGCTGGAAGAAGCCCCAAAGGGTGGTCAGCAGCAGGAAATAAATCGCCACCACCAGATACAGTTCAAATACCCGGAATGTCGCCGACGTGACCATTTGCGTACTCAGCAGCAACTCCTGCACGCCAATCACACTGACCAGCGTCGTGTTCTTGAGCATCACGTTGAACTCGTTGCCCAACGGCGGAACGATGACCCGGAACGCCTGAGGCAGAACGATTCGCCGCATCAGTTTGGCGAACGTCATGCCCAGGGAGCGCCCGGCCTCGTACTGACCCTTGTCCACGGCGCCGATCCCGGCACGGATGATCTCGGCCATGTAGGCGCCTTCGTTTAAGCCCAAGGCGATGATCGCTGCCTGGATATTGCCTGGCACCACCAGACCAACTAGCTCCACGTCTTCGAAGCGGAAGATCCCGCCGGCTGCCAATGCGGTGTAGAGAAAGACGATCTGCACCAACAGCGGCGTGCCGCGCATCAGCCACACATAAAACCGTACCGGCAGGTTGAGCAGCGGGTTGCGCGACAGACGCATCAGCGCCGCCGCCAGCCCCAACACACAGCCCAACGCCATCGCCAGCACACTGATCAGACAGGTCAGCCAGAGTCCGGTGAGGTACACCCCGCTGGGCTGCAACAGGTATTGCCAGAACACATCCCAATTGAAATTCATGGAGCGTGAGCCTCAGTCGAGTGTGTCGCTGGAAACATGCCATTTGCTCAGCAACTGCACGTAACTGCCGTCGCTGCGCATGTCACTGATGATCTGTTGTACCGCTGCGGTGAGCTGCGGATCATCCTTGCGAATTCCCAGACCGGTGAGAATCCGGCTGAAGGCCGGCACCCCTTCCTCGAACAGATCGGGCGCCATGGCTGCGTAGTAACCGGCGGTTTCCACGGTGGTGCCGTAGGCGTCTACCTGACTGATGCGCAGCGCCTGAAAGGCGTCGGTGTCGCTGTTGTAGACCACCAGTTTCATCGGTGTCTTGCCAGCCTTGGTGAGCTTTTCGTTCTCGGCGTCCAGCAAGGTTTTGATCGTGGAGCCATTGAGCACGGCCACCTTGTGCCCGGACAGTCCATCCAGGGTTTTGATGCCCTTGGGATTGCCTTTGGGGACGACCACTGACTGGCTGGAATACATGTAATTGACGATGTCGATCACCTCCCGCCGCTCGGGCTTGTCGAACAGCTGATCAACAATCATGTCGCACTGCTGGGCGAGCAATGCCGGCAGCAACCCGGAGAAAGGAATGACCCGCCACTGCACCGATTTGTCTCCCAGGCGCTTGGCGATTTCCAGCCCCAGATCGACCGTCAGCCCCCTGGGTTTTTGCGCCTCATCGAAAGACACCAAGGGCGGTGAATCCATGCCCGAGCAGTACGTGAGTTTTTCGGCTTTTTGCAGTCGCTCCGGCACTTGGGGCGCGGCAACCGCCCATTGTGTACAGAGTCCGAGGGATACAGCGGCAAGTAACAAACGGCGTTTATGCATGACCAGACACTCCAGTTGTTTAGTAACGGGGCAGTACTCAAAGTCAAAACACGGCCGGGCTCGAGCCCGATTCTATTTTTCCGATTGCAGAAACTGGATCAACGCCGGCACCGTGCCTTCGATGTGCTGACGCACCACCGCCTCGGCCCGGTCGGCATCGCCCGAGCGAATGGCGTCGAGGATCACCACGTGTTCCTGGCGAGCGCTCAAGGGTTTTTCGCTGTGTTGCAGCCACAGGCGCATCGGCGCCTCGATCAACGAATACAGGGCCGAGATCTGTTTCATCAGCCGAGGCCGACCGCTGAGGCTGCACAGATATTCATGGAAAGCCCGATGAAGTCGGACCCACTCGGCGCTTTCGTCACGGTAGTCATCCATCTCGTCCAGCATGCGTTCCAGCGCTGCCAGCTGACGCTCACCGATCTTGCCCACGGCAACTCGGATCGCCAGGCCTTCGAGGGCACTGCGCATTTCGAAAACTTCGTGTAGCTCCTCGAAATCCAGGCCGCTGACAATGGCCCCACGGTTAGGCCTCAAGGTCACCAGGCCTTGGGCATCGAGACGGCGAAAGGCTTCGCGCACCGGCATGCGGCTCATGCCGATCTCGCTGGCAATGTCCTCAGCGATCAGCCGGTCGCCTTTGCGGTAACGGCCACCGCAGATCGCTTCCAGCAGAAAGTTGTAAGCCTCCTCCTCGGCAGTCAGGGGCTGACGTTCAACATAGGTAGGAGCGAATTGCATGGCATCACCCTTTTGCAGTTTTGTATCCAATTATCCATAAATCCAAAACAGCAGAAATCGTGCCAGGCTTCTGGCAATCAGCTCAAGTTCTTCATTGGAATGGAGTTTTTACAAAAAAACTCGATGAGTACTGGATCGGCGCGACGTTCGCTGTGTGCTACAAAATGGCTCAGCGCGCCTCAAATAGGTGAATAAAGGTATCCAGGTAACACGTCATTGCGCCGAACGCAGCTTGGGCTGACTTTCTTGGGTCCTTCGCTGTCGCGAAACTACCCACTACAGAAATTAGCGCTTTAAAAATTTTACTCGATTAAGTATTTTGCAAGGATTATTGGGCGACGTGCGCCCCCCTTTATTCATAGCGACAGGAATCTCCCGTGAGCGGACTGCGTGAACGTCAGAAAGTCGAACGACGCCAAGCCATCAGCAAGGCAGCAATCGAATTGTTTGAGCGTCAAGGTTTCCAGAACACCACCATCGAACAGATCGCCAACCAGGCTGGGGTGTCGGCGCCCACAGTGTTCAAGTACTTCGGAAACAAGCAGGAAATCATTCTGGAAATCCTGCACGACGCCGACCAGCGTGCACTCAAGGACACCCGCAGTCAGATCCCCGAGATGGAGGATCCGGTCGACGCCATGTGTTACCTGGAGCGCCTGTTGACCAGTTACGCCCTGGAAGTCATGCACCCCAGCCTCTGGCGTGAACTGCTGCCTCTGATCCTGTTTGGCGGCGACAACGAACTGCCCGAAGGCTATCGCGCGATGAACGATGCACTCAGGGCTGAAATCAGCGGTTTGCTCAGAGAACTTCAGCGGGCCGGCAAGTTGCGCGCTGATCTCAACGTCGACCTGGCCGCCTTCTTGTTGAACGACTACGCACACCTGCAGTTGTTCAGGCTGGTCAACCAGGAACAGCCGGATATCGAGTCACACTCCACTCAGGTGAGGAATATCACCGAGCTGCTCTTTTACGGTATGCGAGCCTGAGAACACACGTAGCTGCAATCACCTCGGGTGCTGGGCGGCAATGTCTTTGGCTGGACACTCAATGAACAAGATTCGCTGAAGCTGCTCGACGCTGCGTTTGATCTCGGCATCAACACACACCCGTCGGGCCCGGCATAAAAGTACCGGGCCACGATGTTCAGCGATTGGTCTTGATGCTGGTCCAGGTGCGCGTGCGGATCCGTTCCACGGCTGCCGGCATGGGCTGCAAGGCGAACAACGTTTTGCGCGCCTCCTCCGACACATACATGTTGGGGTTGTTACGAATGTTGGCATTCACCAGCGCGGTCGCGTCCTTGTTCGGGTTGGGGTAACCGATCTTGTTGCTGATCCGGGCAATCACATCCGGACGCAGGATGTAGTTGATGAACTCATGGGCCTCTTGGGTATGGGGGGCGTTGGTCGGCACCATCATCACGTCCGACCACATCGGTGCACCTTCCTTGGGCAACGCCATCTCGACCTTGACGCCCTTGCCGGCCGCATCAGCCAGTTGCTTGGCCAGCGCCACGCCACCCGACCAGCCGACGGCTACGCAAATGTCACCGTTAGCCAGGTCCATGCCGTAGCGTGAGGAGTTGAAGTAGGTGATGTGCGGGCGAATCTTCATCATCGCCGCCTGGGCCTGCGGGTAGTCCTCGCGCTTCTGGCTGTTGGGGTCGAGGCCCTTGTAGTGCAACGCGATGGGCACGATTTCGTTGGCCGCGTCGAGGAAACCGACACCGCAACTGGCGAGTTTGGCGAGATTCTCTTCCTTGAAGATCATGTCCCACGTGTTCATCTGCACATTGGCGCCCAGGACTTGCTGAACCTTGTCGACGTTGTAGCCGATCAACGTGGTGCCCCACAGATACGGTGCCGCGTAGCGGTTGCCCGTGTCACCCGCTGCTTCCAGGGTTTTCATGAACTCCGGGTCCAGGTGCTGCCAGTTCGGCAGCTGGCTGCGGTCCAGGGGCTGGACGGCACCCGCCTTGATCAGGTGGCTCAGGTTGGCGCTGCCGGGGTAGACCACATCATAGCCAGAGTTGCCGGTGAGCAATTTTGACTCCAGGGTCTCGACGCTGTCGAATACGTCGTAGATCGGACGGATGCCGGTTTCCTCCTGGAAGCTCTTGAGGATCTCCGGTGGCAGGTATTCGATCCAGTTATAGATCCGCACCGTGCGCTCTTCAGCCAGTGACACTCCCGCCGTCAGCAACGACAGAGCGACGGACAACAGGGTGTTACGTACATTCTTGTTCATGGTGAAACACTCCTACGCGGCCGCGGCGGCTCGCGACACTTAATAGCGGTAGGTGAAGTAAAGTTCGAGTGCACTGAATTTCTGGTCATCGCCGAACACCTGCTTGGCAGCGGCCAAGGGCTTGACCCAGTTATAGGAGAGCGACGTATAGAACGACGGCGTCGGGGTCCAGTCGAGGAAAACCACACTCTCGTCCGCAAAGCGCCGATCACTGACCGGCGCCCCCATGTAGTTTTTCTCGTCCAGCCAGAACTGATAGTGGATCGCGCCGAGGGTCAGCGTTTCATTGAGGTGGGTCTTGAGCGAGAACTGTTGGACGTTTTCGTTGCTGTTGAACAGCAGGTAGTTGCCGACGACATCCCCCACCAGCCAGGTGCTCCAGTCGACGAAGCCCTTGCTCAGTGACTCCCAGGCTTTCTGCCGGTTGTCGGCGAGGTTGTCGTCGCCGGAAAAACTGGCGTAGCGATAGCCGATCACCGGGGTCAGCGGCAACGTGTTGAAGGCGTAATCCGCCTGGCCATACCAGGCGTTGGCAGCGTAATCCACGCCTTCACCACTGCCCCGCTCCACAGCGTATTCGGCATTCAGGGTCAGGTCCGGCACGCCCGGTACTTTGGCCTTCAACGCACGCACGTTGTACACCTGCATCCCGTCGCGGCGTCGTGGCAGTGTACTGCCCTTGGGCCCCAGGGCATTGACCTTCATTGCCATGGCCCCCAGCGTCACCTGGTCGTCGAGGTTGTAATCCAGGTTAGCGCCGGTCATGCGGAAGTCACCCAGATCATCGTCGACTCGCAAGGTGAAGGCCTGGGTTTTCAATGCGCCATGATCCCAAGCCAGGATGGCCGAATCCTTGAAGGCGGTTCTGGGGCCAAGCCAGTAGGCGCCGTCCTTGAGCTGATCGAGGTTACCGTCCATGACGATGAAGCCGGTGCCGATCATGTAGTTCTGGCGGCCGGCAGTGAGCGTCCACTCCCCGGCCCGGAAACCGCCGTAGAGTTCTTCGGTGGCTACATCACCATCAGAGCTGCGGGTGAAGCCGCCGGCATCGCCATCGCCAAAGGTGGTCGCTGCAACCAGCGAGCCACCGGCCAACAGGCTGAAGTCTGGCTGCAGGGCGTATTCCAGCTTGACGCCGGGCTTGACGTAGAACTCCTGCCAGTCGATTTTCGTACCGCCATTCTTGCCGCTGCGCGCATCGACGCGGCCGCTGCCGAAGTTGACGTTACGGGTGGAAAGAGTCGCCCCACCGGCGGTGAGGTTGACCTCACCCTTGAGGTTGCCGTCCTCGAAGGTGTAGCCCGCCAGCGCGACTTGGGTGGTCAGGGGTAAACCGACCGCCAAGAGCGCTCGAGAGAAACGCGTCATGAAAACCATATGAAGCTCCTGTGTGATTATTGTTGTTACAGGGCAGTAAATGGCGGTGCAAAGCGCCGCCAACACCTGGCCGAGCCAGGCGAATAGGACGCAAGATTCTTGTCGTTATGGGGCGTTTCAGTGAGTCAGGTGCGCGGCGATGGCACGCAGCATGCGCACGCTGTCAGCATCGAATGGGCTGACGGCCTCGGTCAGCGATGACTGCTTGACGATCACCACGCCGGACGGCTTGTCGACGAACAGGTATTGGCCGTGAATGCCACCGGCCATGATCGCTTGGCTGTGGTCGTTGAAGACGTACCACTGGCTGCGGTAGGAAGCGCCGGGGGTCCAGTGGGAGAACTCGGTGTTTTCGGCGTAGATCGTGGGATCGGAGCCGGCGAAGAGGCGTGCGAGGGTCTCGCTCGACAGCAACTGCTGCCCATCATGGCGACCGTCGTTTGCCAGCAGCCGACCGAACCGCGCCATGTCGCGCAAGGTGGCGCTGAAACCGGCACCGGCGACACTGCGCCCCCAAGGGTCAGCCATGAAGTAGCCGTCGCGCTCACACCCCAACTGGCTCCAGATGTCTTGCAGCAACTGATCGCAGGCCTTGCCCGAGGCGCGCTCCATGACCCAGGCCAGGGCTTCGGTGGTGGCAGTCACGTAATGGAAAAAGCCGCCGTGGCTGCCGCGTTTTTTCAGCGACGGCAGGTATTGATACAGCGACTCGAACTGAGCGTATTGCGCCGGTGCCGGCTGGAAGCCACAGGCGTAGCCGTACTGCGAACTCTCGGAGTTGGGATCGTCATAGACTTCGCTGTAGTCGATGCCCACAGCCATGTCGAACAGCTGGCGCACCGTGGCATCGCCAAACGCGCTACCCAACAATTCGGGCACGTAAAACGCCGCCGGCAATTGCGGATTGAGGATGCCATCGCAGACCAACTGCTCCCCCAGGGTGCCGATCAGCGACTTGGTCACCGAGAACATGACGTGCCGGTCCTGGGGACGCTGGTCGTTGAAGTAACGCTCGAACAGCACGGCGTCGCCCTGCATCACCATAAAAGCGTCGGTGTGACTGGCCACCAGGTGATCGATGACACTGACGCTCAGACCACATTCACTGTCGAAGTGCAGTTGATCCAGCGCCTTTGGTGTTTGTGTCAGCGCACTGACTGGTCCACAACCCGCCTGCACATCAATGGAGGGCCGCAGGCGCGCCAGATTGCGGAAGCCCCACTGATTGAACGGCGGGCGCATCCAGTTGTTCCACGTGACGCGGCGTTTCGGTTCGGCCGGAAAACCCTGCATCAGCAAAGGCGTCATGCGCCCGTCGAGTGACGATTCATTAGTCTCGTTGTAAAGACTGGCCAGCAACGGCACGGTGTTCTGATTCATCGGGTTGCCCCTGAAAAATGACTCTGCGTGAGAGCAGATGCAGGGAAATAATTACCCGGTATTGTTTTTTAGTCAATAAAACTTTTAGTGAATTAAAACATCTCGACCGCTGACCACTGCGCTTTGATGCGCGTAGCCGCAGCTCTTGAAAAACGTCGGAGGATGAGCGTTTACAACTATTCGAGTAGGCCCTCGCTCCGGGGAAGCCGGTTCGAGCGCCCGCAGGAAGCACATTGCCGCGCCGCTTTTTCAATCAATCGGGCTACCGGTTCCGGATTTGAAACCATCACGTGGAACTTATCCTGCTGGATGTACAAATCCTTGCCGCCATCAGCCAGCACGACAGGCGCCGCAAGGGCTGGGCCGAGAGTACTCCCCGGGAATTTGCCGGCTAGCCCGGCGACGGTTTCGCCCGCCTCGGGCGCGAAGGCGCTGACGTAAACAAGTGCCTTTACATTGGCTCGGTCGTTGGCCGCTTCGCTGATGACGTTGCCGCCGTAGGAATGGCCAACCAGCACAACGGGAGACTTGATGCCCGCCAGCAATGCGGAAACAGCAGCGCCATCGCTCTTCACACTGCGCAATGGATTGGCGGCGGCCACAACAGGGTAGCCATCTTTTTCGAGTATCTTCACCACCCAGCTGAATCAGTGCGCGATGCACACCGATTTCAGCTCGGTGTAAGCCTCAATAACCGCGTGACCAAACTCACGGTCCATACCGGATTGTTTAACGCCACCAAACGGCATCGCAGGGTCGAGCAATACGTGAGCGTTGACCCAAACGGTGCCCGCTTCGATACGCGGCACCCTGTTCATGGCTTTGCTCAAGTCTGCTGGTCCTGCTCATTGCGGATGCGTTCGTAGACGAACATCTCCGAAATCGCCGCCGACAGCTCACGGCCATGATCAGGCTGCTATACACTTTCCGCCGACACCGCCCTCTGCGGCTGCCCATGATGACGCGTGGTCACAAGGCCGATAAAGGAAATCACCAACGCCAGGACGATGGTCGAAGAAACCTCCATACGGTGCTCGGGCGTCACCATCATCACCGCCAGCGCTGCGCAGATGAAGGCAATGACCAACCAGGTGAGCCAGGGAAACAACCACATCTTGAAGGTCAACGTGACGTTCTGCCGAAGCAGAATCCTGCGCATGCGCAATTGCGACACTGCGATAACCAGGTACACCAGCAACGCAATGGCACCGGAGCTGGCGAGCAGAAACTGGAATAAGCCGGCGGGCATGAAGTAGCTGAACAAGGTCACACCGGCGCCCAGTACGGTGCTGGCGATTACCGCAGCCCTCGGCACGCCCGCCGATGACGTTACCTTCATCGGCTCCGGTGCATCACCGCGCTTGCCCAGCGAAAACAACATGCGTGAGGAAATATAGATCGACGAGTTCATGCAGCTGGCCACGGCAATCAACACCACCACATCCACCAGCAATTTGGCATGGGGAATGTTCATCAGCTCCAGCGCCCGCTGGTAAGAGCCCACGGACGCCAGCAACGGATCATTCCAGGGCACCACGGAAATGACCACGAAAATGGACAGTAAGTAGAACACTCCGATGCGCCAGATCACCGAGCGTGTGGCTTTGGCAATGTTCTGCGCAGGGTTGCTGGATTCGGCGGCTGCAATGGTTACCGCTTCTGTCCCGATGAAGCTGAACATGATGGTGATGAATGCCCCTACAACCGCTGACAAGCCGTTGGGCGCAAACCCGCCATGTTCCTCCATGAGTCGACTCAACCCGCTGGCCTCCCGCTCGGGAATCCAACCCATCAACACCGCAAAACCAAGGCCGATGAATCCGATGATTGCCACGACCTTGGCCATCGCAAACCAGAATTCGAACTCGCCATATTTCGACACGCTGAACAGGTTGGTCACGACCAGCAGAATGATCGACACTAAAGCAAACAACCAAGTATCGATCTGTGGGAACCATTGGTTCAATACATGGCCAGCCGCGAGCGCCTCGATCGGTATCACCAGAACCCAGAACCACCAATAGAGCCAGCCGATGGTGAAGCCCGCCCAACGCCCGATTGCCTGGTCGGCGTAGGTAGAGAAAGATCCGGTGTCCGGGTTGGCAACCGCCATTTCGCCCAGCATGCGCATGACAAAAACGACCAAAAGGCCGGAGAACAGATAAGCCAGCAACACCGCCGGACCGGCGGCAGCGATGGCATGTCCCGACCCAACGAATAAACCTGCGCCGATAATCCCCGCGATGGAAAGCATTGTGACGTGACGCGGCTTGAAACCCTGTGCCAACTGACCATTCGAATCTTTCGAGTTCAGGCTATTCATCGTTTTGTTATTCTCTGGTGATCGACGTTAGGGCGTACTGACTGAGGGTCAGGCGATCATCATTTCTTCCTGTTTCCGCTTCTTGAAAGCGGCGCGCCTCAAACGCTCCTGAGCTTCTAAATCAGTCATCACGGCTACGCACAGCCATGAAAGGACGCGTCACCTTACGCGTCTTACGTTGAAAACAAGTAGCCTGAGCGCGCCACGTGCGAGTCTGATCTCGACATGCACCCAGTGCGATGCAGTTCGGCGATCAATCACGCCAGCGATATCAGGCGCTGATACTCGCGGCGCTCCGAGCACCGGATTGATGTACTGGAAAATGTACCCATTGGGGCTGGATCTGAGTGTTTTCAGCGGCGGCGCGCGGCAAAAGTCAAAGAAAGACTTTTCTTTGGACGAAAAAAATGGACCTCTTTTCAGAGATCCATTTTTTAATGCTTGGAGCGGGAAACGAGACTCGTATCTAGCGTCCGGCCCATTGAAATCTAAGGGGTTTCTTTTCTTGCCGAAGCAGGAAAAGACTCAATTCTGGACTTGTTTTCAAGGTGTATCAAGAGCCAAGAAGGAGTGATTCCAGGCTACACTATTGGATTCTACCTATAGCCAATTGACGACTTTGGCGGCTAGAAGTCCAGCTTTGAACTCGGCGTCACCGAGATTAACTTCATGGCTTATTCTCCGCGCAAGTTCATCGACCTGCACTCCAAGCAACGACTATGGCGGCGTCGGGTCCACCGCGTTGAAAGACAAACCCTGGCTATTACTCACTTGCCATGAATTCCCCCCACCCGTCTCGCTGAATACAACGCTGTCGAACTGCGAATCCTTCAACCCATCGATCTGCACCTTGGCCGGGCCACTGAAGCGTACGCGTTCGAACACCAAACCCTGATGCCAGGCGTTGCTCTGACTATCGCCCTTGACCTCGATCGCCTTGCCTTGCGCATTCTCGACGCTCACATCAGCGACTCGAATATCCCGGAATTGCCCCGGGACTGTTGAACGCTGGTAATCCAGTTTGGCGTTCGGATCATTGTAGTCGAGGGTGAAAATGAAGGCCTGTTTGACGGTATTGCGAATCGCCGAATCGCGGAAGGTGACGTTCCGCGCCCCGCCCCCCATGAAGTTTGTACTTTTCATTCGCAATCCCGCATCGGTGCCGTCAGAGACGTTGTCCTCGGCCAGGATGTTCTGAATCCAGGCCCCCGTGTGGCTGCCGGCAACCACCATGCCATGACCTTTGCGAAAGTAGTTGTTGAAGATCCACGCATCCTCCTGCGGCTTTTGATGCACCGCATCGGCACCGGTGCCAGCCGCGAAATTGACGCAGTCATCGCCGGTGTCGAAGAAGTTGTTGAAGACCAACGCGCCTTTGCTGTTGGCGAACTCGATACCGTCGCCGTTGTTGGCGTCATAGGTCTTGTGCGTAGTGTTGGCCAGCACCACGTTTTCGGTCTCCAGGTTCATGATCCCGTGGAACGCCGGATTCAACACGGTGAAACCGCCGTAGAAAACGTTTTTCACATTGCGCAGGGTGATCAGCGAAGAACGCATCTGCCCGTAGGCATCCTTGACATTCATGCCACGCGCCACCGCTTGCTCGACTTGAGCCTTGGCCAGGATGCCGTCCTGCAGGTAGCGCGTGTTATCACTGGGCAGGTAGAACGGTAATGGCTGACCACGCTCGTCGACGATATCGGTGCGCCGCTTCCAGCCATTACCGTCAAGGGTGCCCTTGCCAACGATACGGATATTTCGAACGACTGGTGTTGACGCGGATCACGCGGCAAGGCGTTGATCAGCGAGGCCGGGCGCACCGTGCTCGAATACGGGTACTGAATGTAACCCTCCAGCGGATAGTCTTCGGCGCGTTCGGAGCCCAGCAGTGTCGCTCCTTCGGCGATTTCCAGGGTCATGTTGCTTTTGAGATAAAGCGCGCCGCTTTTGTAGATGCCCTTGGGCAACAACACTTTGCAGCCAACGGTACAGGCTTCGATCGCAGTCTGGATGGCCAGGGTATCGAGGCTGCTGCCGTCGCCCTTGGCGCCGTACTTTTCACGTCGAACACCGCTGCAACCTTCGTCGTACGTTGCACGAGGGCTGGACTGTCAGCTGATTCCTTGCCATCGGCACCCACTGCACGCACGGTGAAACGGTATGAGGTGTCGGGTTTGAGACCTTGGGCTGTGTAGCTGTGAATGCCGATGCGGTAGTGGAAGTTCGCGGTGTCCTGCTCGTAGAAGCGGTCGATATAGGGCTTGGCCGGCGATACCCGGTCATTGTTGGCGTTGCTGTTGCCCAGCAGGACGCCGTTGGCGTAGACCCGATAGTCCTTGATGTCGGTGTGATCAGCAGGTTTTTCCCAGACCAGGATGATCTGCTGATCATCAAAGGCCAGGGTCGGCACTTGCAGTTTCGACGGTGCTTGCAGCGCCCACGATGACAGACTGCAACTCACGGCCAGGGCGGCGATCAGTGACCGCGCCAGAAAGTGTTTGGGCAGAGCAACAGCGGGAGGTTGATACGGCATGTCGTTTTCCTTGTCTTTGCCAGTCATCACGCCAGGGGGCCTGACCCCACGGGGTCAGGCCGACAGCCCGGTTTCTTCGAGGTATTGGCTACGATTGACGAACGTTTCCCTGGCATTTCCCTTACATCCATGGACAAGGCTTCGACGTCTGGCAGCAGGCCCACCAATGCGGCCAACACCGCCGAAGCCAAGCTGCGTTGCTGTTCGGCACTGCGCCCGGCAAACAGGTATAGGGCCACATGGACGAAATCATCTGGGTAGACCCGCAGCGGTAATGGACAAAACCGTTGAGTCGAACCTTGATATCCCCCGGCTTGAATACGCCAAAGGCGTCGAGGGCATCGTGCACGGTGGCCAGCAGGGTCTGCTCGCCGCGCTGGGCCAGGGTTACGGGGCAATCGATGAGGCAATGGGGCATGGTTGTTTCTCCGCAAATCGGTCGGTTCAAACGGCCATCTGGCGCTCGGACTCTTGGCTGAAATCACGGCTGGCCTGCACCAGCATTCTTGTATAGGCGTGGGTCGCCAGGTCCTGACTGAGTGCCTTACTGTCGAGCAGTTCAACGATCTTGCCTTGCTGCATCACCGCCACCCGATCACACAGGTGCGTCACCACACCCAGATCGTGGGTCACCATCAAATACGTGAGCTTCTCGCGCTGGCGCAGATCCGCCAGCAAGTTGAGGATTTCCGCCTGCACCGAAACATCCAGTGCCGACGTCGGCTCATCCAGCAGCAAGACCCTGGGTTCAAGAATCAACGCACGGGCAATCGCCACTCGCTGGCGCTGACCGCCGGACAACTGATGCGGATAGCGATAGCGGTAACTGTCGTTCAAACCCACCTTGAGCAGGATCTCGCTGATCCGGTCGTCCTTGTCCGCTACCCCGTGAATAATCAGCGGCTCGCGCAGCGCAGTGTCGACCGTATGGCGTGGATGCAAGGAACCATAGGGGTCCTGAAAAACCATCTGCACTTGCCGGAAATGCGCCTTGGGAATCTTGTGCTGCAACGGTACACCGGCAATGCTCAGCTCGCCGTTCCAGTGCCGATACTGCCCGGCCAGGCAGCGCAGCACGGTGGTCTTGCCCGAGCCGGACTCCCCTACCAGGCCAAAGGATTCACCATCGGCAACGCTGAGGCTGACGTCGTGCAGCACTTGATTGAGGGCCGGACCAACGCCGAAACTCAGGTTCAGCGCGTGTGCTTGGATCATGGGCATGGTCAATTCCTCAGCAAGTCAGCCAGAGCGGGTCGCGTTGCAGCACCGGCAATCGTTCGCGACGATTGTCCATGCTCGGCAATGCCGCCAGCAGGCCACGGGTATAGGGATGTTGGGCGTGTTGCAGGTCGCAGGCAGCCAGTGATTCCACCACCCGCCCGGCGTACATCACCAGCACGCGGTCACAGTAGTTGCGCACGAGATTGAGGTCGTGACTGACAAAAATCAGCCCCATCTCCTGCTGCTCAACCAACTCTTCGAGCACGCTGAGCACTTGCTGGCGCACCGAGACGTCGAGGGCTGAAGTCGGCTCATCGGCGATGATCACTTGCGGACGAGTGATGACCATCATCGCGATCATGATGCGCTGGCCCATACCGCCGGAGACCTCATGGGGATACAGGTTGTAGACCCGCTGCGGATCGCGGATATGCACCTTTTCCAGCATTTCCATCACCCGCTCGCGGGCTTCGCTGCGGCTAGCCTTGTGGTGGGCCAGGTACGCCTCGGCAATCTGGTCGCCGACCTTGACCACCGGGTTCAGCGAGTACTTGGGGTCTTGCATGATCATCGAGATGCGCTGACCGCGAATCTTTTGCATGACTTTTTCACTGGCCGACAGCAAATCGACTTCACCGAACTGCATGGCCTTGGCGGTGATTCGGGTACTGGCCGGGTGCAACTTGAGCAGGCTGCGTCCCACAGTTGATTTGCCCGAACCGGACTCGCCAACGATGGCCAGTTTTTCGCGCCCCAGGGTGAAGGACACATCCCGTACCGCGTGGTTTCTTTCTGACCATTGACGAAGCGCACATTGAGCCCTTCGACGTTCAATTTGATTGCAGACATACAGCCTCCGGTTACTCGCTGCGCGGATCAAGAATGTCCCGCAGGCCGTCGCCCAACAGGTTAAAGGCCAGGCTGACCAGCATGATCGCCGCGCCTGGAACAGCCACCAGCCACCAGCACTCAAGCATGTAGCGGCGACCAGTCGATATCATCGCGCCCCACTCCGGTGACGGTGCCTGGGCGCCCAGGCCGAGAAAGCCCAACGCCGCTGCGGTGAGGATGATCCCGGCCATGTTCATGGTCAGGCGGATAATCACCGACGACATGCACATCGGGACAATGTGCCGCAGGATAATTCGCGATGTCGACCTTGCAGCTCGACCGCCACGCGAAATCCGCCTTGCGCAACGACAGGGTTTCGGCCCGTGCCAGCCGCGCAATCGGCGGCCAGGAGGTCAAGGCAATCGCCACCACCGCGTGTTCGAGGCCAGGACCCAGGGCCGCGATAAACGCCAGCGCCAGTACCAGGCTGGGGAAGGAAATGAAGATGTCGGTCAAGCGCATGAAGACCGTGTCCACGAGGCCGCCGTAATAGCCGGAGACGTGCCGATAAACAAGCCGATAGGACCGACAATCACCGTGACCAGCGTGATGATGTACAGGGTGATGCGTGAGCCATAGACCAGCCGGCTAAAGATATCCCGGCCGTATTCATCGGTGCCGAACCAGTGAGCGGCGCCGGGCGCCTGTAGCGCGTTGGCGAGGTTCTGCGCCACCGGATCATGAGTGGCTATCCAGGGGGCAAATGCCGCGACCACAACCAACAGCATCGCGACCAGTAGCCCGGCCAGGGTCATTGGGTTACGCAACAGGTGGTGCAGCACTTTCAGGCCGCTCTTGCACAAGGCATCGAAGCTGGACCCGGGGGTACGATCCACCTGCCGTTTGGCGTTGGATCGGTAGAAGACATGTTGGCAATCATTGGCATGTTCTCGGGTTGAATTCAGGATCACCCAGCGCGTCCACAGACACGACCGGCCGCATTCAGCGTTGCTTGTAGACGCCCAGGTAACGCGTCGCCTCGGCATCATCGCCAGCGAACCCTTGACGTCGGCAGCGCTGACCACGGTGTCGGTCATCTGCGAAATCATCAGGATCGGCCCGATCTGTTGGTCGTAGAGTTCCTGCGCCTGGTGATACAGGTTGAGCCGCTGCACCCCGTCGCGTTCGACCCCGGCCTGGTCGATCAGGCTATTGAGCTGCGGGTTAAAGAACGAGGCACGCCAGCCCTGGAAGTTCGGCAAGCCGGCGTCATCGCTGTTGTTGGGGTTGTAGGCGAACGTCCGCAGGCTGAAATACGGATGCGGATACCGCTCGGCGCCACGGGCGACGATGATCTCGAAATTTCGCGCACGCATCGCGCCGTACACCTGATTACCAGTGCCGGTGACGATGCTGGCCTTGATCCCGCCTTCGGCCAGCGTCGCTTGCAGGCGCGCGGCGATGTCGATGAAGGGTGGCTCCGATAACGTACGAATGGTGGTGCTGAAACCCTCGGGGTAACCGGCTTCGGCGAGCAGTTTTTTCGCCTTGGGCACGTCCATGTGATAGCCCGGATCCGGCAGGCGCGCTTCCAGGCTCAGTTGCATCGGTTGCTGATTGAGCTTGCCGTAATACGGCATCACCTGTTCGTCCAGGCCTTGTAGTCGATCAGGTTGCGCACCGCTTCGCGCACCTCGGGCTTGGCGAACTCAGGCTGTTTCATGCTCATGGCCACGTAGTACATCGTGCCGCGCGGTAACGACTGCACCTGAATTTTTTCCGAACCGTCGATGGCGCGAATGTCTGGGGCGGCCATGCCGTAGGCCAGGTCAAGGTCACCGCGTTCAAGCATCAGGCGCAGCGACTGGGATTCGGTCATGTGACGCACCACCACACGTTTGAGCTTGGCCGCACCGCCCCAATAGCCGTCGAAACGGGTCAGCAGCAGAGAGTCATTGGCGGTCCATTTGGTCAGTACGAATGGGCCGCTTCCTGCTTCGTTGGTCACCAGCCAGCCGGCACCCAGATCGCCATTTTTCTCATGCGCCATGCCGTCTTGCGGTCCACCACTACGGCGCTGGGCGAGATCGCCAGCGAGTCGACCAACAGCAGCGGGTCCATGTTTGCGGCAAATCGATAACCAGGGTGTGGGCATCACTGGCACGGATCAGCGATTGAATGTTATCGACGTTGTAGCCGTAGGCTTTCCAGGTCGTCGCCAGACCGAAGTTGAGTTTCATCACCCGGTACAGCGACCAGGCGACGTCTTCGGCGGTCAGCGGATTGCCGGAGTGGAACTTCACATCCTGACGCAGATGAAACGTCACCTGCTTGCCGTCCTCGCTGATCGCCCAGCGCTCGGCCAGTTGCGGCAAGTGTTTTTCCGGTTGCCCTGATCTCGCTTGATCAGCGTGTCGTAAAGGTTGGCGTTGACGCCGGACGCATCCAGGCCGGGCGCATTGGCCGGATCGATGGAGAACAGATTGACCATGCTCATGCCGACGATCAACTGATCGGCCGGCGTCTTGGCGTTGGCCAGCGTCATCGGCCCGAGAGCCAGGACCGCCGCCATCAGGCCAGCGTGCAGTTTGGTAAATGCAGTCGTCATTAAAGAATCCTTCTTTTTATAGTTTTAGTGCTGCTGCGTTGCGCGTTAACGGGTGCGTGGATCGACCTTGTACAAGGCATCACTGATCAGATTGAGCGCGACGAAAATCAGACCGATCACCAGCACGCAGCCCATCACCGCGTTCATGTCGCCGAGCATCAGACTGCTGGTCAGGTACTGGCCAAAACCGGGCCACGCAAACACGTTTCGATGAGCACCGCGCCTTCGAGCAGCGAGCCATACGCCAGCGCTACCACTGTCAGCAACTGCACGAGGATGTTGCGAAAGGCATGCCCCCAGACCACTTGGCGACGTGACAGTCCCTTGACCCGGCGGTGATGATGTACTCCTGGAAAGCTGTTCGAGCATGAAGCTGCGCGTCATCCGGCTGATATAGCGACCGAGTTCAGCCGAGAATCAGCGCTGGCAGGACGATATGGCGCAAGGCGCTGGCGAAGGCTTCCCAGTCTCGCGCCAGGGCCGAGTCGATCAACAACAGGCCGGTGACGTCGGGAACCATGCCGTCATAGGCCAGGTCGATCCGCCCGGCACCGCCGGCCCAGCCCAGCCAGGCGTAGAACACCAGCAGGCCCATCATGCCCAGCCAGAAAATCGGCGTGGAGTAACCGAACAAGGTGATCACCCGAGCCACATGATCCCCAAGGCGTCCCTGATTACTGGCCGCGCACACGCCCAGCGGCAAACCGATCAGAACACCGAACAGAATGGCCAGGGTCGCCAGTTCGATGGTCGCCGGGAACACCCGCCGGATATCGTCGAGCACTGGATGACCGGTCAACAGCGCGTTGCCGAAATCGCCATGGAGCAAGTCGTTGAGGTACAGGCCGAACTGAGTCCAGATCGGTTTATCCAGCCCCATCGCCCGGTACACCTGTCGTAGGTGGAACTGTCCGCGTCCGGCCCGACCACCGCCAGTACAGGATCGAGCGGCATGACCCGGCCGATGACAAAGGTCAGGGCCAACAGGCCGAGCAACGTCACCAACACCGTAGTGGCGCGCTGGACGGTATTGGAAGCGCGAGCGCCCATGACAGAGGCAGTCATAA